>UQOJ01000010.1 GCA_900542635.1 uncultured Collinsella sp.
TCGTGGGCTCGGAGATGTGTATAAGAGACAGCGCACGACCTGCACGTCATCGATTGCTAGCCCATTTCGATAGATTTTTGGGGCGGGGCGTCCGGAGCAATTCGGGCGCCCCGCGTTCTCTTTTTATGCGCTCGCTGCAGGCGCCGTCTGCAAGTGTATAATTTCTATCGTATGTAATTTGGACGCTTGTGCGTTCTGCCCATAACAAGAAAGGTCGCTATGCCTACCATTTCTACCGCCGACTTCAAGAACGGCCTCGGTCTCCGCATCAAGGACAAGGTCTACACCATCGTCGAGTTCCAGCATGTCAAGCCGGGCAAGGGCGGCGCGTTTGTGCGCTACAAGACCCGCGACATCAAGAGCGGCCGCGTCGTCGAGAACACCTGCAACGCCGGCACCAAGTTCGAGAGCGTCATGCTCACCACCCGCGAGTTCCAGTACCTCTACAACGATGGCGCCGACTACATCTTCATGGACAACGAGTCCTATGAGCAGGTTCCCGTTCCCGAGGACATGGTGGGCGAGAACTCCAAGTGGCTGCGCGAGAACGACGTCTGCCAGCTGCTTTTCGCCGACGAAGAGCTCATGGGCGTGACCCCGCCGATGTTCATCGAGACCACCATCGTCCAAACCGACCCGGGCTTTAAGGGCGACACCGTCCAGGGTTCCACCAAGCCGGCCACGATCGACACCGGCGCTGTCATCCAGGTCCCCATGTACCTCAACGAGGGCGAGGTCATCAAGGTTGACACCCGCGACGGCAAGTTCGTCTCCCGCGTCTAGCAACCAAATCTTCTAGGAGGACTCATGCCCCAGGAAATCAAGATTGACGGCATCGGCATTTCGCCCGATGTTCTGACCGCCATCGTCTCGCGCGCCGTGTCCGATGTCGAGGGCATCGCCTCCGTTGGCGTCAAGGACCTTGCCACCAACCTTGTCTCCATGATGCTCTCGTCCAAGGCCCCGGCTTCCGAGCCGGCGGTCGAGGCCGAGGTTGTTGGCGACAAGCTCGCACTCACCGTGCGTGTCGTGGTGTTCTTTGGCTATCCGTTCAAGAAACTCGCCGAGGCCGTTCGCGCCGCCGTGGTCGCCGCTATCGATGCCCAGGTGGGCGTTGAGGTTGAGCGTGTTGACGTTTGCATCGACGGCCTCGTTTTCCCCAAGGAGTAACCTTTGAGCCTTAAGGTTTATCGCGGGCGTACGCTTGCCCGCAGTCAGGCGCTGCAGCTGCTGTTCCAGGCCGAGGCCACGGACAGCCCGCTCGAGCGCGTCCTCGAGGGTGATTTCCTGATCTCGAAGGGTCCCCTCGACCCCTATGCGTTGGAGCTGTGCCGCGGTGCCTACGAGCATATCGACCGCATCGACTGCGCTCTGCGCTCCGTTGCCAAGAACTGGGATCTTATGCGCATGCCCGGCGCCGACCGCAATCTGCTGCGTATCGCCGTTTACGAGATGCGTTTCCTCACCGACGAGGAGGTCTCGGACGCCATCGTGATCAACGAGGCTGTCGAGCTTGCCAAGGCCTATGGCACCGACCAGTCTGCCTCGTTCGTCAACGGCGTGCTGGGCAAGATTGCTCGCAGCGAGGAGCTGCCGGGTGAGGACCTGTACCAGGAGCTGCTGGCCGAGGACCGTGCGCGCGAGGAGGCCCAGGCCGCCGAGGCTGCCGCCAAGGTTGCCGCCGCTCAGGCTGCGGCCGGCGTTCTCGACGAGGATGCCGAGGTCACCGAGGCCGAGACCGGTACCGTCGAGGAGTAGCCATGCCAGAGGGTTCCGTCCGCAACTTCGATGAGATCTCGGACCGCTTGGACCAGATCATCGCGACCGTTCGCTCCAAGGATACGTCCCTGGAGCGGTCGCTCGATCTGTTTGACGAGGCGATTGAGCTGGGCTCCCGTGCGGTCGACATGGTCGATAAGTTTGAGCTGACGCCTCGCGAGGCGGATAAGCTCGAGCAGGAATACGATGAGGATGCGGCAAATGAATCCAAGGATAGCCAGGCCGCGTCTCCGGATACGAATGGTTGATGGCATTCATGAAACGTGTGCGTCTTGATGACGAACTGATTTCACAGGGCATCTGCGCCGATCGCGCGGATGCCCTTCGCACTCTTATGGCCGGCTTGGTCTCGAGTGGCGGTGAGCGTTTGACCTCGCCGGGCCTTAAGGTGACGCCCGGCTTGCCGTTGCACGTGAAGGGTCGCATTCCCTACGTGGGGCGCGGCGGGCTCAAGCTCGAGGGCGCACTCGATTCGTTTGGGATTGATCCGTCGGACCTTGCTTGCCTTGACGTAGGCTGCTCCACGGGTGGCTTTACCGATTGCCTGCTCAAGCGCGGTGCCGCCACGGTCGTATCGGTCGATGTGGGTCGCGCCCAGTTTGATTGGTCCTTGCGCCAAGACGATCGCGTGACGCTCCATGAACGCACCAACGTGACGCAGCTGCCCGAGCTTGGCTACGGCGGCGCCATCGACCTGGCTGTCTGCGATGTTTCGTTTACGAGTATCGCGAATATCATTGACGCCGTGCTGGCGTGCCTGAAGCCTTCGGGTTCGTTTTGCACGCTCGTAAAGCCCCAGTTTGAGGCGCCAGCTGCGCTGGTGGGCGAGGGCGGCATCGTGACCGACCCCGCCGTCCGCCGCGATACGCTCGTGGCGGCGGTTGAACTCTTTGCTGCCAAGGGCCTGTTCCCGGTCGATGTGTGCGTGTCACCCATTCATGGTGCCAAGGGCAACGTTGAGTTTTTCCTGTACGGCACAAGGTTAGTCCCCGGCGACCGTTCGCAAGACGAGCTGCAATCCCAGGTATCGGTTTTGAGCGAGAAAGCTGCAACGCTATGAAGGTCTTTCTGGTTCCCAATTACTACAAGCAAGAGGCGGTCGAGAGCGGCCTGATGCTCGAGCTTTGGCTTTCGCGCCAGGGCTACGAGGTCGCATGGGCTGCCGACCAGCGCTCCAAGATCCAGAGCACGCCCGATGTTGACGATGCCGACCTGGTCATTACGCTCGGCGGCGACGGCACACTGCTTCGTGCAGCACGTATCCTCAACTACCGCGAGATTCCCATTTTGGGTCTTTCCTATGGTCACCTTGGCTTTTTAACTGCTGCGAGTCCCGAGGAGCGCGACATTCTGCAGGTCGTGAGCGACGCCCTGTCCGGCGAGCTGCACGTGAGCCGTCGCGCTACCATCGCCGCGGATATCGTGTCCGTGCGCGAAGACGGTACGAAGGATGTCGTGCGCACATTCGCCCTCAACGACATGGCGCTTACGCGCGGCCCCCTGTCCGATATGGTCGAGTTCGACATCACGGTGTCGGGTCACCATATCGATCGACTGCGTGGCGACGGCGTGGTCGTGTCCACAGCGACTGGTTCTACGGGGTACGCGCTCAGTGCCGGTGGCCCCATCGTGAGCCCCGACTATACGGGCATGGTCTGCGTACCCATTGCGCCGCACACCATTCAGGCTCGTGCCTTTTTGACCTCGCCGAGTGATGTCGTCGAAATCTTTATGTCTGATGACCGTCCGAGCGTTCCGGCGATCGCTATCGATGGACAGTTTATTACCTGCGATGGCACCGTTGAGAGCGTGGCTGTGCGCCGCGGGCCCGGAGATGTGCTGCTCCTCGATTACGGTCCCGAGAGCTTCTATAACTCGGTGAGCCGCGTATTCTACGGAGTCCGTCATGATCGATGAGCTGCAGGTTTCTAACATTGCACTCATTCGCGAGGCGACGCTGGTGCCGAGTGCCGGTCTGACTGTCCTGACTGGCGAGACCGGCGCCGGCAAGACCGCGCTGCTCTCGGCTCTTAAGCTTATTTTGGGCGAGCGCGCGGATTCTTCGACGGTGCGCGAGGGCGAGGCGCACGCGAGCGTAGAGGCGCGACTCTTCGACGGGCCGCACGACACGGAAGGCTTCACGGTCCGGCGCAGCCTTTCTGCCGAGGGCCGAAGTCGCGTGAAGATTGACGGCCGCATCGCCAGCGTGCGCGAGCTTTCGGAGCGCGTTGGCGTGATGATGGATTTGTGCGGCCAGCACGAGCACCAACGCTTGCTCGATCCGGCGCATCACGTTGCGATGGTCGATGCGTGGGCGGGGCGCTCTGCGCTCGAGGCGCTGGATGCGTACCGCGCCTGCTTTAAGGCATCGCGCGCTGCCGCCAAGGAGGTTCGACGTGTCGAAGAGGCCTCGCGTGCGCAGGGGAGCCGCGTCGAGGAGGCGCGCTTTGCCCTTGAGCGCATCGCTGAGGTCGACCCCAAGCCGGGTGAGTATGAGGAACTCGAGGAACTGCTGCCGCGCTCCGAACATGCTGAGGTACTTGTTGCCACGGCTAACGATGCCCATGCATCGCTTGCCTCTGAAGGGGGAGCGCTCGATGCCGTGAACAGCGCCGTGGCAGAGCTATCCCGAATGGCTACCGTCGATCGCAAACTGGGCGACATTGCCGATGCGCTTTCGGATGTCTGTATCTCCCTTGAGGATTGCGCGAACGAGCTTCGTGCCTATCGCGATGGCGTCGCCTTCGATCCGTGCGAGCTCGCTTGCATGCGTGAGCGGTATTCCGACCTCAAGGGCCTTTTGCGTCAGTGGGGTCCCACCATGGACGATGTCTTTGCCATGCGTGATCGTTCGCAAGAGCTGCTGTCCCTGGTCGATGATGGCGATGAACAGATCAAAAAGGCGCGTGAGGCACTCGGGAGCGCCGAGCGCGAGTTGTTTGCCGCTGCCAAGGCGCTCAAACGTGCGCGCAATACGGCGGCCCCGCGCTTTTGCCACGAGGTTGGCCGCCAGATGGCTCGCCTGGAGATGGGCGGCGCCGAGCTCGTCTGGGAGTCGCGCGATCTTCCCCGTGCTGAGTGGACGCCCGTTGGTCCTTCGAGCTACGAGCTGCTATACCGCAGCGGTGCCGGTTTGACGCCGCGCCCCCTGCGCCGCATTGCGTCGGGCGGCGAGCTCAGCCGCGTCATGTTGGCAAGCAAGGTTGTCCTCGGTAACGCGGACGGTGTCGATACGCTGGTGTTTGACGAGGTCGATGCTGGTGTCGGCGGTTCCACGGCGCGTGCACTCGCGGGCGTGCTGGCAGATCTCGCCGCTACGCATCAGGTTATTGTCGTAACCCACCTGGCGCAGGTCGCCGTCATGGCCGACAAGCATTATGTTGTCAGCAAGGAACCGGGCGATGTTCCCCAGACGCATTTGGACGAGGTAACCGGCGAAGCGCGTACCGCCGAGATCGCCCGCATGTTGAGCGGCGACCGATCGGAGGCAAGCCTGGCACACGCCAGGCAGATGCTCGAGGAAGCACGGGGTTAGGGCGTATCCCACCACTCGTTTTTTGGCCCGACCGTCAGAAAACTATGCCGGTTTACTACGATGAATCGGCGTAGCTCGAGCACAACAAAAATTGCAAAAAGAAAACCGCAGGTAGAACGCCTGCGGTTTTCTTTTAAAACGCGATGTGGTCGCATATTCCGATTTCATCGTAGTAAACCGGCATAGTTTTGCGGGAACGGTACTTTACGGCCCCTGTTAAAACCTACTCCACGACCTTATCCGGCTGGATGAGCTCCTCGTAGTAGCTGATATGCTCACGCGCGTCTTCAATCTCGGGCAGCAGGAAGTTGTAGATGACTTCGATGATCATCGTGGCGCTGATCTTGGAGAACGCAAAGTCGCCCGTCGTCAGTAGTGCTTCGTGGTTGACGGTATTAAAAGTGTAGTCTGCCAGACGCGCGAGCGGGGATTTGCTGTCGCTGCTGATGACGACTACGGTTGCGCCGCAGTCACGAGCCGCTTTTGCCATGCGATTCAAACGGCGCGATTTGCCGGAGTTTGAGATTAGCACGATGACGTCGCCCGGGCGCAACGTGAGCGCAAAGCCGATTGATGTTTCGCTAATGGTGCTCGCCATGCAGCGCAGGCCCAGCTGCGAAAATTTAAACGTCGCATCGAGCGCGACCGCGTTCGTATTGCCCACAGCCGCAAACTCAATAACCCCTGCATGCTTAAGGGCATGCACAACAGCCGCCAGCGTATCGTGGTCGATCCCGTCGATGGTTGCATTAAGCTCACTCACCTTGGCAGCCAGGATGTTCTTGAGGCTCTGCTCCATATTGTCGAGCGAGACCTCGTCGGTCAGGCCCTCGTTGCGCTGGCTTTCCAAATCCCTCGCCAGCGAAAACTGAAAGCTGCGGAAGCTACCAAAGCCCAGCTTGCGGCAGAAGCGCGAAACGGTCGCCTCTGACGTGGCGGCGGCACGCGAAAGTTGGGCGGCCGTCAGACGCGGCGCCTCGGACTGGTGCTCCAATATATAGTCGACAATGCGCTGCTCGGACTCGCTGTATCCCTGATGGGTACTAATGAGGGAAAGTGCGCTCTTGCTACTATCGGTCATGGATGGCTCCTGGTTGGCATGAAAATCGGACTCGTTTTGTAATGCCATAGTATAGGGGGATTTTCAATTACAAGATACACCTTGCCGTTTCAAGTGTTGATGGTAAACTTTCACTTACCGTTTACGGTTATGAAAGAACCTTTCACCGGAGAATTGCACCATGGCTCTTCTCACGAGGACGGTAGGTTGGTATCTTTCAGTTGTGGAAAAACGCGCATCGAAGCGCGTGTAGGGGAGCGCCCGCGGGCGCTGTACTCAAGAAGGAGGGACACATGGCTAAGTTTGACATCATCGCCGCGACCGGTTGCCCGACCGGCATTGCGCACACCTTCATGGCGAAGGAGGCGCTGGAGAAGGCAGCTGCCGAGCGCGGTCTGACCATTAAGGTCGAGACTCATGGCCAGGTCGGTGTCGAGAACGAGCTCACCAAGAGTGAGATCGCTGGTGCCAAGGCCGTCGTCGTCGCAGCCGATAAGGATGTCCAGGCTGAGCGTTTCGCCGGCAAGCCCATGGTTTCCGTTGGTGTTTCCAAGGCCCTGTCCGTTGAGGCCGCCGGTAAGCTGATTGACCGCGCGCTCGCCGCCAAGGGCGACAGCACGGTTGCAGCCGCTGCCGATGTCGAGGACGAGGTCGAGGAGAAGGAGTCCATCGGCCACATCATCTACAAGCACCTCATGAACGGCGTCAGCCACATGTTGGTCTTCGTCGTTGCCGGTGGTGTTCTGACCGCCGTCTCGTTCCTTTGGGGCATTACGTCCTTCGATTCGACTGCGTCTGACTACAACAGCTTTGCTGCGATGCTCAAGATCATCGGCGGCATCGCCATGAACCTTATGGTTCCGGTGCTTTCCGCCTACATCGCCGAATCCATCGGCAAGCGCCCGGCGCTCGTCCCCGGCTTTGTTGCCGGTATGATCGCCATCCAGGGCCTGCCTGTTAACGCCGAGACCGGCATGATCGACGCCGGTGGCGCCGGCGTGGGCTTCGGCTTCCTGGGCGGCATCGTCGGCGGCTTCCTCGCCGGCTATGTCATCCTGCTGCTCGAGAAGGTCTTTGCCGGCCTGCCCAAGAACCTGGACGGCCTCAAGGCTATCTTCCTGTACCCGCTGTTCTCGACGGCTATCGTCGGCCTGGTCATGCTCGGCATTTCCGGTCCCATGGCTGCCATCAACACCGCCATGATGGACTTCCTCAAGGGCCTGTCCGCCTCTGGCGCCGTTGTCCTGGGTCTTGCTATCGGCTGCATGTGCGCCTTTGACATGGGTGGCCCGGTCAACAAGGCTGCTTATGTCACTGGTACCGCTATGCTCACCGAGGCTCTGGCCGCCGGTGTTGGCACCGATACCTACAACTTCGGCACCAACTTCATGGCTGCCGTCTCCGCCGCCTGCATCGTTCCGCCGCTGATCACCACCTTTGCCGTCGTTGTCGGCAAGAAGTACTTCAGCCAGGAGGATCACGACGCCGGTGTCGTCAACCTCATCCTTGGTTGCACCCACATCACCGAGGGCGCCATTCCGTTCATGACCAAGAACATCTGGCCCGTCATGCCCATCATGATGCTCGGTTCCTCTATCGCTTCGATCCTGACCATTATGTTCAACGTTCACGATCCGGCGCCTCACGGTGGCTTCCTGGTCCTGCCCGTTGTCGAGAACGGTCCGCTGTGGGTCCTCGCGATCCTCATCGGCGCTGTGGTCGGTGGCATCCTGTTCGTGGCCTTCAAGAAGTACGACTTCGAGAAGAATCAGAAGGCCGCTCCTGCAGCCAAGCCGGTTGAGGCCCCCAAGGCCGCTGCCGTCGAGGCCCCCAAGTCCGAGGCTGCCGACTTCGTGAAGGTCGAGAACGTCTTTGTCGCCGAGGACTTCGCTTCTCGTGACGAGGCTCTGAGCTTCGTTTCCAACCAGGCTGTCAAGGCCGGTATCGCCAGCGACTCCGACGCCGTGATGAACGCCTTCCTGGCCCGCGAGGCCGAGGGCACCACGGGCATGATGGAGGGCTTCGCCATCCCGCATGCCAAGTCCGACGCCATTACCGAGGCTGCCGTCATCGTCGTCAAGGACGAGTCCGGCGTGACCGGTTGGGACACCATGGACGGCGCTCCCGTCAACGTGGCTATCGCTCTGCTTATTCCGGGTGCACAGGCCGGCACCACGCACCTCAAGATCCTGTCCAAGGTTGCCGAGGCGCTCATGGACGAGGACTTCCGTGCCACCGTTAAGGGTTCCACCGACGCCGCCGAGATCGCCAAGACGATCAACGCCCGCCTGGTCTAACTCCACGGTACGCGAATAACATCGCCCCCTGTAACAAAGGCGGAGCCCCTCTCCAGGGTCTCCGCCTTTTTTCTATCCCTCCCATAAGTTGCGGTGAAATTTGGACTGTTTAAACGATTCAACCCCAAATTCAGTCCCTATTTCACCGCAACCTATAAAAGGGTATAGAAGGGGCTACCTATCGAGCCTTTGTCGCGAACAGTTCATCAGCCAGAATTCCGTTCGCACGATATTACTTTGGACCTACTGGGTTTCCGCAGCCTGCTCGCCCACAGGGGCCCGTGCGCGGCCTGTGAGATTTATCGCGAGTTCCGCACGAGCCGAAGAGCACTTAATGTGCTCTTCGTGCGAGCAGGACTGTAGAGCAGGAAATCTCACAGGCCGCGCACGGGCCCCTGTGGGCGAGCAAGTGGACGACAAACACATCTGTCCAATAATTTGTCTGAAACATAATGAAAAACCGTTTGATGTGAGTTAATATAAACAACGTCGTGAATCTGACTCCTGCCACATGCATGACAGGGGTTAAACACAAAAAGGAGTCAATTATGGTTTCTGAGAAGGCTACCCTCGTTAATCCTCAGGGTCTGCACATGCGTCCGGCTGGTCTGTTTGCCTCCACCATGGGCAAGTACGCCTGTGACGTGACGGTCGTCACCCCCGAGAAGGAGGTCAACGGCAAGTCCCCGATGGCTCTCATGGCTGCTGGTATCCCCTGCGGCACCGAGGTCGAGGTCAAGTGCGACGGCGCTGACGAGGCCGAGGCTCTGGCTGCTGCCATCGAGCTCATCAAGAGCGGTCTTGGCGAGTAGAACTCAAACGGGTCGCATGTTGAACAACTAAGTTCATATTTGGGGGCGCAGTGACCTGTTGTAAGGTAGCTGCGCTCTTTTGTCATGGATATGGCAAAACGCTTTATCACATGACACGGAGAGAGGAATGGGAATGTATCAGGGAGTCAACGCTTCCGAGGGCATCGGCATCGGCACCGTCATGGTCGCCGTCGATCCCGACTTGACGTTTGAGCCGCACGAGGTTGCTGATTCGGCAGCAGAGAAGGAGCGCTATCAGACCGCTCTTTCGGTCTTCTGCGAGAAGACCCAGGCTCAGGCCGACCACATGAAGGAGACGGTGGGCGAGGCCGAGGCCGAGATCATGAGCGGACACATTGTCCTGGCTCAGGATCCGGGTATGACCGACGCCATCAACGCCGCCATTGACGGCGGTACCTGCGCCGAGCAGGCGCTCATGGACACCTCGACCATGTTCGAGAACATGTTCCTGTCCATGGACGACGAGATGTTCCGTCTGCGCGCGGCCGACATCGCCGACATCCGCACCGGTATTCTGGCCGAGCTGCTGGGCAAGGAGGTCGTCGACCTCTCCGTCCTGCCCGAGAACACCGTCGTTGTCGTGCACGACCTTACGCCGTCCATGACCGCCACGATCGATAAGGCCCACGTTGCCGGTATCGTCACCGAGACCGGTGGCCGCACGTCGCATTCCGCGATCATTGCGCGCGCCCTCGAGATCCCGGCTGTCCTTTCGGTTTCCAACAGCTGCACCGCGCTGCGCAACGGTATGACCGTTGTCGTCGACGGTGGCAAGGGTATCGTCGAGGCCGATCCCGACGAGGAGACGCTCGCTGCCTACACCGCCAAGGCCGAGGCCTTCGCTGCCGAGAAGGCAGCCCTCGAGGCCTTCCGTGGCAAGCCGTCCGTGACTGCCGATGGCATCAAGAAGATCATCGCCTGCAACATCGGTAACCCCGATGACGTGCCCAACGCGCTCGATCACGACGCCGAGGCCATCGGTCTGTTCCGCTCCGAGTTCCTGTTCATGGACTCTGCCGAGCTTCCTTCCGAGGAGGAGCAGTTCAACGCCTACCGTAAGGTCGCCAGCGCGCTCAAGGGCGCTCCGGTCATCATCCGCACGCTCGATGTGGGTGGCGACAAGGAGATTCCGTATCTGCACATGGTCAAGGAAGATAACCCCTTCATGGGCTTCCGCGCCGTGCGTTACTGCCTGGCCAATCCCGACCAGTACAAGGTCCAGCTCCGCGCTCTGCTGCGCGCAAGCGCCTTCGGTGACGTCAAGATCATGATCCCGCTCGTCACCTGCGTCGAGGAGGTCTTGGCTGTCAAGGAGCTCGTCGAGCAGTGCAAGGCCGAGCTGACTGAAGAGGGTCGCAAGTTCAACGAGAACATCGAGGTTGGCATCATGGTCGAGACGCCCGCCGCTTCGCTGCTCGCAGACCGTCTGGCCGAGGTCGCTGACTTCTTCTCCATCGGCACCAACGACCTGATCGGCTACACCATGTGCGCCGACCGTGGTAACGACACCATCTCCAACCTGTACCAGGTGTACTATCCCGCCGTGCTCCGCTCGCTCAAGAACATCATCGAGAGCGGCGTGAAGGCCGGCATCATGGTCGGTATGTGCGGCGAGGCCGCTGCCGATCCGCTGCTCGAGCCGCTGCTGATCAGCTGGGGCCTTGAGGAGTTCTCGATGAGCGCTCCGTCGATCCTGCGCGCCCGCAAGACCATCAGCCAGTGGACCAAGGCCGAGTGCGACGAGCTCGCCGAGAAGGCGCTCGCCTGCAACACCGCCGCCGAGGTCAAGGCACTGCTCGAGTCCGCAGCTCGCTAATTTGGTATCAGAGGTAACCGCGTGGTTGGAATGGGCCGGCCACGCGGCCCTCACATATACAGGGGGTACTGTAAATGTTCTACACGCTAACCGCTAACCCGGCTGTCGACATGACGGTTTCGAGCTCTCCGCTCGAGCCCGACGAGAACGTCCGCACCGGCTCGGCCAGCTACACGGCTAACGGCAAGGGCCTCGACGTGTCCTTCGCCTTTAAGAAGATGGGCGTCGACACCGTCGCGCTCGGCTTCTTCGCTGGCTTCACGGGCAAGTTTATCGTCGAGGAGGTCATGAACCTGGGTTGCCTCTGCCGCCCGGTCTGGACCGACGGTATCACGCGCATTAACACCTACGTCAACGATGGCCAGCACGAGTACGGCATCCTGAACCCCGGCGCCCCGATCACGCCGCAGCACCAGGAGGAGCTCTACAACATCCTGGACACCGCGGGCGATCTCGAGTGCCTGATCGTTTCCGGCTCCGTGCCTCCCAAAGCTACGCCCGACTTCCTGGCTCAGGTCATGGAGCACGCTCAGGCTCGTGGCGCCGACGTCGTCCTGGACCTGTCCTCCGACAAGCTCAAGGAGCTCGCTCACAAGAAGCCGCTGCTCATCAAGCCGAACCATCACGAGATGAAGGCCATCTTCGGCGTGCCGGTCGACACCGACGACGAGGTCCGCGTTGCCATGAAGATGGCTCACGACGCTGGCGTTCAGAACGTGCTGCTCACCCGTGGTAGCCGCGGCGACGCTTACTTCTCCAACGGCGAGGATATTTGGTACGCCAAGCGTGAGTTCAACATCAAGCTGGTCTCTTCCGTCTGCGCCGGCGACTGCACCCTCGCTGCGTTCCTGCACAAGTGGTACAGGGATCGCGACAACGTCGAGGAGGCCATGAAGCTCGCTATGGCCACCGGCGCCAACGTTGCCGAGTCCGTCGGCATTGGCGACTTCGGTCACGTCGACGAGTACAGCAAGCGCGTTGCTGTCCGCAAACTCGATCGTCAGTAATCGAAACGCGACATATTCGTGCGCATGCGGCGCCCCGGTTTCGGCCGGGGCGCCTTTTTTGTTCCGCCATGGGGGAGAGGTGTCCTGCCGTACTTCATCGCATCCACACCGTTCACCGAGTTGTCCTAGCCTTTTACCGATGCGTGGAATATACTTTCATTAACACGTTGCTTCGTGAAAGGAACATTCATGATTTACACGCTCACTGCAAATCCCGCCATTGACTACAACATCGCCTGCGACGGCCTTGCTGCCAATACCGTCACGCGTACCCGCAACGCCGTATACACGCCCAACGGCAAGGGCCTCAACGTCTCGTTTACGCTCGACCACTACGGCGTCGACACCACGATCCTGGGCTTTTTCGCTGGTTTCTCGGGCGAGTTTATCGTTAAGGGCGCCGAGGCCCTGGGCGTGCCCGTCAAGCCCGTGTGGACCGACGGCATTACGCGCGTCAATGTGTTCCTCAACGCCGGCCCCGACACCGAGTACAACATGGTCAACGCCGGTGCCGCTATCAACGAGGCCAACGAGCAGGAGATGTTTGAGCTCATCGATTCGCTCGATGACATGACCTGCCTGGTCATCAGTGGCTCGCTGCCTCCCAACACTTCCGAGGGCTTCTTGGCCGAGGTCCTGCGCCGTGTCAAGGCCAAGGGGGCCGAGTTCGTCCTCGACATCTCGAGCCATCAGCTGGCAGACCTCATTGCTCTGGAGCCACTGCTTATCAAGCCCAATGACGACGAACTGCTCGACATCTTTGGCATTAAGGTGAGCGGTGGCGACGATGAGTCCGTCAAGGGCGCTATGTCCGAGCTGCATGCCAAGGGCGCCAAGAACGTGCTGCTGACACTCGGTGGCGCCGGCGCGTACTTCTCCAACGGCGAGCATATCTGGTTTGCCAACCGCACCTTTGAGGTCAAGCTGCTGTCGACCGTCTGCGCCGGCGATTCCTCGCTCGCTGCCTTCCTGTCCGTGTGGCACGACGCCCCCGAGCGCGTCGAGGACGCCCTGCGCCTTTCGATGGCCACTGGCGCCAACGTGGTCGAGTGCCCGGGCCTGGGCGACTTTGCCAAGGTGGACGAATACAAGAAGAACATTGAAGTTCGTCAGGTCTGCTAGCCGCATCGAAAAATCGTTGCAGAACACCCGCTTTGGATCTCCGAGGCGGGTGTTTTTTGTGCGCTGGACGTATGTGGCGTCTGCTTTCTCGTTTTATTGAATCGACGGCGCGATTGCGTGTGCGCGCTTTCTTGTTTCTTGTTAGACTTCTTGAGAACCATCGATTAACGCTCGCAAGTGCAGGAGGCCATAGGCATGTGCAATGTTTCGCTCAACGGTACGCAACCGTCCGATGCCTCCATTCGTGTTCTGCGTGCGCTCGAGGCAGCCGGTCTTGAGGCTTGGTACGTTGGCGGCTGGGTGCGCGACGCCCTGATGGGATGCCCCAGCCACGATGTTGATATGTGCTGTAGCGGCCTGTGGCAGGAGTCCAAGGCGGCGCTCGAGGCCGCTGATATCGCGGTCGTGGAGTCGGGCATTAAATTTGGCGGAATCACGGCTATTTCCGATGGCGAGCGTATCGAGGTCACCACGTACCGTCTGGATGGCTTTTACACCGATGGTCGCCATCCCCAGAGTGTGGAGCGTGCCGTCTCGCTCGAGGACGATTTGGCGCGCCGCGACTTTACCGTCAACGCCATGGCCTGGCATCCCGAGCGTGGGCTTGTCGACCGCTACAACGGCCAGGGTGACTTGGAGCGCAAGCTGATTCGCGCTGTCGGCGATCCCAAGCGTCGCTTTAACGAGGACGCCCTGCGCATGCTGCGTGCGGTACGCTTTGCCTGCCGCCTAGACTTTATGATTGAGCCCGAGACTAAGCGCGCGCTTGCCGAGTGCGCGCCGCTGCTCGATGCCGTGGCGCGTGAGCGTGTGGGTATTGAGCTCGAGGGCGTTCTTTCGACCGGTCATGGGGGAGACGCGATGCTCCGCTATCCCGAGCTCATCTGCGCCGCTGTGCCCGAGTTGGCAGCGGGTCGCGGGTTTGATCAACGCAGTGTCTATCATGCGTTTAACGTCTACGAGCATATCGCCCGTGTGCTGACGGTGGCGGGGGAGCTCGCGTTGTGTGACGGCGTCGCGCCCTCGTCGAGCCTGATGTGGGCGGCGTTTTTGCACGATGTGTCCAAGCCCGAGTGCTTCACGGTAGATCACGCCGGCAGCGGACACTTCTACGGTCATCCAGAGCTCGGCGCCAAGAAGGCGCGCGTCATTATGGATCGCCTGGCGCTCTCGCACGACTTGGTGCGCGACGTGTGCCTGCTCATCAAATACCATGACAAGCCGCTGCGCCCTGAGCGTACTTGTCTCCTCAATATGATGCGAGCGCTTTCGGGCGAGGGCGTCGACACGGCCCGCCTGATTGACGAGCTCATGGACCTCAAGCGTGCCGACACACTTGGCAAGGCCCCGTCGTGCTTCTATTACGTCGAGACGATTGAGGAAATGCGCGCGCTGGCGCACGAGCTACTGGAGGCGGGGGAGCCCTATACGCTTAAGATGCTCGCCATCAACGGCGGCGACCTGATCCGCGCCGGAGTCAAGCCCGGGCCGGAACTGGGTCAGCTTCTCAACTCCGCCCTCGACGCCGTGATCGAAGACAACATTCCCAACGAGCGCGAAGCTCTTTTGGTCCATCTCAACTTGAATTAGCTACCCAGTTTACCTGTGTGTTCCATAACCTGCCGACAATTTTTCGGCAATTTGGAATTTCTTCTTGCGCTGACGTTTTTTGTCCCGTAATATATTTCCTCGCAGCACGGCAGTGCAGATGTCATGTGGCCCGTTCGTCTAGCGGTTTAGGACGCCGCCCTCTCAAGGCGGAGATCACCAGTTCGAATCTGGTACGGGCTACCACGCATCTGATACCCGGACTTCCCATGGAAGGCCGGGTTTTTTATTTTCAAACAACCGTCTGCAATTCCCGTTTGAACCAGAGCTTTGCGTTCTGCTTATGGCCCTTACGGGTACAATATCCAAGATATTTTGACTGTTAGAAGGAGTCTCATGACGGAGTCCTCTCAGCATACTTCTAAGCCCCAGGTCGAGGTTGAGGCCTCGGGCGGAGATGACAATAAGAGCGCACGCCGCGGCGCCATCTTTATCGGCGTCGTGCTGGTGGGTTATATCGTCTATCTGGTGGTAACCGGGCAGATGGGGCAGTTCTGGGCCGCAATGTCGAGCGTCCAGGCGCCTTGGCTCGCTGCTGCATGCTTTTGCATGTTCCTGTACCTGTTCTTTGGCATTGTGGCCTATGCGATCGCTGTCTGGCTCGACCCCAATTCACCCGTCGGCATTCGCGACCTCATTTCGGTCGAGGCGAGCGGCATCTTCTTTGGCAACCTCACACCTATGATGATGGGCTCGACTCCTGCTCAGATCTACCGCCTGACCAAGGCGGGCCAAAATGTCGGCGAGGCCGGAGCCACGCAATTCACGCGCTTTATCGTGTATCAGTTTGGCCTCGTTGCCTGGGGCGCTATCCTACTGCTTGCTCGCATGCCGTTTTTTGCCGAGCGCTATGGCGACATGACGCTGCTGTGCGTCTTTAGCTTTGGTGGGCACTGCTGCATCTTGCTTGGCATCTTCGCCGTCGCGCTCATGCCTAAGACCGTCACGCGCGTCGCCCACTGCATCATCAATTGGCTTGAGCGCATTGGTGTCTCGGCCACTAAGATCGAGGGATGGCGCACGTTTGTCGATGGCGAGATCTACTCCTTCTCCGAGAAGTTCAAGCTTTCAGCCGGACATTTTTCTTCCATGCTGCTCACCGTGTTTATCACCATGCTGCAGCTCGCGTTTTTCTATCTGGTTCCGTATTTCCTAATGCTTGCCTTTGGCCACCACGAGGTCGACTTTTTCTCGGTCATGGCCGCGAGCGCCTTTGTCCAGTTGCTGAGCTCTGCGGTCCCCTTGCCCGGTGGAACTGGTGGCGCTGAGGGCGGCTTTGCATTGTTCTTGGGTCATTTCTTTGGGTCGGCTTCGACCGCCGGCTATCTGCTGTGGCGTCTCATTACGTTTATTGCGCCGACCATTTTGGCTGCGCCCCTGCTGGGCCTTAAGAGCGCCCACAACGAGAGCATCCATGCGCGCTGGGATCGCGTGATGCGCAAACTCGGCCGCACGTCTCAGACGCCCTCTGCGCCCACTAAGCCGCACCCCACGAATGCTGTTACCGTTGATCCCAAGAAGCGCGCTCAGAAGGCTTCTGGGACCGCTAAGGCGGCTCATAAAGCCTATGTGCGCCAGACAGGCGATGGTATTCGCGTATCTCCGTCGGCACTCAATAAGAAGAAGCATCCCAAGTCGCAGTAGGGCAGTCGTGCGTTCTTCATGATGCGGGGCATATTTGTGCTGTATGGGGGATAATCCTCTTACGTAGATTATCTCTCATCTGTTGATGAATGCTCGCATATCGAAGGGACACGCCCATGGCAACCAGCAAACCGCGTCTTGATCGTCGCATCATTCGCAGCCGTAATGCCATCCTTTCGGCTTTCGAGCGCCTGCTCATGGAAAAGCCGCTGGCAGACATTACGGTGAGTGCCATCGCGCGCGAGGCCAATGTCGACCGCAAGACCTTTTACGTTCACTTTGGTACGGTTGACGGCCTGCTCGATGCCATTGCCGTCGATGTGGTGGAGATGATTGTCGACTCGGTCGAGAAAACGCTTGCTTCCATGGACGGTGACACCAACGAGCGCGCTCTTGGCGCGGCGGCGACCTTCTTTAAAACCGTTAACGAGGCACTGTGCAACAACTTGGTGCTCAATCGTCAGCTGATCGAGAATATTCCGCTCGATGATTTTATGGCTCGTCTTCGTGCGCCGCTCGAACACGAGATTGCCGATCGCGATCTGCTGCCCCAAGGTCTCAAGGACGAGATGTTCGACTACTATCTGGCGTTTTTGCTGTCGGGTATTATCGGTATCTATCGCACGTGGGCACTGTCTGACGGCTCGGTTCCTATCGAGCGTGTCTCGGAGGTTGCTAATAATCTGACGTTGAGCGGCCTTTCGAGTTTGGAATCTCGTTTCGAATAGCACTTGCGCCTTACCTCCCCTGAGTTGCGGTGAAATAGGGACTGAATAGGTCTTTTAACAACCTAAAGGGGGTGCGGACGATTTCTTGGACCGCGCCTAGGCGTATCCATGGGAATCCTCCGATGCGCCTTCGCACGCTTGCATGACCTCGATACCATGCGAGCGTGCGAACTCGACGAGCTCTGCGTTGCGGGCGTTTATGGTGCCGAAGGCGGCGGGGCACACGATAAGGCGCGCGCAGTGGACGAGGAGCTCTTTGGCGCGGGCTATGGTTTTATCCCCGATCGGCTCGAAGGCGCGCTCGGCCACGCATTCCGTTGCCAGGTCGCGTGCGAGCTCGCAGTCGATGTCCCCTTCGTGCAGAACGCCCGCGTAGAACGCCTTGCCCTGCCGGATGAGCTGGCGAAACACAGCCGACCCCGTACCTGCGCCGGCGATGACGAACGTGTGCGCATCGCCGTGCGGGCGCCCAATTTCCACGCTGCCGAAGCGCTCGTTGAAGGTGCCATGTTGAAGGCCGTAGAGCTCGCCAATCGTCTCGCGCGTGAATATGTCCTCGGGTGCGCCGGCGCGGAAGACCCGGCCGTCCTTCACGCAAATCACCTTGTCGGCGCTTTTCTGCGCGAGCTCGAGTTCGTGGATGGACATGATGACAGCCACATTCCGCGATTTCGCAAGGTGGCGAAGTATTCGCAGCAGGTCGATCTGGTAGCGGATATCGAGATACGACGTGGGCTCGTCGAGCACGAGCACACGCGGATCCTGCGCGATGGCGCGTGCGAGCATGACGCGCTGGCGTTGCCCGTCGCTTATCTGCATGAAGTCGCGCTCGGCGAGCTCTTCCACACGTGCGGTTTTCATGGCCTCATCGACCCGACTATGGTCGTCGGGCGAGAGTGTGCCCATTCGCCCGGTGTAGGGATGTCTTCCCGCCTCTACGATATCGCGGCAGGTGAGGAGCTCGGTCCGGGGGCGATCTGTCAGCATAACGGCAAGGCTCCTTGCGAACTCCGCCGTCTTCCATCGGGAAATCTCTCGCCCATCGAGCTCGACCGCGCCGGCAAGCGGTGCCAGATGGCGTGTGATGGTTTTCAAGATGGTCGACTTGCCCGAGCCGTTCGGCCCGATGAGCGCCACGACGTCGCCCGCGCGAACCTTCAGATCGACGCCTTCGACTACGACCTTCTTGTCGTAGCCCGCCGACAGGTCGCTTATGCGGAAAAGCGGCGCTCCGTCAGCCTGCGTTTCGACCGGGGTTTCTAGGTTCGACTCCCCTCTGAGCGTTTTGGGCCGCGGCACGAATTCCCCCATCTACCTCACCCGCTTCTTCAACATGAGCGCTATAACCACCGGTGCGCCGAAGATAGCGGTGACGGCGCTGATGGAAAGCTCGACGGGAGAGAACAGCGTGCGCGCGATCAAATCGCAGCCCGCGCAGAAGATGGCGCCTCCCAAGAAGCACGCAGGAATCACGCGGATGGGCTTCGACGACTTCAGCGCCGACTTCACGAGATGCGGAACCGCGATGCCTACAAACGACACCGGACCAGCGAACGCGGTCACGCAGGCGGAGAGCATGCTCGCTAGAAGGACGAGCACCACGCGGAAGCGTGCGACGTTCACGCCGACGCTTTTTGCGTAGGCTTCTCCCAGCTGGAAGGCGGAAAGGGGCTTCGATATCGTGAATACGCATGCGCTCACGGTGATCACCACGACCGCGATGACCGCGACGTCATCCCAGCTCGAACCCGAGAAGCTACCCAAAGACCAGTTGTGCAGGTTCACGATGGACTGGTCGTCGGCGAAGGCGATGAGGAAGTTCGTTGCCGCCGAGCAGATGTATCCCACCATGACGCCCGCCACGATGAGCATGGCCATGGAACTTATGCGCCGTGCGATGAGGAGCACGAAGCCGATGGTGATAAGCGAGCCCAGAAACGCTGCGGCCACCATGGCCGGCGAGGACATGGCCTGGTTCGCGCCCAGAAGTACGATCATCGTAAGCGCGACGACGAACTTTGCGCCCGAGGAGACGCCCAAGATGAACGGGTCGGCGATGGGGTTGTTGAAAAACGTCTGCAGCAGGAACCCGGAGAGCGAAAGTGCCCCGCCGAGAAGCACGGCTGAAAGCACGCGCGGCAGGCGAATCTCCCAGATGACCTGGCTTTCCATGGAATTGGCCGCGCCGCCCGAAAGGATGCCGGGGATGTGGTCTGCGGGCACGAGCACGCTCCCGATGCACAGGTTGGCCCCGACGAGCACGATGAGGGCAACAGCGAGCAGCGCCGTCACGACGCGACACCGCGCGGCGCGCCCCGATTCGTCGTATGCCATGGAAAGTCGGCTTCTCATGGTGCTAGCCGAGCTTCCTCAGATAATGGAAGTCGCTCGCGTCATCGCCGGTGAACGCCCCGTGCAGCTCGTCGATAATGTCGGCAGTAGAAGTCATCTGCTGGTAGATGTCGGCGCTTGTGACCCAGACGTTGCCGTTCTTCACGGCTTTGAACTGCGACAATAGCGCGTTTTTGCCTACGAAGTCGTTCAAGGTGGCAACCGATTCGTCGATGGTGCCGTTGTAGACGATGATGTCGGCATCCTTCGCCATCGCGTAGAAGCGCTCCATTTCGAGCGTTACTGACGAACCTGACGTCGACGCCGTCTGCGCGTCATCGAGCGCGTAGTTGCCGCCTGCAAGCTCGATCATCTGCGCCACGTAGTCGCCCGCCCGCCGCGTGACGGCGGCCCCGTTCGAGTTAATGTAGAAATACGCCACGGTTTTACCTGACGACGCGAGCCCCGACGTTTGTTCGACGCGGGCCTTTTGCTCGTTGAACAGGTGCGCGGCCTCGTCTTCCTTGTCGAACAGGACGCCGAAAAGCTTAATCCACTCGACGCGCCCGAGTGCTTCGGGCTCGCTCGACGACTGTTCGGTGAGCACGACGAGCCCGAGCTTCTGCAGCTTTTCCTTCACATCGGGCGTGTGGTTGATCATGGTGTTCTCTATGGCGAGCGTGCAACCCGAGGCCGATATTCGCTCGTAGTCGGGTGCGCTGTACTTGCCGCCGTAGGCGATCGCCCCGCTTTCGAGCGCGCTTTTGAAGCCTGCGACCGAGCAATCGTCGGCCTTCGTGCCCGACATTAAGATATTGTCGTTCGCATCGAGCGCGTCGACCAGGCACATCGTCGCCGACGACACGAGGTACACCTTGTCGGCGGGGCGCCTTATGACCGCGATGTCGGAGCTCAACCCATCAGGTACCTTCGCATCTTGCGGCACCACGAGGAAGCGCTCCCCGTTCGAAACGCAGATAAGCCGCAGTCCGCCTTCGAACTCGTCGACAGTGAAGTGCTTGGCGTATTCAAGCTGAAGCGTCCCCGTCGGCTCCCAGCCGCAGCCCAAATCGGCGTTGTGGAAGTCGGCCGCGGCGCTTGAAGCCGTTTCCGCAGGGGAGCCGCCGCTTGCATCGTCGCCCGATTTCTCCTTCATGGTGGATGAGTCGAAGTAGAGCGTGTAGTCGATGGTGTGCGGCGTCGACATGGCGACGGTCTCGGCCGACACGGCGATGTCCTCGTCGAGCGTGACGGGTATCTCGAACGTGGAGTTGCCTCCGTCGTTTACGGGCGCGTAGTCCACGCCGTCGACGGTCATCTTGTCGTAGTTCGAACTCGACCAGGTGATGGTCGCGGTGTAGGTGTCGCCATCCTTCACAATTGTGGTTGGTGAGGCGATGCTTGCGCGCCCTGACCCGCCGGAAAGCGAGACGCTCACAGTGTATTCCTGAGAGCCCGCCGTGGCACCGGTCGCGTTCGGGCTCGTACTGCACCCCGCGAAGGGAAGCGCGAGCAGGGCGACGAGAACGCAGGCGATCGCGCGCGCCGCGATGCTGCGGCGCTTCCTGTTTTTCCCCTTGGGAAGAATCGACCGCATGGCGTTACTTCAGTGCGTCGGCGCGCAGATCGACGCCGGCGGATTCGAATACGAGCGTGCGGTCGTACCACCGCTCCCTTCTAATGCTCCACGCGGCGCAGGCGGTGTCCTCGTCGAGCGCATCAACGGGCACGTCGTAGGTGTACTTGCCTTCCGCGTTTTCCACATAGGGGATGAAGTCGGCCTCGCTCGCGGCGGCAGCCTCTTCACCCGTGCCCATGAAGAGCTTGCCGTAGCCCGTGCCGGAAAGTGTCATCACGCAGTGCATGGAGCCGTTTTCCACGATGAGCTGGGCGTCCACAATCCTGAACATGTTCGAGCTGGAATCTACGGTGATCGGATAGGTGCCGTCGGCCACCTTGTCGGCGGTGATGGGGGCAGCGCTTGCGCCCTCGGGCGCATCGGCCGCCTGTTCGGTCTTTTCCTGGGAATCGGCATCGCTTGCCTTTGCGTTGTCGATTGAATTTCCGCCGCAGCCGGCGAGCGAGAACGCGAAAAGCGCCGCCGACAGGGCGAAGGCGAGGGTTTTCTTCAACATGGAGGGGTTCCTTTCAATCGCTTCGACCGCCCGCGCCGTGCGGTGGGCGGGCGGGATGCGAATGCAACGGGCATGCGCCGTCGGTCGGGGAAGGCGCATGCCCGTTGCACGGGGACGCGACCGGCGCCCCCGTGCGCGGCGAGTTTACAGCTTGGCGATGGCGTCGTCCACGTGCGAGACGTAGATGTCGTCGACCGCGACGTTCTGTCCCAGACCCTGGAGCAGGCACGTCACTTCGAAGCCGGCGGCCACGAACTTCGCAGCCCAGCTGTCGGGGTCGGTCTCGTCTGCCATGTCGTTGTTCGCGTGGTCGCCCGCGACCACCATGAACGGCGCGAGCACAGCCTTCTTGTAGCCTGCGGCGCTCGCGGCGGCGATAACATCCTCGCAGGTCGGTTCAGCCTCGACGGTGCCGACGAAGAACTGCGTCAAGCCCTCGTTCTTGAACACTTCCTGCATCTTGGCATAGTCGGCGTTGGAATCGGCTTCGGTGCCGTGGCCCATGAGGCACAGCGCCGTCTTGCCGTCGTCGAAGGACGCCATGTTCTCCTTAATGGCTGCGGCCACCTTCTTGTAGTCGTCGTCGGAGGTGAGCAGCGGGTCGCCGAGCGAGATCTTATCGAACTTGTCGGCGTACTTGTCGAGCTCGTCTTTCACGTCGGTGTATTCCAGGCCGCCCATGAGATGCGTCGGCTGCACGACGATTTCCTTCACGCCGTCTTCCACGCAGCGGTCGAGCGCCTCGGTCATGTTGTCGATCGTGATACCGTCGCGCTTCTTCAGCTTGTCGATGATGATCTGCGCGGTGAAGGCGCGGCGGATGTCGTAGTCCTGCCAGTACTTCTCGCGGATAGCGTCTTCGATGGCGCCGATGGTGATGTGGCGCGAGTCGTTGTAGCTCGTGCCGAAGCTCGTGACGAGGATGACCGGCTTTACGGCCTTCTCCTTTTCACTCGATTTCTCGGAACTCGCGGAGGTGTTGGAGCAGCCCGCGAGCGCGACTCCGGCGAGCGCGACGGCTCCGGTTGCTGCGGCGCCCATGAAACCGCGGCGTGACATCTGGTCGGACATGGTTTTTCCTTTCCTCGGTTTGCCGGTCCCCCGGCGACAGTTGCTTGTCGGCACAAGCGAAAGAAAAGCGCACCCCTCGGGGTTCACAAGGAGCTAACGCCACGGCGATGCCGTGAGGAAAAGGCGAAGCAGTCTGGCTTGGGGCGCGAGGCGGTTCGCCCGCGCGTCCTATACAGTAATGTCCCTTGCCCAGGATTCCCACCTGGTTCCCTCCGCAAGCCAGCGCGGGCTGTGCGGGCGCCGCGCCAGTCATTTCCTTTTATCCGATTGTCATATGCTCGTTGCCGAAACTTTTACTATGATAGTGGGCACTTGTGAACGTGTCAAAGCCAGGGCGGGCGGCATTGCGCCTCCTGCCTGCGTATTTGCGCCGATTGCCGCCGCAGGCGCCGTGTTTTGTCCGCTGCGCGAATGGCGGCGTAAACGGTTGCGATGAGAAACGGGAAGGGAAGGCTCGGATGATTCATATCGTTGGCGCGGGCTCGGGCGCCGCCGACCTTATCACGCTGCGCGGGGCGCGCCTTCTGCGCGCGGCCGACGTGGTCGTTTGGGCGGGGAGCCTTGTGAACCCCGAGCTGCTCGCCGAGTGCAAGGAATCCTGCGTCGTCTACGACAGCGCGCACATGACCTTGGAGGAAGTGCTCGACGTGATGTGCGCGGCGGATGCACGGGGCGAGGAAGTGGTGCGCCTGCACACGGGCGACCCGTGCCTGTACGGCGCCATCCAGGAGCAGATGGACGCGCTCGACGCGCGCGGCGTGGACTACGAGGTGGTGCCCGGCGTGTCGAGCTTTTGCGGTGCCGCGGCGGCGCTTCGCCAGGAATACACGCTGCCGGGAATCAGCCAGTCGGTCGTGATCACGCGGCTTTCCGGGCGCACCCCCATGCCCGCGGGCGAGGGCATGCGCACCATGGCGGAAAGCGGCTCGACTATGGTCATCTTCTTGAGCTCGGGTATGCTCGCCGAGCTTTCCGCCGAGCTTTTGGCCGCGGGCCGCAGCTCCGACGAGCCGGCGGCGCTCGTGTACAAGGCGACCTGGCCTGAGGAGCGCGTGGTGCGCTGCACAGTGGGCACGCTCGCCGATGCGGGTGCGCGAGAGGGCATCGACCGCACGGCGCTCGTGGTGGTGGGCCGCGTGCTCGGAGCTCGCGGCGGGCTTGCGCACGACGGCGCGCAAGCGGAGTCGTACGAGCGCAGCAAGCTTTACGACCCTTCCTTTGCCACGGGGTATCGGAAGGCGAGCAGCTAGCGTGGCCTTCGAGCACTACATATATACCGGGACGACCCGCCTGCGCTGCGGCTATACCACGGGGAGCTGCGCCACGCTCGCGGCGAAGGCGGCCTGCGAGATGCTCTTGTCACGAAAGCCCGTCGGCCACGTGTCGATCGTCACCCCCGGCGGGCTGCCCGTCGAGACGGACGTGGTCGATGCATGCATCGGCGAGGGGTGCGCCCAGTGCGCCGTGCAAAAGGACGCAGGCGACGATGCCGATGTGACCGACGGCGTGCTCGTGTACGCGCGCGTGGAACATGCGGGGTCGGGCACGGGCGCTGCGGGCAGCAAGGGCGTGCCCATGCGCGAATCGGAAGTTTCCGTCGATGGCGGCGTGGGCGTGGGGCGCGTGACGTTGCCCGGGCTCGAGCAGCCAGTGGGGGCGGCCGCCATCAACGCGACGCCGCGCGCGATGATCACTTCGGCGGTGCGCGAGGTGTGCGCCGCGCACGGCTTTTCTGGAAATATTGCTGTGACGATTTCGGTACCCGAGGGTGTTGCCCTTGCCGAAAAGACCTTCAACCCGCACCTGGGGATAGAGGGCGGCATCTCCATCCTGGGCACGACGGGCATCGTCGAGCCGCGCAGCCTCGCTGCCTTGCGCGACAGCATCGAGCTCGAGATCCGGCAGCATGCGGCTATGGGGCGGCGCGGAGTCGTGCTCACGCCCGGCAACTACGGCGAGCAGTTCATCTCGGGGCATTTTCACCTAAACGGAGCGCCGGTGGTCTTCATCTCCAACTTTGTGGGCGATGCGATTGATTGCTGCGTTCGCGAGGGATTTACCAATGTCCTTCTTGTGGGACACATCGGCAAGCTGGTGAAGGTCGCTGGCGGCATCATGGACACCCATTCGCGTACCGCCGACTGCCGCGCGGAGATTCTGGCCGCCCACGCGGCCTTGGCCGGCGCGGGCGCGAAGACCGTGCGCGAGATCATGTCTTCGGTCACGACCACGGCGGCGCTCGAGGTAATCGAGGCCGCCGGCGTGGGGGACGCTGCGCGCGCCTCGCTCGCTGCGGCAACCGAGGACAGGTTGCGCCGCCGCGCGGCGGGCGCATGCGATATCGCCGCGGTCGTGTTCGATGCCGGGCGCCGCGAGCTTTTCCGTACGTCGGGCGCCGATGCAGTTATCGGGGAATTGGGGGCGACGTATGAGTAAAGGCGTGCTGTACGGGGTGGGAACGGGGCCTGGCGACCCCGAGCTGCTCACGATCAAGGCCGTCCGCACAATCGAATCGTGTCCGGTCATCGCCGCGCCGCAGACGGCGGACGGGGCCATGGTCGCGCTCGATATCGTGCGCGGCGCCGTCGACCTTACAGGCAAGACGGTGATCCCCGTGCGGTTCTCGATGACGCGCGACGCCGAGCGCCGCGCGGCCGAGCATGCCTCGCTTGTTCGCGAGCTTGTCGCGCACCTGGATGCGGCCCGCGACGTCGCGCTGCTGAACCTGGGGGACCCTAGCATCTACGCCACCTTCCAGCGCATAGCGCCCGACGTGCGCGCCCGCGGGTTCGAGGCGCGCGCCATTCCCGGCGTGCCGAGCTTCTGCGCGGTCGCCGCGGCGCTCGAGCGCGACCTCACGCCCGAGATGTCGTCGCCTCTGCACATCGTGCCCGGCGGCTACGACGACGTGCGCCGCGCAATCGGCTGGCCGGGGACGAAGGTGGTCATGAAGGCGCGCCGCTCGCTTGCGGACACGAAGTGCATCCTTCGCGAGGAGGGCGCCTTCGACGGTGCCGAGCTCGTAGAGGACTGTGGGCTTCCGGGCGAGCGCGTGTACCGCTCGCTCGACGATGTGCCCGATCGGGGCAGCTACTTCTCGACGATGGTGGTGCGCTAGATGAGGGTTTCCTGCATAGCGTTCACTGAGAGGGGGCATGCGTTGGCGGAGCGCACCGCACGTGCGCTTTCCGATTGCGTGCAGTCAGGTGAAGGTGACCCTAGCTGGGACGTTTCCGTTTCGCGCGGGTTCGGCGAGGGGAAGGCCGACCTGCGCGCATGGACGGCGCTCGCGTGGGAAGCGTCGGACGCGCTTCTGTTCGTGGGCGCGGCGGGCATCGCCGTGCGGGCGATCGCGCCGCATGTCGCCTCGAAGGCAAACGATCCCGCGGTTGTGGCGATCGACGAGGCAGGGCGCTTTGCCGTCCCGCTTTTGTCGGGGCATTTGGGCGGTGCGAACGAGCTTGCGCAAACTGTGGCACGCGCGGCAGGAGCCATCCCCGTCATCACCACGGCGACCGACGTCCGCGGCGTGTGGGCGGTGGATACGTGGGCGCGCTGTGCGGGGCTCGCCGTTTCGAATCCCGAGGCCATCAAGCGAGTGTCGGCGCGGCTGCTTTCAGGCGGGCGCGTGGCGCTCTATTCCGACATGCCGATTTCGGGACAGCCGCCTGAGGGGGTTGACATTGCGTCCGACCGCGCTCGGGCCGATATCGTCGTGTCGCCGTTCGCCGGCGCGAATGCAGGTGCGACCGTTCGCGCGGCGGAGACAACGGGCAAGGTCGTGCCCGCCGCTGAGACGGGGAAGCCGGCGGGCGTGCGGGCGCAGGCGCCTGCGCCCGAGCCGCTTCGCCTTGTCGTGCCCTGCATCGTTGCGGGCATAGGGTGCCGTCGCGGTGCGTGCGCCGAAGCGATCGGGGAGGCGTTTCTTCTCGCGTGCGGGCAGGCGGGCATCTCGCCTTCGGCCGTGCGCGAGGCGGCGACGATCGACGTGAAGGCGCACGAGGAGGGTCTGCTCGCCTTCTGCCGCGCGCGCAATATCCCGCTCGCGACGTATTCCGCAGAGGAGTTGTCGCAGGTCGAAGGCAGCGTTTCGCCATCTGATTTCGTGCGCGCGACGGTGGGGGTCGACAACGTGTGCGAGCGCGCGGCGCTCGCGGACGGGGGCAAACTTATCTTTCCGAAGCTCGCTCACGGCGGCGTGACCGTCGCGTTTTCCAAGGTAACTATCGAACTTTCGTTTAAGGAGCGGTGATGGGAAAGCTCTTCGTGGTGGGGATCGGCCCGGGCGGCCCCGACGGCATGACGATTGCGGCTCGGCGCGCGCTCGAGGCGGCCGACATCGTTGTGGGGTACACGAAATACGTGGAGCTCGCGCTCGCCGCCGTGCCCGACGTGGCGCATCTCGCGACGCCGATGATGCACGAGGTCGAACGGTGCCGCCTGGCGCTTTCGCGTGCGCAGAGCGGAGAAGCCGTGGCGCTCGTGTGCAGCGGTGACGCGGGCGTGTACGGCATGGCGAGCCCCGTGCTGGAGCTTGCGGAGGACTACCCCGATGTAGACGTGGAAGTTATCGCCGGGGCCACCGCGGCTCAGAGCGGGTCGGCGGTGCTCGGCGCCCCGCTTGCCCACGACTTCGCGGTCGTGTCGCTCTCCGACCTGCTCACGCCGTGGGAGGTCATCGAGCGCAGGCTCGCCGCCGTGGCGAGCGCCGACTTCTGCATCTGTTTGTACAACCCGCGCAGCAGAAAGCGCGCCGACAGGCTCTCGCGCGCGGCGAAGATTATGCTCGAATGGAAGGCCCCCGACACGCTCTGCGGCTGGGTACGCAACATCGGGCGCGAGGGGCAGCAGTCGGGCATGTGCAGGCTCTCCGAGCTGGGGGAGCTCGACGCCGACATGTTCACCACCGTGTTCGTCGGCAACGCGGACACGAAGCGCGTGGGCGGCCGTATGGTCACGCCGCGCGGGTATCGGGAGATTCCATGCGAAAGGTAACGATCATCGGGGCGGGGCCCGGAAACCCCGACTTGCTCTCGCGCGCGGCGCTCGACGCGATCGACATCGCCGACGTGGTCATCGGCGCTCATCGCGCGCTTGTCGGCATCGACGTGCCGCCCGGCGTGGTGAGATGCGAGCTCGTGAAGACGGCGGATATCGTCGCCGCGCTCACCGATGCGGCGTCGTGGCAGCGCGCCGTGGTCGTGATGACGGGCGATGTGGGGCTGTTCAGCGGCGCGCGCCGCCTGGTGGAGACGCTCTCCGGCGACGCGCAGGTGGACGTGTGCGTCATTCCCGGTATAAGCTCAGCGTCGTATCTCGCCGCGCGCCTCGCGCGTCCATGGCAGGATTGGCGCTTCGCGAGCGCTCACGGCGTGGCGTGCGACATCGTGGCCGAGGCCGAGCGCGCAGGTGAGCTCTTCCTCGTCACGTCGGGCGGGGAAGACCCCTCGCGGCTTTCGGGCGTGCTTGTGCAGGCGGGCTTCGGGGACGCGCGCGTGACGGTGGCCGAGCGCCTGTCGTACCCCGACGAGCGCATCACCTGCGCGACCGCAAGTGAAATTGCAGGTCAGACGTTCGACGACTTGAACGTGATGCTTATCGAGTTCGCAGGCGGCGCCGCGAGCTCCCGCTGGCCGTACGCTTCCTCGGGCATTCCCGACGAGCTCTTCATCCGCGGCGACGTTCCCATGACCAAGCAGGAGGTGCGCGCCGTCGCGCTCGCAAAGCTGCGCCTTACCGCGACCGACACCGTGTGGGACGTCGGTGCCGGCACGGGGAGCGTGTCGATCGAGGCGGCGCTCGTCGCGCGAGCGGGGTCGGTATGGGCGGTCGAGCGCAACGCGGCCGGCGTGCGGCTCATCCGAGAGAACGCGGATGCATTCGGGTGCGGCAACGTGCGTGCGGTCCCCGGTGTCGCCCCCGAAGCGCTCGCGAAACTGCCCGTCCCCGACGCCGTTTTCGTCGGCGGGAGCGCGGGCGAGCTTCCCTCCATCGTGGAGGCGGCGCTCGAGAAGAACTCGCAGGTTCGCCTGTGCGTGCCATGCGTCACCGTTGAGACGCTCACCGAGGCGTGCACGCTCCTCTCGGGTTCGCGCTTTAAGGGGTTCGAGGCGTGCCAGGTGTCGGCCGCCCGCGCCGAGGCTGTAGGCTCGCACCATCTTATGAAGGCGCAAAACCCCGTGTTCCTCGTCAGTGCGCGTGGTGCAGGTGGGGAAGGCGGCGTCCGGTGAGCACGACCATCCCGCGCTTCATGGTCGCTGCGCCCTCGAGCGGGAGCGGCAAGACGGTCGTAACGTGCGCGCTCCTGCGCGCGCTCGCGCGCCGCGGCCTCGCATGTGCGGCCTTCAAATGCGGCCCCGACTACATCGACCCGCTCTTTCATCGCCGCGTCGTGGGTGCGCGCTCGGGCAACTTAGACGGCTTCTTCACCGACGCCCCGACGCTGCGCGCCCTGCTCGCACGCGGCGCCGCGGGCGCGGATGTCGCGGTGCTCGAGGGGGTCATGGGCTTCTACGACGGTATGGCGCCCGGTGTGGTCGACGCGAGCAGCTACCAGGTTGCGCGCGACACGGAAACGCCGGTCGTTTTAGTGGTGAACGGGCGCGGGGCGTCTTTATCGCTCGCCGCCGTAATCCGCGGCATCGCCGAGTTCCTGCCTTGTGCGAACGTGCGCGGCGTCGTGCTGAACAAGACGAGCGCCGCTGCCTGCGCCTACGCGGCGCCTGCGATCGAGAAGCACACGGGCGTCGCGGTTTTGGGTAATATCCCCGCCGACGAGGCGTTCTCGCTCGAAAGCCGGCATCTGGGGCTTGTGACCGCCGACGAAGTCGAGCAGCTCTCCGCGCGCATCGACAAGATGGCCGAGCTGGTGGAAAAGAGCGTCGACGTCGACCGCTTGCTCGAAATAGCGGCGACGGCACCCGATATCCGCGAGGAACCTTACCGGTTGGAGCCGATCGCGGGAGCGCGGCCCATCGTCGCCGTCGCGCGTGACGAGGCATTTTCGTTCTACTACGAGGAGAACCTGCGCGCGCTCGAGGACCTGGGTTGCGAGCTGGCCTTTTTCAGCCCCCTGTGTGATAGCGAGTTGCCCCGGGGGACAAGCGCCCTCTATCTGGGGGGCGGCTACCCGGAGCTCCATGCGCGGCAGCTCTCCGAGAACGCGCCGATGCGCGATGCGGTGCGGCGCGCGGTGGAATCCGGCATGCCGACGGTCGCCGAATGCGGTGGGTTTCTGTACCTGCAGCGCGAAATCGCCGATAGCGAGGGGCGGCGCTGGCCTGTTGCGGGCGCCCTTGAGGGCGCAAGCGAGAACGGGGGAAGGCTGTCCCATTTCGGGTACGTGGAGCTCACTTCCCAACGCGACGGGCTCTACGGGCCGCGCGGCACATGCATCCGCGCGCACGAGTTCCACTACTGGCAGTCCACCTGCCCGGGCGGCGACTTCTGGGCGCAGAAGCCCCGGCGCGACAAGGGCTGGCCGTGCATGACGGCCACCCCGTCCCTGGTGGCGGGCTTCCCGCATGTGTACTATCCTGCTAACCCCGACGTTGCGCGCGCGTTCGCGTCTGCCGCGGCGTCGTTTGCAGAGAGGAAACGACATGGCTGAAGCAACTGAAACCGCGCTTGCCTGCATCCGCGAGGAAGTCGAGCGCGCGTTCTCGTCGGCGCCGGGCGCCGTGTTCGAAGCTGCGCTCTCCCGGATCGCGCCCGCAGACGAGTGCGCCCGTGCCGCCGCGTACGCCGCGTGGGACTCCATCGCGCACCCCTTGGGGGGATTGGGCGACTTTGAAGACGCCGTCGCGTGTATCGCCGCGGCTCAGGGGAGTGCCGAGGTGGCCGAGTTTCCCCGTGCGCTCGCGGTATTCTTCTCCGACAACGGGGTCGTTGCCGAAGGCGTGTCGCAAAGCGGGCAAGACGTGACGCGAGCCGTCGCGCGCAACATGTGCGAGGGGGCCACGAGCGCCTGCCGCATGGCGGCTTTCGCGGGTGCCGAGGTCGTGCCCGTCGACGTGGGTATGGCCCGGGGCATAGAAGACGCGCGCATGGTGCGCGCGAACGTGCGGCGGGGGAGCGGCAACATCGCGCACGGCTCCGCTATGTCTCGCGATGGGGCCGTGCGCGCGATCGAGGTCGGAATCGCCGTCGCGTGCGGGCTTGCCCGCGCCGGCGTGCGCCTTCTCGCCGCGGGCGAGATGGGCATCGGCAACACGACCACCTCGGCGGCGGTGGCCGCAGTGCTCATCCGGGCGGACGCGCGGAGCCTCGTCGGGCGCGGCGCGGGGCTCTCGGACGCCTCGCTCGCGCGCAAGCGCGACGTGGTCGAGCGCGCTATCGACGCGAACTCGCCCGATCCCGCCGACCCGATCGACGTGCTCTCGAAGGTGGGCGGCTTCGACATCGCGGCGATGTGCGGCTTCTACCTGGGGGCCGCGGCCTCGAAGGCGCCGGCGCTCCTCGACGGGGTCATATCCTGCACGGCGGCCCTGTGCGCGGCGCGCCTGTGCCCCAACGCCTTGGGCTACCTCGTGGGCACCCACGCATCAAGCGAACCCGCAAGCCAGGAGCTCCTTCGCGAGCTCGGCATAAAGGCACCCCTCGACGCAGGCATGCACTTGGGCGAGGGCGCGGGCGCCATGGCGTATCTGCCCCTTCTGGATTCGGCGCTGCGCGTGTACCGGGATGGGAAGACGTTCACGGCGACTGGCATGGCTGCTTACGAGCATTTCAAGGCCGGGAAATGACGGTGACGCTCGTCATCGGCGCCGCCGCGAGCGGCAAGAGCGCCTACGCCGAGTCCCTGTGCCTTGGGCACGACGGCCCCCGCGTGTACCTGGCAACGATGGAGCCCTTCGGGGAAGAGGGCGCCCGCCGCATCGCGCGCCATCGGGCGCTGCGCGAGGGCAAGGGGTTTTCCACCCTCGAGCGCACGCGTGACGTGGGCACCGCAGTGTCCGGGCTTCCGCGCGGCTGCACGCTTCTTTTGGAGGACGTGGGCAACCTGGTTGCGAACGAGCTCTTCGCGGAAGGCGGCTTGTCCCCACGTGACCCCGACGCTGCGGCGCGCGAGGTGCTCGGAGACATCGAACGGCTCGCTCAGGCCGCTGCGTATACGGTGGTGGTCTCTGTCGACGTGTTCGCCGATGGGATGCGCTACGATGAGGGGACCGAGGCATGGAGTCGCGCGCTCGCGCGCGTGAACGCGGGCGTGGCGGCGCTGGCCGACCGCGCAGTCGAAGTGGTATGCGGGATTCCCGTGTGGATGAAAGGCGAAGGACCTACAAGGTGAAGATAGCAGAGGCAATCGGCGCGGCGTTCGGAACGTTCTCGCGCATCCCCGTCCCGAAATCGGCCTGGACCGATTTCGGATCAACCCATGCGCTTGCCGCGTTTCCCCTGGTGGGCGTTGCGGAAGGCTTCCTCATGACGGCGTGGGGGCACGTGGCGAACCTGCTCGGCGTGCCCGCGACCATCGTCGCGGCCGTGCTCGTGGCGCTGCCTGTGGCGGTGACGGGAGGCATCCACCTAGACGGGCTCTGCGACACCTCCGATGCGCTTGCAAGTTGGGCCCCGCGCGAGCGAAAGCTCGAGATCATGCACGACCCGCGGGCAGGCGCCTTCGGGGTCATCGGTGTTGTTGTGTACCTTATTCTGCAGTTTTCCCTTTTCACCGCGCTGCCGCTTGCGGCGGGGGCGTTCCTCGCGCTTCTGTGCTCGCTCGTGTTCTCCCGCGCGCTTTCGGGGCTCGCCGTTGAATGCTGGCCTGCCGCGCGTGCGGACGGCATGGCCGCGGGGCTCTCGCCTGCGAAGAAGCGCGCGGCGATCGTCGTGCCGCTTTGCGCTTTCGCTGCGGCTTCGGCTTCAGGGATGGTCGCGTGCGCTCAGGCCGTCGGCGCCCTTATGGCGGTGGCGGGGCTTTTGGCGCTCGCGTGGTACCGCCATGTTGCCCTGTCCCGCTTCGGCGGGGTGACGGGTGATTTGGCCGGATGGTTTCTGCAATGGGCCGAGCTCGCGATGCTTGCCATGCTGGTGGCGGGGGGCATGCTCCTATGATTCTCGTGGTAGGTGGTGCGCATTCGGGGAAGAGGACCTTCGTGCGCGAAAAGCTCGGGTTCGCGGCGGACGATTTCGTCGACGTGGCGCAGCTTGCGGAGGGCGGCGTGCCCGCGGCTTTTGCCGGCCGCGTCGCGTACCGTGCTGAGGAACTCGTACGTGCGCTCGACGCTGACCGGGCGCTCGAGCGGCTGATCGGCTTCGACGCAGTGATTCTGTCCTTGGTGGGCTCGGGGGTCGTCCCCATGCGTGCGGAAGACGCCCAATGGCGCGAGCGCGCGGGGCGCCTGGGATGCGCGCTCGCTGCGCGCGCCGACGTCGTCGTGCACATGACGTGCGGGATTCCCCAGGTCATCAAAGGAAACACTGCCGATGCGCCTCGAGGGACGCTGGGCGCGGGCGCGCCTTTGGAAGTCGTCTTCGTGCGCCATGGTGCCACGGCGGGCACGGAAGACCATCGCTACAGCGGGGCGGGCACCGACGAACCCCTGTCGAGCGCGGGCGAGCGCGCTTTGCGCGACCTCGCGTGCTGTCGTGACGTGTTCCGTGTTATCACGAGCGGCATGGCCCGCACCGACCAGACGGCGCGCATTCTCTTCCCGAACGCGGAGCTTATGGCGTGCCCCGGTCTGCGCGAGATGGATTTCGGCGACTTCGAGGGGCGAAGCGCCGCCGAACTTAAAGAGGATGCGCGTTACCGCGCCTGGGTAGACTCCTGGTGTGAGACGCGCTGCCCGCATGGCGAGGGCAAGAGCGATTTCACCCGCCGCGTCCTCGCGGCGTTTCGGGAGGCGTGCGAATCGGAGCGCTCCCAGGGGAGTGGGCGCGCCGTCTTCGTCGTTCACGCGGGTACCGTGAAAGCGCTGCTCTCCGAGCTAGCTGTCCCGAAAATGGGATACTTCGACGTGCATACCGAGCCGGGCGGCGCATGGGCCGCCACCTGGGATGGGCGCTGCCTTCGCGACGTTCGCCCCGCTTCGGGGGGCGATGCCCGGTGATGACGATTCTTGCCGTCGCCGCCGGGTTCGCGGCCGACCTTGCCTTCGGCGACCCGCGCTGGCTTCCCCATCCCGTCGTCGCCATGGGGCGCACGATCACGTGGGCCGAAGGCCGCCTGCGGGGCGCATTCCCGCAAACGTCCGCGGGCACGCGCGCCGCAGGGCTTGTGCTCGCCGTGGCGCTTCCGCTTGCGTGTGGGCTTTTGACCTGGGGAATCCTGCATCTTTGCGGCATGGTTCACTCCGGCTTGCGCTTCGTGGCCGAGGCATGGGCGAGCTATCAGATTCTCGCGGCATGCGAGCTGCGCCGCCAGAGCTTGGCCGTGGCCCGCGCGTTCTCGAAGGGCGGCCTTGTCGCGGCGCGCGAAGCCGTCGGGCTCATCGTGGGACGCGACACATCTGTTCTCGACGAGCAGGGCGTTGCGCGCGCCGCCGTGGAAACGGTGGCGGAGAACGCGAGCGATGGCGTCATCGCGCCGCTTTTCTACCTTATGATCGGGGGTGCGCCCTTGGGCATGGCGTACAAGGCGGTGAACACGCTCGACAGCATGGTGGGCTACAAAAACGAGCGCTACATCGACTTCGGCCGCGCCTCGGCGCGCCTCGACGATGCGGTGAACTGGATTCCCTCGCGCTTATCGGCCTTGTTCATGATCGCCGTGTGCCCGATCGTCGGGCTCGACGCGCGCGGGGCGGCGCGCATCTGGCGCCGCGACAGGCGTCGCCATGCGAGCCCGAACGCGGCGCAGACCGAGTCAGCGTGCGCGGGCGCGCTTGGGCTGCGCCTGGCAGGACCCGCGGTGTATTTCGGCAAGCTCGTTGAGAAACCGACGATAGGCGACGTGTCCCGCGAAATCGAGTGGGGCGACATCGCCCGGGCGACAAGGCTCATGCTCGCCGCGTCCGTATGCGCGCTCGTCGTCTTCGGCGCCGCGCGCGCGGCGGTCGTGCTTGTCGTGGGGGCGATGGTATGAGGGAAGACCACGCCGCGTCCCGGGCTGCCGGGGGAATCCTGCGCGCCCGTGCGCATGGGGGCAGCCGGCAATCGCTCGGCATCGCTTGCGAAGGGGGCGCCTCCGACCTCATCGACTTCTCGGTGAACGTGAATCCGGCAGGCCCATCGCCGCGCGCCGTCGCCGCAGCTTGCAAGGCGCTTTCTCGAATCGACGCCTACCCCGATAGGGAAAGCCTCGCCCTCGTTCGTGCCCTAGCGCGCACCCAGGGCATTCCCGAAGATACTATCGTCTGCGGCGCGGGCGCGTCCGACATCATCTGGCGGCTCGCCGCGGCGGTGCACCCGAAACGCATCGTCGTGTGCGCGCCGACGTTCTCTGAATATGCGGAGGCGGCATCGTACTACGGCGCATGCGTGCAGGAGTTCCCGCTCTCCGAAGCGGATGACTTCGACGTGCCCGCCTCCTTCGCCCGCGCGATCGAGGGGCCGGGAGACGTGGCGTACCTCTGCAATCCGAACAACCCGACGGGGCGCCTCGTCGACCCCCGCGTGATCGATGCCGCGGCTTGCCGCTGCGAGCAGGTGGGCGCGCTGCTCGTCGTGGACGAGTGCTTTCTCGGATTTGCGCCCGACGCCCGCGAAAGGAGCGTGGCCGCACGCGCCGCGTGTTCGCACCATGTGGCCGTGCTCTCCGCGTTCACCAAGCTCTACGGAATGGCAGGGTTGCGGTTGGGGTATCTGATCAGCGGAAACGCCCAACTCATCGAGGGGATTCGTCGGGCGGGGCAGGCGTGGCCCGTCTCCTCGGTCGCCGAGGCCGCGGGCATCGCCGCCCTGGAAGACGTCGAATACGTCTCGCGCACGCGCGATGTATTGGCGGGCGAGCGAGCGTGGCTTTCCCACGAGCTCTCCTCGCTCGGGCTTTCCGTCGTGCCGTCGGATGCGAACTTCCTTTTAGTCCGCACGCCGGCGAAAGACATCCCCGAGCGCCTGTATAAACAGGGGGTTTTGGTCCGCACGTGCGACTCGTTTTCGATACTGTCCCGTTTCTGGTGCCGCGTCGCCGTGCGCACGCACAAGGAGAATGCCCGGCTTGCGAAGGCGTTCAGCCGCGCGCTTCGGGCGGAAGGCGCATCGGGCGAAGGCGAACCCGACGAACGGGGCGGCGCTATGGCGGGCGCGGATGGCCGAGGCTCGGCGAAGGAGGTCGATACCCGTGTGTAGGGCGAAGCCCATCATGATCCAGGGCACCATGTCGAACGCGGGGAAGAGCCTGCTTGCGGCGGGGCTGTGCCGTGTGCTTTCGCAGGACGGCCTGCGCGTGGCTCCCTTCAAGAGCCAGAACATGGCGCTCAACAGCGGTGTCACGGCCGATGGGCTCGAGATGGGGCGCGCCCAGATCATGCAGGCCGAGGCGTGCGGCATCGCGCCCGACGTGCGCATGAACCCCATCCTGCTCAAGCCCGAAAGCGACCACCGAAGCCAGCTCATCGTGGCCGGCAAGGCGCAGGGAGCCTTCGCTGCGAGGGACTACTTCGCGCGAAAGAAGGCGCTCATGCCGCAGATTTTGGGGGCGTTCGATTCGCTCACGGAGGAAAACGACGTCATCGTCATCGAGGGCGCCGGCAGCCCCGTCGAAATCAACCTTGCCGAAAACGACATCGTCAACATGGGGCTCGCGCGCGCCGTGTCCTCCCCCGTGCTACTCGCGGGCGACATCGACCCAGGCGGGGTGTTTGCCCAGCTCTACGGCACGGTCGCGCTCTTTGCACCCGAGGACCGCGCGCTTTTGCGGGGGCTTGTGGTGAACAAGTTCCGCGGCGATGCGGAAATCCTGCGCCCGGGTTTGGCCCCGCTCGAGAAGATGTGCGGGGTTCCCGTCGTGGGGGTCGTGCCGTATCTTACGCTCGACCTGGACGACGAGGACTCGCTTGCACCGCGCCTATCTGCCCGCGAGGCGCGCGGCGTCATCGACGTCGCCGTCGTGCGCCTTCCGCATCTGTCGAACTTCACCGACTTCGACCCGCTTTCGCGCGTGCCCGGCGTGGGCGTGCGCTACGTTTCCTCGACGACCGATCTGGGCCGACCCGACCTGGTGGTGCTTCCCGGCTCGAAGACCACACTCGACGACGCGCGCTGGCTTGCGGCTAGCGGCATCGGAGCCTGTGTACGCGCGCTTTCGGGCGCGGGCACGCCGGTGCTCGGCATATGCGGAGGCTACCAGCTTTTGGGAGACGAGCTTTCCGACCCGCACGGCAGGGAAGGCGCTGGCACCGCGCGCGGGCTCGGGCTCATCCCTGCAAGTACGGTGTTCAAGGAGGAAAAGCGCCTCGCCCAGTCGGAGCTTCGCATCACGGGCGCCCAAGGCGCGTTCTCGGTGTGGAACGGCATGACGGCTCGCGGGTACGAGATTCACGACGGCGAAACGACCGTCTCCTGCGCCCCTGCGGGCACGATTGGCGGCAAACCAGAAGGCGCGGCCTGCGGAAACGTGTTCGGAACCTATCTCCACGGCCTGTTCGACGAACCGGGGGTGGCGCTCGCCCTCGCGCGCTCGCTTGCGCGCATGCGCGGCCTGCCCGAGAGCCTCGTGGGTGCTGCGGGCGCGGCGTCCGCGGCCGATCACCGTGCGCGCGAGTTCGACCGCCTGGCCGACGGCGTGCGCGGGGCGCTCGACATGGAGTATGTCTACCGCATTATCGAGGAGGGCGTATGATCCACGTGTATCATGGCGACGGCAAAGGCAAGACCACGGCGGCGATGGGCCTCGCCCTTCGCATGCTCGCCGCAGGCCGCCGCGTCGTCGTCGTGCAGTTCCTGAAAGACGGCGAAAGCGGGGAGGCGCGCCTGCTCGCCGAGCATTTTGGCGTGCCCGTGTTCGCGGGGAAGGTGTCGGACAAGTTTACTTGGTCAATGACGTCGGAAGAACTTGCCGCGACGTGCGAGCTGCACGATGGGAACCTCGCTTCCGCGCTAGCCGAGCTCGAGGGCGCTCAGGAGGGGCTGCTCGTGCTCGACGAGGCGCTCGACGCGCTTTCGAAGGGGCTTGTCGACGAGGCGCTCGTGGACCGCGCGCTCGATATGTCCGCGCGCGGCGTCGAAGTAGCGCTCACCGGGCGCGCGCCTTCCCGCAAGATCGTGGAGAAGGCCGACTACATAACCGAGATGCGGTGCGAGAAACACCCCTATGCTCAGGGGATATGTGCAAGGGAAGGAGTGGAGTACTAGATGGATTCCAAGGAGATGGCGCCCGGCGACATCGAGCGGCGCAGCTTCGAGATCATCACCGAAGAGCTCGGCGGCCGCACGTTCCCGCCGCTCGAAGAGCCCGTCGTGAAGCGCGTCATCCACACCACAGCCGACTTCACGTACGCCGATTCCCTCGTGTTCACCCATGACGCCGCGCACTGTGCGCTCGACGCACTGCGCGCAGGGGCCACGGTACTCACCGACACGAACATGGCGCTCGCAGGCATAAGCAAGCCCGCGCTCGCGAAGCTCGGCTGCAAGGCCGTGTGTTACATGGCCGACCCTGATGTCGCCGCGGCTGCGCGCGCCGCGGGCACGACTCGCGCCGTTGCGAGCATGGACAAAGCTTGCGGCATCGAGGGTCCGCTCATCGTGGCCGTCGGCAACGCCCCCACAGCACTTCTGCGCCTCGCAGAGCTCATGGACGCGGGGAAGATCGCACCCGCGCTCGTCGTTGGGGTGCCAGTCGGGTTTGTGAACGTGGTCGAGGCGAAAGAGGAGCTACTCGCGCGACGCGTGCCGGCCATCGTCGCGAGGGGTCGCAAGGGCGGCTCGACCGTGGCGGCCGCCATTATGAACGCGCTGCTCTACCAGATCACGCGCCCAGGCGGCCCGAAGTGACGGCGTCCGCATCCGCGCCGGCGCTGCGCATCTTCGCCGGCACCACCGAGGGCCGTCTTCTGTGCGAATGGGCGAGCGAGGCGGGTATCCCCGCCCGTGCCTATGCGGCAACCGAGTACGGAGGTGAGCTTTTGGGCGAGCTTCCGGGCATCGAGGTGCATGCGGGCAGGCTCGACGAGGCCGACATGGAGCGCGAGCTTTCCGGCGCGCGCATCGTCGTCGACGCCACGCACCCCTTCGCTACGCTCGCAAGCGGCAACATCCGGGCCGCTTCGCTCGCCGTGGGTGCACGATGCCTACGCCTTGCGCGCCCGGCTGAGGCGCTGCCCAAAGGCGTCGTGTCGGTCGCGTCGATCGCCTGCGCGGCGCGCTTTCTCTCCGAGAACCCGGGTCGCGCGCTTCTCACGACGGGGAGCAAGGAGCTTGCTCCCTACACGCGCGTCGCCGATTTCGCGGAGCGCTTCTTCGTGCGTGTGCTCCCGCTGCCTGGTGCTATAACGAAGTGCATCGACGCGGGGTTTTCGCCGTCGCACGTCATCGGCATGCAGGGGCCCTTCACCCGCGAGCTCAACGAGGCGATGCTTCGGCAGGTGGGCGCCCAGTGGCTTGTGACCAAGGACTCGGGAACCGTAGGCGGCACGGCCGAGAAGCTCGCCGCCGCGCGCGACGCGGGAGCGCGCTGCATCGTGGTCACCCGTCCCGCCGAGGGAGGCGGGGCCCTTTCGCTTCGGGAAGTGGAAGACGCGCTCTTACGGGAGTTCGCGCGCTAGGCGCTCACCGCGCCTAGGGCCCTTCAATCAGTTGCGGTGAAATAGTGTCTGTTTTTGCTGCTAGAAAGCATATTCGGTTCCTAATTCACCGCAACTTGTTGGTGGTGACTTACTGGTAGCGTAGGCACTCCACCGGGTTGAGCTTTGCCGCGCGGCGAGCGGGGTAGAAGCCAAAGATTACGCCGATGCCGACGGAGACGGCGAAGGCCAGCAGCACCGTGGCGATTGAAAAGCTCGGTGTGATTTGCCCGCTGGCTCCGAGCTCGCCAAGAATCCCGGATCCGGAGGCAAACATCGCGAGGCCCCAGGCCAGCAGATAGCCAATCAGGACACCCAACAGTCCGCCGGTCACGCACAGCGCCGAGGACTCGGCCAAAAACTGCGCGGTGATATCGCGACGACTGGCGCCCAGAGCGCGGCGGATGCCGATCTCGCGAATGCGCTCCGTTACGTTGGTAAGCATCATATTCATAATGCCGATACCGCCGACAAGCAGCGAGATGCTGGCGACAGCACCCATGATGAGCGAGAACGCGCCCATAAAGGAGTTGAGTGCATCGATGGCGCTTTTCATGGATGTCGCCGATACACTGTCGTACTCATTCTCCTCCGCGATGCCCTTCATCGCGCGCACCTTGGACTCGATGGTCTTACAAAGCTCATCCATGTCCGTGCCCTCGGCGGCAAGTGCCGTCACACTGGGGAATGAAGGATTCTCGTCGCCAAACAGCCCGGCGATGGTTTCGCGTGGCATATACAGCGTGAGCGAGCCCATGGAGTCGCTGCCGCCATCAATCACGCCTACAATCTGCACCTCGCCGTTGGACACCTTGATGGTTTTCCCCAGCGCATCCTGTTCGTTGCCGTAAAGCTGATCGGCGCCGCCGCGGCTGATGAGCGCCACGCGCGAGCCTGATTGGGACTCGGCCAGGGAATAGGTGCGCCCCGCAACGAGCTTGCTGGCCCCCACGGCGTCGAGCATGTCGCTATCGACACCCTGTGCCATGACGGTATAGCTTTTATCGCCGGTCTTGTACTCGGTATACGCGCTGTCGACAATGCCGATCTGCTCTATCTGCGGCACCAGTTTTTGAAGCTTCTCGATGTCCGACTCGGTGAGTTCTTGCGACGAATAGATTTGCACCATGCGTGCCGCATTGAGGCCCAGGCTGTTGACCAGGGTGTTTTGGATGCCGCCGATGAGTGAGGTCATGGCGATAACCGAGGCGATGCCAATGACGATGCCCAGGATGGTGAGCAGGCTGCGGCCCTTGTTGGCCTCGAGCGAGTGAAGGGCTTCCTGGATGAGATCGCGGGCGCTCATGCCACCACTCCTTTCAGCGGGTTGGCGGAGGCGGAAATCATGGGCAGGCTATCTACGGCGCTGCGTAGGGTCTTCGGTGCATGTGGAATATACGCGCCGTCATGGATGCGGCCGTCGCGGATGGTCACGGCGCGGTCGGCTTCGGCGGCGATGCCGGGGTCGTGTGTGATGAGCACGATGGTCTTGCCGCGCTCCTGAAGCTTGTGGAATGTTTCCATGACGAGCGCTCCGGTTGCGGAGTCCAGGTTTCCCGTCGGCTCATCGGCCAGGATGATGGGCGGGTCATTGACAAGGGCGCGCGCGATGGCGACACGCTGCATCTGGCCGCCCGAGAGCTCGGATATGCGGTGGTCCCAGTGGTCGACCGGTAGCGTGACGGCCTGCAGCGCGTGCACGGCGCGCATTTCCCGCTGGCTTCGGGGCACATTGGTGTAGGCCAACGGCAGCATGACGTTTTCGATAACCGACAGGCGCGGCAGCAGGTTGAAGCTCTGAAAGACAAAGCCAATGCTCAGGGCGCGAACTTCGGTGAGCTCGTCATCGTCAAGCTCGGCCACGTTGATCCCTTGCAGGTAGTAGTCGCCCGCCGTCGGCTTATCCAGGCAGCCTAGGATGTTCATGAGCGTTGATTTGCCCGAACCCGAGGGGCCAGTGATAGCGACGAATTCGCCGGGATTTACCGCCAGGCTCACGTTGTGCAGGATGTGGGCGCACCCCGCCTCGCTCTCAAAAATGCGGTGCACGTTGCGGATGTCGATAACGGGACGCATTACATGCCCTCATCAGCAGACATGCTGCCCGAACCCGCGCTGTAGCCGCCGTCAGCCGTTGCGTCCGCTCCGGTGTCCATGACGAGCGTGTCGCCATCGCGCAGCTTGGTAACCGGCACGTTGGGGTTGATCTCGTTGCCCTGGTCGTCGCGCTTGACCTGTGTCTTGCCGACTACGGCTTCGTTGTCGTTTTGCGTCACGACGGTCATCTTCACGCGACGGGTTTGCTTGCCCTCGTCATCGGTTGCCACGTTGACGTAATAGTGTTCGCCGTCTTCGGTCATGAGTGCCATCGTCGGTACCATTACCACGTCGTCGAGCTGCTCGGTCACCACCGATACCTCGGCTGTCATGCCCGGCTTCAGGCGCGCGTCGGGAGCCTCGATGAGGATGTCGACGTTAAAGGTTGCGCTGCCGCCACCGGAGTTGGAGTCGGAGTTTGCCACCGAGGCGATGGCCGTGACCGTTCCCTGGCTCACGATATCGGGAAACGCGGGATACGTGACGTTGGCGCTCTGCCCAAAGGCGATCTTGGCGATATCCTTTTCGCCCACCTGCACGGTTACCTTCATCTTGGACAGGTCGGCGATCTGCATGCACTGTTTGCCGCCGCTCGTATCGCTTTCGCCCATGATCATGCCGCCTGTTACCGTGGCGCCCACCTTGGCGTTGAGCTCCACGATGCTGCCCGAGCTCGGGGCCGTTACCGTACGGCTAGCGGCCTTGGCGTTCGCCTGGTCGAGGTTTGCCTGGGCCGAAGCGAGGCTGCGCTGCGCGGCCGATACGGCGTTCGTGTCCGCTGATGCCGCGGAGACACCAGCCGCTGCGGAAGCTCCATCGGCGTCCGTCGTTGGGGTGGCCTGCGCGGCAGCTGCGGCTTTCTGCGCGTTGGCGAGGTCTTCCTGGGCGGCTGTAACTGCACGCTGCGCCTCGGCAACGTTGCGATCGAGCTCGTCGTTTTTAATGGTCATAAGCACGTCGCCCTCGTTGACGGATTGGCCTGCCTGCACGTTGATCGAATCGACCGTACCGTCGACAGAAGGGGAGACCACTGAGGACGAAATGGGTTTGAGCTGGCCTTTCGCCTCGACCGTTGTGGTAAACGTGCCCTCGGTCACCATGTCGGTCACAGGCCCGCTAGCGCCCTGTGGCTGCGCATTGATAACCAGGGTTGCGACAATGGAAATGAGCGCGATGGCACCTATGACGCCGGCGGCAATACCGCGTCGAATCAGCTTTTTGCGTCGACGTTCGGCACGTTTTGCCTTGAGCTTGGCATACGCCTCTTCATCGGAAATCTCGGCCGTATCGTTCGCGCGTTCGCTCTGCTTGTCGGCATGTACGTTTGTAATCAGAGGAATCGTTTCAGTGGCACCTTCGGGCGTGCGCTCGGTATCATCTGGGCCCGGGGTGATCGTGGGGACATTCGGCATAGCGTCTCCTTTATAGAAAGAACCTCGATAATTATATGCGCCCACCGGTTGGGGCGGGCGCATAGGACGGTTTCTTTCGGAACTGTTAGATTGGTCGCTGCGGTTCCACGTTGTAGGAATGCGCGCGTTGCACTACGAGTGGACAACCACGCACAGGCCGACTTTGATGCAGTCGTGAAGTGCCTTGGCGTCTGCCAGACGCAGGTTGATGCAGCCGTGGCTGCCGCACCATTTGTACGACTCGGCGTTATCGAAGCTCTTGTCGTTTTGCCAGGTGGCATCGTGGAAGCCGATCATATTGCCCTCGAACGGCATCCAGTAGCTCACCGGGCTTTCGTATTTGGGCTTACCGGTCTCGGGGTCCTTGGCTCCGATCAGGGTGCTGCCGCCGTCGTTGCTGTTGATCTGCCACACGCCCTCGGGGGTGGCGTCTTCGCCCGGTTTGCCGGAAATAAAGTTGGCCTTCCAAACGATATTACCGTTCTCGTCATAGTAGCGCGCGTGCTGCTCGGACAGGTCGACGTCGATATACGCCTTCCAGTCGGGCTCTCCCTTTGCGGTAAAGGTGTCGGCCTTCTGGGAGTACTTGATCTCGATTTCGCCGGTCTGCTTGTTGTTAATGGCGTCCTCGACCTGCTTGGCGAGCGAGCTGCTGTCGATGGACCAACCAAAGTCGCCGCCTTCGACGGCGCACTGCTTGCCATCGGCGCGCGTCCACCAGCGAGTGGAGCCCACGGTATTAAAGCCGTTGGCGAGTTCGGCTGCCCAGCTGCTGATCTGCGACGTATCGAGCGTGGGGTTGGCCGGATCGGCAAAGCTGATCCACTGCAATACGGAGCCGCCATCAACCTTGCCGGCATCCTCGCCGTTAAGCTTGAGGGTCACGTTGACGCCCAGGAAGTTGTTGGCGGCATCGCATGCGGCCTGAATCTGATCATCGGTCAGCGTTCCATTGAGCGGCTCATAGGCATCGTTGCCGAGCTTGGAAAGATCTACGGTCTCGGCCAGCGAGGCAAGCTCGAGCTCGGCATATTTAATGACATGCTCGCGGTTGAGTTTTTCGTTGGAGCGCGCCTTCTCGACGGTAAACTTGCCGGCCTGCTCGTCATAGGAGCTATTGGCCTCGAACGTGCCCGAACGCCCCTCGTTAAACTCGTCGATGGCGGCGCCCAGATCCTTCTCAAACTTCTTTTGGTCAAAGGTATCGGAGAGCATGGACAGGTCGACGTCTTGATCAAGATCGACTTCGTTGGAGGTAGCGGTTGTTTTGGCCTTGCCGCTTAAGGATTCCACAAGGCGGACCGGCCATACAAAGGCTTCGTTGTGGCTGATAATCTCTTTTGCGGCAGCTTCGCCATCGACGATGGGTTCATCGGACTCGGGCTGATAGGTCCAGCTAAAGTCATCGCCTGTCACGGTGAGCTTATAGTGCTTCCATGCCGAATTGACCTTGGTAGCGGCAGACGAAGCGTTGGAGAACGAGACGTCGACGCCGGCGATGGTGGTGTTGGGGTAGGCTAGCTGCGAAAACGCTACGATTCCTACGATATAGACAATGACGATAAGACCCAAGACGACAAAGAGCGTCGTCTTTTTGCCCGACTTATTGTTGCCGGCGGACTTGCGCGCGGGGCCGCGATCGCCTCGGGCGTGCGTGGGGGGCTGCTTGGGCGTATTGCCGTTTGCCTGGCGCTGCTGTCGCTGTTGGTTTGGGCGTTGGGAAGCGTTTGCAGCACCACGCTGCTGACCGTGGCTCGGCGCGATAGGGCGCGGTGACTGAACGCCGCCGGTGTGCCTGCTCGGCTGCTGCGGATCGGGAATCAGTTGAGTTCGATCGTTTTGCGACATCGTATGCATATCCTTCGAATTTCGCCTTATGGCTCATCGTGTTTTTACTGGGCTTGCATTATAGCGATTGCCCTGCTGTTTGTGGTACAGAAACGGTGGCATTCAAAAGAGGTGGGACATTTGTCCCACCTTTGAGTCATTCTTTGCCGTTATCCGCACACGCCGCATTTTGCACAGGCCGAAAGTGCGGCCGGAGCCTGCGCGATGCCGCCCTTTGCCGTCTCGCGCAGCGTGGCCGGCAACGCGTGACCCACCGAGAGCATGACATGTGCCATCTGGTCAAACGGCACCAAGCTCTTAATGCCGGCGAGGGCGAGTTGTGCCGAGCTAAAGGCCGCAGCCACGCCGATGGCGTTGCGGTTTTGGCAGGGCACCTCCACGAGGCCACCGACGGGGTCACAAACGAGGCCCAGCAGGTTACTTAGCGCGATGGAACTGGCGTCGAGAGCCTGCTCGGGCGTGCCGCCGAGCATCTGCACCAGCGCGGCGGCTGCCATGGCGGCGGCGCTTCCGACCTCGGCTTGGCAGCCGCCCTCGGCGCCGGCAACGCAGGCGCTTGTGGTGAGGTTGAGGCCGATGGCGGCTGCGCAGTAGAGCGCGTCCATGACCTGCTCGTCGTCGAGCTGAAGGTGATCGGCGAGCGCCAGCACGCAGCCGGGCACAACACCCGCGGAGCCGGCTGTGGGGGCGGCGACGATCACGCCCATGGTAGCGGAGCGCTCGAGCACGGCCATGGCGCGGGCAACGGCGTCGGTCTGGACGGCGCCCATCAGGCTTGCATTGAAATCGTTGCGGCGGGTTGCTTCGACGAGCTTGGCCTCGCCGCCGATAAGTCCGCCGAGCGAGCGCTGCGGATTTGCGATAGGGGTCGTGGTCTCCTCGCGCATGACGTCGAGCACGCGGCGCATGGCGGCGACGGCGTGGGCCTCACCGGTCAGACGTGCCTCGCGTACGGCCATGACGGCGCCGATGCTGAGCCCCAGTTCCTCACACGCATCGAGCAGCTGCTCGCCGTCGTCGAAGATCTCCTTTGCCGAGACACCGGGGGAGAGCGACGAGGCAGAACCGGGGAGCTCGATAAAGGTCGCGTAATCGACATTGTCGAGCTTGCGTAGCATGGGGATAACGGTGTCGTCGGGCGCGCCGTCGGTCTCAAAGACGGAGTAGGCCTGGCCGCCCACTTCAGTGCGGTAGGTGCGGCAGAAGGCGATGTTCACGTGTGCGTAGGCGAGCAGGTTGGTGAGTGCGGCGAGCACGCCGGGGACGTCGTAGTGCGCCACAAAGAGTGTGGAGTACATACCCGAGATGTCGACGCCGACGCCGTTAATGCGGCTGATGCGCATCTTGCCGCCGCCCAAGCTCTCACCGCGGACCTGAGCCGTGGCGCCCATATCGTCTTGCATGTCGATGTCCACGGTGTTGGGGTGGATGGAGGCGTCGTCGCCCTTGATGTCAAAGTGATATTCGAGGCCCTGCTCGCGCGCGAGGTCGAAGGCCTGCTTGATGTTCTCGTCATCGGTGTCGAGGCCCAGGATGCCCGCGACGAGCGCACGGTCGGTGCCGTGGCCGCGGTAGGTGTGGGCGAAGGAGTTCCACAGGCCAAAGGTGACTTTGGTGATGCGACCTTCCAACAGGCTGGCGGCAACTTGGGCGCAGCGCAGGGCGCCGGCGGTGTGCGATGAGCTGGGGCCGACCATGACGGGGCCCAAGATCTCGAATGCCGAGGTCGTAGCTAGTGTTTGCGGCTTGCCTGCCATGGGTGCTCCTTTGTTTTGTCCCATCGTCCCGAGGGCGGGGCATAAGGTCGCCTGCTCGGACAGTCCTGCTCGCACGGAGAGCACATTAAGTGCTCTCCGG
>UQOJ01000011.1 GCA_900542635.1 uncultured Collinsella sp.
TCTACACCTATTAAGTCGTCGGCAGCGTCAGATGTGTATAAGAGACAGGGGTAGAACGGGGCGAGCATGGGATCGTCGTCGGCGGCGATAAGGATGGTATAGAGTGCCGGCGCCGTGTTGACGCCGTTGATCACCAGAGTCTGATCCTCCATGTCGCGAGCGGCCTGCTTGGCAAGCTTCTTAAAGGAGAACGGGGCACGGGTGGCACCGAAGATGCCGGCCACGTGGTCCTCGAAGATGTTCAGGAAGTTCACGAAAGATCACTCTCCGTATAGGTTCTTTGGTATCCGAGCAAATATAGGCATATCCCAACGATTATAGAGGATAGGGTTCCCGCAACCGCCGCCTTGGCGACGACCGCGGCTGCAAGGCCGGCAATTTCCATATGGTGTGCAAGACAGGACGCCGCTGCGCAGCCGATGCCGGTGACAGCGATGGCGGCGATTGCGGCAAGGTTTGAGCCCTGATCGGCACGCTTGGCATGGGCATTGAGCAGCGCAGATGACGCTGCGGCAGTTGCCGCGACCAGCACAAAGGCAGCCCAAAGGAGTGGGTCTCCCAGCGCTGCGGCAACGTTACCGAGCCCCAGTACGCCTCCGGCTGAAAGCGCGACCGTGGCCAGACGGGCAAAAAGCGCGCCCATGCCCGTTGCCGCTGCGGCGCTTGCCGGGCCGAGCCAAAATGACGCGACGCCGGCGGCGACCCCAGCTGCCAGGAAGGTATTGCCGGTCAGACAGCCAAGCGCGAGTGCACAGGTGAGCGCGGCGCTCGCGGCAGTCTCGGTGCGACCCCAGGCGATCCACCAACCGGACATGGCGGCGGCAAAGATCACCGCGATGGGCAGCATCGACAGGATGCCCTGTGCCTGCATGGTGGCGTTGGCCATGAGCACCAAAAAGCCCACAGCCGAGATGGCCGAGCCAATTTGGGGGGCCAGGCCAGCCGCCGCTCCGATCGCGATGGCCGCAATGACCAGGCCGGGAAGCGCCGCGACCCCGGCCGTTTGCATCAGCAAAAAGCTAAAGGTGCCGCACGTTAGCGCCGAGATAGTGCGCATGGTGTAGTCGCGCGCATGGCTCCAGCGCGTGCCCGCCCAGCCGAGTGCGGGGTCGACCTCGATGGCGTCGTCCTCGTAGTGCGACGGCTCGATATCGTCGAGCTCCTGCTCGTCATCCGAAAGTTCGCCAACCATTTGCTCCAGGCTGCGACGGCCTTCGCGCACGCTGCCCAGACCGGCAAGGAGCTGGTCGCAAAATGCCTCGATGCTGTTGGGGCGGTCCTGCGGCATGGGGGAGAGCGCGCTCATGAGCGCGGCCTCGGCTCCCGGGGGAAAGTGTGGTATCAGCTCGCTGGGATAGGTGGCGCCGCCGATGATGCGGCCGAGCGAGTCGGCGGGCGTGGCCGCCATAAAGGGAGCGCTGCCGCACAGGCCCTCGTAGATCACACAGGCGAGGGCAAAGACATCGGCGCGCTCGTCGACCGTGCCGGTCTCGATATCGAGCTGCTCGGGCGGCATGTAGCCGATGGTGCCGCCGCGTGAGCCGCCAAAGCCACCGGCGGACGACAGTCGCGCCATGCCAAAGTCGGTGAGCTTTACATTGCCCGAGTGGTCGATGAGCACGTTAGCGGGCTTAATGTCCAGGTGGAGTACGCCATTACTATGGGCGAAGGTGAGCGCCTGGCCCAGGGCATCGGCAATGGCCGCGGCCTCGTCAAAGGTAAGTGAGTGGCCGTCCACGCGATGCAAAAACTCGGCCAGCGACATGCCATCGACATATTCCATAACCAGGTAGGCATAGGCTGTGTCGTGCGTAAAGTCGATGACCTGCACGATATTGGGATGTTGAAGCATGGCGGCGGTGTGCGCCTCGCGCAGGACATCCATGATGTCGCTGGCGGGCATGCCGGCACCGTTGATAAGGGGGATGCGCTTAATGGCGACGCGGCGGCGCAGGTGCGTGTCGCGGCAGATCTCGATGGAGCCAAAACCGCCGGTCGCAAGTGTCTCGAGCGGCTGGTACCGCTTGAGCAGTTCGCGAGAGCTGGTGCCCTCCAAAGGAACGTCCGGCGAGAACCGGGCGGTATGTTGCGAGAAAAGCGGCATGGCCAACCCTCGTGCGTTTAAAGTTCGTTTGCGAGTGGCGGGCGCGGAGCCGAGCCGTTCGCGGTGGCATAGATGCTGCTAGTGTAGCACGCTCGGGTGCATGGGGAGGATAGCGGGATGCGAGGTTGCCTGTCTGGCTTGGCCTTAGCGCTTCTTCTTGTTCTTCTTCTGCTTGCGCTTGGTCTCCTGGGGCTTGTCGCCCTGTTTGGCTTCGGCAGCGGCCTTCTCGGCCTTCATTTTCTTCTTCTTGGTCTCGATGCGGAGTTTTTTGTTGATGCGCGCCTTGAGGAAGGGACCGAACTGCTCGGCATCGCCGCGGACAAAGGTGTCCTTAGGGATCGTCACGCCCTGGTCGGCGAACATGGCCACAAAGATGCGCTCGCCGTCGAGCACGTGGTCGAGCTTTTCAAACGGGAAGAACTGCGACTTGCCGCTCTTGCCCCAAACCATCAGGCCGTCCTCGTTGGCGGCGACGCGGCGATAGCGGCCACCCATGGACTCGTCGGCCTCGACGGCGTCGATAAAGTCGCGGGCGAGGGTGTGGTGCAGGTTTTTGCTCCACCAGGCCAAAAAGGCGCCGAATACGATCAGGACGACGCCAAACTTGATCCAGTTGCCGCCGGCCACCAGCATGCCGATGCCGATGAGCGCGGCAATTGCCGCGGCGACATACAGCGAGCCGCGACGCCTGGGCGAGGCGACCAGGCGGGCGAAGTCGGTGACCAGGTCGTTTTCGTACTGGTACTCGTTGAGGTACAGGATGCCGTCGTCGGCTGCGGCCTGCTCCTCGAGCGCGACCTCGACCTGGTCGGCTGCTTCGGAGGGAACGAGGTTGCTCTCTGCGTCTGCCATGCTCTTTGGACTCCTATCGCGGCGGGCTCGCCGTACGGGTTATTATGGAATGCAGTATGCCGTGCGACCGCATGGCCGCCGCGGCAACAAGACTCAGTATACCCGGGGGAGCACCCATGGAATCGTTGTACCGAAAGTATCGCCCGCTCACCTTTGACTCCGTGGTGGGCCAGCAGCATATCGTCTCGACGCTCGAGCACGCCATCACCGAGGGGCGCCTGTCCCACGCCTACCTGTTCTGCGGACCGCGCGGCACGGGCAAGACCACCATGGCGCGCATTCTGGCCAAGGCGCTGCTGTGCCGCAATGCCGAGGCGGCACGCGCCGAGGGTGCAAGCGGCTGCATGCCCGACGGTACTTGCGAGGAGTGCGAGCTCATCGCCGAGGGCAACCACCCGGATGTCTACGAGCTCGATGCCGCAAGCCGTACCGGCGTGGACAACGTGCGCGAGGAGATCATCAACTCCGTCAACTTTGCCCCGGTGCGCGGCAAGTACAAGATCTATATCATCGACGAGGTCCACATGCTCACGACGGCGGCGTTCAACGCGCTGCTCAAGACGCTTGAGGAGCCGCCGGCGCACGTGATCTTTGTGCTGTGCACCACCGACCCGCAAAAGATTCTGGAGACCATCCTCTCGCGCTGCCAGCGTTTCGATTTCCATCGCATCGGCAACGAGGATATTGAGCATCGCCTGGCATACGTGTGCGAGCAGGAGGGCTTCGATTACGACGACGAGGCGCTGGCCATCGTGGCGCGCCATGCCAAGGGCGGCATGCGCGACGCGTTGTCCACGCTGGAACAACTGAGCGTCTTTGGCAACGGTTCTGTGCATGCGGACGACGCCCGCTCGCTTTTGGGCGAGGTTTCGGACCAGATCCTGGGCGAGTTTGCCCGCGCCATTGCCGAGCGTGATGTCGCCGAGCTCTATGGGCTTATTCGCGCGCAGGTCGAGGAAGGTAACGATCTGCTGGAACTGACGCGCGACCTGGTGGCGCACGTACGCGACGTGTACGTTGCCTGCGTTGCCGGTGCTCGCGCCGAGCTGTTTGAGGGCGGCTCCGAGCAGGCCGAGGCGCTTGCTGCCGAGGCCGCTGCCTTTGGCGAGCATCCTGCCGATCGTTTGGCTCGCGTGCTGACGGTGCTCGACGATGCCGCGCTGGAGATGAGGGGTGCGAGCGACGTGCGCCTGGTGCTCGAGATCGCCTGTACCCGCCTGGCGCGTCCCGAGACCGATTTAACGATTGAGGCTTTGGCCGAGCGCGTGGTTCGCTTGGAGGCCATGGTTGCCAACGCCGCCGTTCCGGCGAGCGTGGCTGCTGCCCAAGCGAGTACGCCTGCTGCATCCGCACCCGCTGTCCAGCAGCCGACGCTGATCTCGGGTGCCCGAGCTGCTACTCCTGCGGCGACCGCCGCCCCCGCTGCTGCGCCCGCGCATCAGGGTGGCATGCCTTGGGACCGCGGAGCTGCTGTTCCGGCTGCCCAGCCTGCGCCCAAGTCCGCGGCTCCAGCTCCCGCGCCCAAACCTGTAACGCCTGCACCTCAACCCGTTGCGACTCCGGCTCCCGCGCCTGCCGCATCGACCGTGCCGGTGTCCAAGCCCAACAACGCCGCCCAGGTTGCCGCCGCCGGTGCTGCCGAGACCCCCGCGGTCGAGGACGCCGGCGAGCTCCAGCGCAAATGGGCCGAGGTCGTCGAGCGCGTCAAGGCTCGTCAGGCTTCCTATGCAGGCCTGCTGCTCAACGCCCGCGCCACGGCCGACGACGGCTCCAAGCTCACCGTCTCGTTCCCTGCGGGCTCGACCTTTGCTATCAAGATGCTCGGCCGCGCTGACACGCAATCGGTGGTCCTGCCGACGGTCTGCGCGGTCTTCGGTCGTCGCACCGTCGACTACGTCCTGGATGGAGGTGGCACGCCGGCTCCTCAACATGAGGAGCATTCTCCATCTGCACGGGCTGCGGCATATGCGGACCCGCAACCCGTGTCCTCGGCGGCCCCTGTATCCTCGAGCGCCAGCGCGCCGCAGCAGCAAGCGACGCCGGTGATGGCACCGACCCCGTCGGCTCCTAAGCCCGCCACGCCCAAACCTGCTGCTCCGGCTCCCGCGCCCAAGCCCGCTGCCGCGCCTGCGCCTAAGTCATCCGACCCGGCTAAGGCCCCCTGGCTGCGCTCCGACAACCCTGCTGGCGCTCCTGCCACGGGCAAGCTCCCGACCGAGCCCGCGCCCCGCGCGCCCGAGCGCTCGTCCGCTCCCAAGGCTCAGCCTGCCGCGTCGTCTGCGCCGTGGGAATCCGAGCAGGTGCCCTACGACGATGCCATGGTCGGCGGTTTTGCTGCCGATGCCGGCGGGGACGATCTGCCCCCGTTCGACGTGCCGGGTGCGGCGTCCGCGCCCAAGCCCGCTGCAACTGCCCCCAAAGAGGAGGACGCTCCTGCGGCTCCCTGGGAGTCCAACCCAGGCGCGGGCAGCCCCTTCGGCCATCAGGGCGCAGCCCCGAGCATCCCGCAGACCGAGGACGAGGCCAAAGCCCTCATCCGCAGCGTCTTCGGCCAGGCCACCATCTTCAAGCCGGTGGAGTAGCTGCGCGGGCGGGCATACTGCTCAAGAAGAGAACTCTTTGTCCGGGCGCATCTGTATTTCGGACATGTGTAATGTGGTGCCGCGTATATCGCATTCGAGTAGACAGGTACGTGACGGTCGGCCTAGGATGCTGAGGTCGATACGATACGTTGCATGGCTGTCCGTGTACTCGACTTGCTCGGCGCTGACGGTTGCTCCGATTGTCGAGAAAACGCCTAGTTCGGCATCGACAATCTTGGAGTTCTTTATCTTGACCTTGAACTCTTGGTAGAGGGATGGGCTGTTGTAGTAAACGGTTCGGGTTCCGTCGGTGCACTCATCGGTCGCTTCCCATTTGACGACGGGCTGGCCCGAGCTGGCTATTAGCAGTTCTGCTCCAAAGGATATAGCATGGGTGATGGCAACCAACAATGCCCAGCCGACAAAGAGATAGAGAACAAAATATGCAGCGGGGTGTTTTGAGCGGATGTTTTGGAGCGCGTCGGGGGCATTCATGGGGTACCTCCAAATTGCTATCTATGGCAATCAAATTATACCCCACCGTCATGAGCGCCACCTCGAGTGGTGGCTCGGCATTTAGCCATTTAGTGGTACGCATTAAATGTCGGATTCCGGCTCTACAAGATTTAGCTTTCAATCTTATGCAGATGCGAATTATGCAACTTTGCATAATCATTGGGTGCGGTCTGCACTCAGGACATGTATATCGACTGAGGGAGCGTGTTCGCCCCGCTTGCTTGCCCCGCGCCGTGGTACGATTTTTGAGTTTGAAAGTCCCGCCGCGCTCCGGCTGCCCTTGCAGCTTGGCGTGCGGCCGCACGTAAAGGAGCCATTATGGCCGGTATGAACATGCAGCAGATGATGAAGCAGGCCCGCAAGATGCAGGAGCAGCTTGCCGCCGCGCAGGAGAACCTCAAGTCCCAGACCGTCGACGCCTCTGCCGGCGGCGGTATGGTCAAGGTGACCGTTAACGGCGAGATGGAGCTCGTCAACCTCACCATCGATCCCGATGCCCTCGATCCCGAGGACGTCGATATGCTGCAGGACATGATCATGGCTGCTGTCAACGAGGCCGTCCGCGGCGTCAACGAGCTCGCCAACAAGCAGATGGGCGCCATCACCGGCGGCCTCAACATCCCGGGCATGCCGTTCTAAGACGCGCATATATATGAGTGCGAATCACAGTCTGCAAAAACTGCTCGATGAGCTGGGTCGTCTGCCGGGCATTGGTCCCAAGTCGGCTCAGCGCATCGCCTATTACCTGCTCGAGGCCGATGCCGAGGAGGCCCGACGCCTGGCCGAGGCCATCCTGGAGGTCAAGCAGGAGGTCCACTTTTGCAGCCGTTGCTTTAACTACGCCACGGCCGACGAGTGCTCCATCTGCCAGGACCCGATGCGCGATACCACTCGCATTTGCGTGGTGGGCGAGCCGCGCGACGTTCAGGCGATTGAGCGCACGGGCAGCTACCATGGCCTGTACCATGTGCTGGGCGGCGTGATCAGCCCCATGGACAAGATCGGTCCCGAGCAGCTGCATATCCGCGAGCTGCTGGCGCGCCTGGGCCACGAGGACATCCACGAGGTCATTATCGCCACCAACCCCAACATTGAGGGCGAGACCACGGCGAGCTACCTTGCTCGCACCATCAAGCCGTTGGGCGTCGAGGTGTCGCGTCTGGCAAGCGGCCTTCCCGTGGGCGGCGACCTGGAGTATGCCGACGAGCTTACGCTTGGCCGCGCCATCGAGGCCCGCCGCGCGATTTAGGTGGCGAGCCTTCTCCTGCCGTATGTTTTCCTCGCGATGCACGGGGTAGTCATAATTTCCCCGTGCGACTGTGAGTTTGTTGTGCAACAAAGGTACTTCGTATCCGCTTATCGCATGGATGCTTCCGCTCGCATCCTTTATTTGTCCATTCGTTGCGCAACCTTTTTGGTTCGCTGATACACTCAAATATGGATTCGAATGAATGCGCCGCTCCCGAGCGGCGTGTTTTTGTTGGAGGAGAACGCATGCGGCCCGGTGGCAATCAGACAAAGCGCGGCGCCGCGGTGCGCATGCGACGCCGACTGGGCTTGGCGCCGCGGGCGTACGTGCTGCTGTCGTGCTCGCTGGTGCTGGTCATAGCTGGCGTTTCTGCCTATGGCATGACCGTGCCGTCCATGATGCAGGCGCATGCCGCACGCGAACCGCGCGTGGGGCATGAGGTCAAAAGCGATCTGGGCACCACGACTGGATATGCTTGGGCAAGTGTGGTCGGGCATATTGTGTTTGGCACCGACGATGCGGACGGCGCCGAGGCCCCGGACAACGAAGTCACGCTTGCCAATGGCAAAACCATCGTGCTCGCCAACACCAAGATCATCGATCGGTTGTCCAACAATAGCGTGGCGGCAACGGTGAATAAGGTCGAGCAGCAGAAGGAGCAGGACGCCCAGCAGTCCGGAAAGCCCGGTAGCTCGGATACTTCTGGCTCCGGCTCGGATTCGTCGAGTTCGGGCGGCGGCTCTGGGTCGGGTTCCTCTACCGGAGGGTCTGGAAACGGCGGTTCGACGGGCGGCAACACTGACAACGATGCAAACTCCGGTGGCCTTTCCGCTGCTGAAGAAGAGAGCATTCACAGCTGGCTTGTGACCAAGTACAACATGCTCGACGGCTATGTTTCTCGTGCCAATGACGTGGTCTCGACCTATAACTCTACGGGAGATCCCAGACCGTGCGACAGTCTGGTCGGGGAGATGTTTGTCATTCGAGCCGAGTTCGGTCGTCAGACATTCTCGCCCCGGTCAAAGTGGTATCAGCAGTATGCCAATCTGTGGGGCTGTTACACCAACCTATGTCAATGGGTCGGCCATTACGGCGATGATGACGTCGCGCTCGGTAACTTCAACAATAACGTGGCGGCGCTTGCCCTATGATGACCGATCTTGCATCTACCACACCACAATCGCTCGGTCGCGATCCCATGGTCGGCCTGCGCCTGGCGCGTGTCGACGGGTTTGAGCCGGCCATTGCGCTCGGTCAGGACGAACTGCCTACCTATCTGCGTCGTTTTACGATGCTGTTTGCCGACGATGCCACCATGCGCCGTGGCGGTATCGGCCGCGTGACGCGTGCCGTCAACGCCCAAGGCGAGGCAGTGGCACTCAAGCAGCTCATCTTGCCGACGCGCGATGAGTTCGACGACGATGCCGCTCACGAGGCGCTGGTCGCCAAGTTCAAGGCGGCGTTTCGCGAGGAATACGAATGCCATCGCGCCCTTTCGGGCCTTAAGGGCTTTCCCCGCCTCTATGGCTGGGGCGAGGTCGACGGTGTGCCTGCAATTGTCATGGAATGGGTCGAGGGCGAGACACTTGCCCGCTTGCGTTCGCGACTCGCCGTGGACGATGCCGGACGCCTGTCGCCGCTTGTGGCGGCGCGTCTGGGTCGCGACCTGTTCGATCTGCTCTGCCGTATGAGCCTGGTGGGTGAGGGCTTTGTCCATCGCGATATCTCGCCCGCTAATATTATGGTGCGTACGGCGCGTCTACCGCTTGACCGGCAGCTTGCCGAGGGCACCTTTGACCTGTGCCTGATCGACTTTGGCTCGTCGCTGGCGCTCGAGCCTGCGTCGGCCGTGGCCGGTACCGGCGGCAAGGCGTCGTTTACGGAGCGCTATGCCACGCTGCGTCGCGCGACGGTTGCCTATGCCCCGCCCGAGATGCTCACCGACGATATTCCCGACCTGCGCGCTTTGCGTATGTCGCCGGCGATTGACGTATACGCCGCGGCAAGCACGGTTTACGAGCTCATTGCCGGCGTCGCGCCATACGAAGCCGCGCCGAGTACTTCGGGTGCCTCGGGTTCGCGCAAAAAGACGCGCGACATCGCCAGCCCCTACCGTCTTAAGATGGACACGCTGCCCGACTATCCCATTGGTGCCCATGCGCCCGGTTGCGATTTGACTCAGCTGCTTCGTCGTGAGCCCGATGTGGCGCTCGCCGCGGCTGAGCAGGCCCAGCAGTTGGGGCTTGAGCCGGATTCCGAGGAGCTACGCGATGCGCTGGCGTTTGTCGATGCCCAGCTGTTCGACGTGGTGATGGCCTGTCTGTCCAGCCATCAAAAAGATCGTCCCGAGCCGGCGGCGGTCGAGGCGGCGCTCTCGGCGTTTTGTGACCACTATGCACAAAATGTCGGTCGTTCGCTCCGCGGCGAGCCGCTCACGCCGTGCCCCATGGATGCGTCCGGCCGCGCGGTTCGTCGCGCGCTGATGGTCGGCGCGGCGGTCGTCTGTGGCGTGGTTTGGGCTGTGGTCGTGGTTTCGGCCGCGCTGCTGGCGTCGGGCGCTCGCGTGACGGCGACTTTGGGATCGCTCGTGTGGTCTGGGCCACTACCGGGTATTATTGCCGCACTGGCGTTGGCGCTACCAGGCATGGCCGGCGTTGCCGCGGGGGCACTTGCGCGCGATCGGCGCTCGGGGTTCCTGCAGGGTGTGCTTGCGCTTTCTGCCTGCGAGGCTCCGGTGCTGGTTGTGGCTGCATGTAGCGTATTTTCCCAACGCGCCGTGATGGGCGGCCTTGTTGCCGCTCTGGTTGCAACCTATACGCTTACGTGGTTTTTACTTGCGATGGGCTTTGCCTTTGAGCTTCCCGTTTCGGCACCGCGGCGCACAAAAGCCCAGATGGCGACTCCGCTTGCCGGTGGAGCCGCAGCTGCCCGTACTTTTGGCGGACCTGTCGAAGTATCGTCCGATTCTATTTCTACGACCAAGGAGGCCTAGGTCATGGCATCTCAAGTTGAGCTCACCCCATGCGGGGCCATGTTTGACATCTTTAAGCGCGCGGCGCATCTGAGCCATATCGAGCTGTGCGGCTTGGTGCTTTCGTCCCGTCCGCTCGCCGACGGCCGCAGCCCGCAGAGCCGAGCCGCCGATCGCTCTTGGGTTTCCCGCTTTATCGTTCGCGCACCGGTCGGCACGCTTCAGCAGCGCTACTTTGCCGAATACGGTACATCGGCTGCGCGTATTATGTCGCAACTGGCCTTGCGCCAGCGCAACCCCATGGACTCCACGGCTGTGATCAATATGGTGTGCGGTCCTGCAGGTGAACCGATGGTACGCGCGCTCGAAGAGTGTCACCAGGACACGAATCTCTATCGCAACGCGCTCGATCGCCTGTCCCAGGCGGCAGAACTCATGCCCGCCGAGCGCGCCGAGGCCGTGCTGGTGCTGTTTGTCGCCGTCGGTTGTTCGGCGGATGTGCGGTCCTCGGTGAACTATGCCATCGACTACGCGCACGCGACCTGTGGCGGAGGCACATCCACGCCTCGTTCGCTTGGCATGTCGATGACCGCGGGCGAACGCGAACCCGCCCCGGCGCACCCCTTGGGCTTGCTGCGCATACAAAACAGTTTTGTCGTGAGCGCCCCGCGCTGGATTCAGCCGAGTGAGCAGGGTGTTGAGATTGGCGCGCTGGCCACTGGTGAGGGCGATATTACCGACGTCGGCGACGATGTCTCGGCCCGCCATGCCCATATCTGGTGCGATGCTCAAAATATCTGGCACGTCGAGGACTTGTCGTCCACCAACGGAACCGTGGTGGTAAACGGGGCCACGCGCGTCTGCATTCAGGTCGAGCCCGGCCGTTCCGCCCAACTCAATCCCGGCGACGAGCTCAAGCTCGGCGAATCCACTACCTACGCCATTCTCTTCGGTGCCTTCTAGCCGGCAGATAGGGACGTTCCTTTTCTGCCGGCACTTGGGGACACTCCTTGGCGCACCAGAGCCGGTCGCCCAGGGATGGAGGGGCCATTTTGGCCCTTGGCGGTCAGTCGGGGCGAAACTAGAAGATCTTTCCGATTCGCGGCTGTTCATGCTTGTAGAGCATCTAAAACAATAGGATGTTATTCTGGAATATGCCGGGTGCGTGAACTTGCCTGTCTTAGCCTTAATAAGGTATAGGGGAGTTTGGCTCAGGGGTTCCGTCTTGTTCTTCAGCGCAGTATTGTGGGACAGATTTGCTGAGATTGGCGCCTTACACCGCAGAGCGCACGGAAGGCTCTCGATTTGTGTTCTGGCCCCAGAATACAGGGCCTGATACTTACCAACTGTGGCATGGATGTAACATCTGTAGAAATCAACCCTTTTGTTGTCGACCTTTGTAAGAAAAACACTGCCATCAACTCTTTGGATGACGAAACTGGGGTGCTTGAGGGGAGCCTTTACTCCCCTCTGAGAGATGACTCATGTTTTTCGCTTGTCGTTGTGAATCCTCCGTTACTGCCGATTCCGGATGAGATTCCTTATCCCTTCGTTTGAGATGGAGGACAATCGGGTCTGGATAAAACACTTCGTATTCTTAAGGGTGGCGATACGCATTTAGAGAAAAACGGTAAATACTGCTAATAGGGGTGACGACGATGGTGCAGGGGCGACCCGCGATGCTCTCATCAATACGTCGGATACTTGGGAAATCAGGTCTAGATGCATGTATGATGATGCTGTGTGGCTATTCAATTAATCCGCGTTCCGAATGGGTGCAGGGTATAGCTGCGACATCGTATGCTTTTGACCCGGCGCGATACTCAGATATTTCTGAGGCGGTTGACGAAGTTTATACGCACTATGCCGCGCAAGGCGTTTCGGAAGTTTGCACATCTACGTTACGGGCTTAGGTTTCTTCAAGCGAGCAGGCCGGTTGCGTTATTTCGAGCGATTTTTCTAGTCTAGACGACAAAAGGCAAAGGATTTGATGGGTATAAAACGCGGACGTTTGTGGGCGGATGCTCAAATCTATTGTGGCAATCGGGCGGTTGAAAAAGATATTTCAACCGCCCGATTGCCAGGTTCGTCGGAGGAGATGTCCGATTCCGACTCTCTTGTAGGAAGAGCTTGAGATCGTATTGGCCCAAGGCAATCTTAAAGCAGTCTCATTGGCAAATCTTCGCTCCTGTTGTGTTGAGGTGTAAGGTATCAGTGATTGATGTTTTGTGGCGGGTAGATTGGGGCCTTCCTTGATTCGATGCGTTCTCTCGAGGTTCATCAGAGCAAAAGGGGCTTTCGTCTTCATTGCTATCACGGTGATTGGAACCGCTCTCTCCTATGCCATGCCATACGTGAACGGGAAATTCTTAGATTTTCTTCTCGGTAACCGCAGCGAAAGAGACGCCGTACTCTTCGCGCTCCTGGTTGCGTCAATAGGAGTTTTCTCCACCCTCTTTACTTATTTTGCAGGAACACTTTCCATTCGCATAACCACGAGACTTTCCTTTGATCTTCTCAGGGAGGCCGTCTTGCGTTTTGAAAGAGACGATTACTTGGTGAGTCGGACCATCGATCCAGCCTATACAACGCAACGGATTATTTCCGACTCCAGCGTGGTCTCATCCTTCGTTTTGGCGAATTTTATCAGTGCGCCGCTGTCCATTGTAGCCATTCCCATCGTATTGCTTATCATATGGTCAATTGATTCAACTCTCGCGGTGTTTTCCATCATTCTCCTCATCGTGTATTTCTGTGTAATTACTGGGTTGAGGAAACTTTTGTATAGGGTCACGTATGAGAAGAAAGAGGCGGACAGCGCCTTTTACGCCGCAATTGCATCGCAGCTTAATCAGATTCTCAACATTCAACTGACATCTTCGTACGGCAAGAGCGAACAAGCGCTCGACGCTGGGTTTAAGAGCTATTTTCCCAAAGTTTTGCGCTCCGGAAAGCTATCATATTCTCTGACATCGCTCGATGGTCTTTTCGCAGCGTTGTTTCAAGCGGTGATACTTGTTGTTTCCGGAGTACGAATCATTAACGGAACTATGTCAATAGGCGAGTACACTATCATCGGTACATACTTCGCGGTTCTCTTTAAGACTTTGAAAAGTATGATGTCATTGTTCAAATCCTATCAAGATGCCAAAGCATCATGGGATAGGACGGCTATCGCGACGAGAGAAAAGGAGAGATCGGGGTGGAATCGGACCGATTTAGCTAAACTCGATGAAATAAATGACATTTCGGTATCTGATTTGGAATTCTCGGTTGCCCTTCCAGACGGATCTGTCCGAGAGGTCCTCGGCGGGTTTTCTTTCAAGTTTTCCGGTCCTGGTACATATTGCATAGTTGGGGAAAACGGAAGAGGCAAGACGTCACTTCTTTACTTGATGCTCGGGCTATACTCATCGAAAGGCAAAGTAAAATACAACGGCGTGCCAATCGAAGAATGCGACTTGGATTACATACGTGCGAGAGAGATATCGTGCTGCCCACAGTCGTGCTTCGCGCCGGACGAAACGGTGAAAGAGCTGTTAGAGTATTTCGACACGCCCTTTTCTTCCTATCACCGGGGTGTAGATGGCCTACTTTCGCTGGAAAACAGCGTGAAGGAGTTGCTCGGGAAACGTTGCTCCGCGCTTTCGGGCGGTGAGCTGCGCCGAGTGTACTTATGGTCGGCGATTTCACGCAAGTCGTCAGTTTTGGTACTCGACGAGCCCACGACTGGGTTAGACGCTGTAAGCCGCGCCGAGCTTGCGGCCTATGTTAAGCGCAACAAGCAAAGCCAGCTGATCATCGTTGTCTCTCACGATGACGAGATGGTCGGCGCGGTAGAAGGGGTAGTGGATTTAGGCAGCATGTACCAGGGTAAATGATGACAAGTGTAGTGCTACCCAACTGGCAGAGATAACAAAAAGGCGATGCAGATGCACGTAGCATTCAGGCGGTTCGGACTCGGTGCCTTCACGCCATCGCAACGCTTTCAGATATAGTTCTCGTTCTCTTACTAAAGGAAACTTTAGTCTACGTCATCTTGTCGAGACAGAGGTGAAGCGAAGTGTTGTCGCGACGTATCTTATTCCAGGTGGCTCAGTATCAGCGTGAGAATCGCACCAAAGTGTACTTACGATTCTCGTGTCCCACGGACAACATGAGCTGAGCATTGAGGTTCCACCCTTTGCTGCAACTACACGGGGTTGGACGGCAATGAATATGCCGGGCCGCATACCACGCGCAGCGGGGGTCCATGTCCCAGTATGTTGCCTACAGCAGCCTCGATGTCCACGCACACATCATCTCTGCCTTCGCGTTCAATCCATTTGCCGGAGAGTGCGAGGGTTGCCAGGCCGTAGAATTCGAGCCGAACAAATGAAATGCGGTATCAGCGCATAGGATTAAACTGACGATTGCTTTGCACTGAGAATACGCTTGGAAAGCCGCTATGGGTGGCGGCCCGGGTTAAATAGAGAAGCCCGTCCGATCACTTTCATGTGGCGAACGGTCGGGCTTCTTATTCCACTTGCCAATGCTCGGCTCATATTGGAAGAAAGCTACGCTAATGTTTGCGTGACACTCCTATTTTCTCCGAAGAAAGAGTCGGATAATGAAGAATAGAATTAAAAAAGGTGCCAGATATAACGCAAATATAAAGGCTAATCCAACGAGACCTTGCAATAATGGCATAACTCCTCCCAGACACGAGATTTTGGTATTTGTTCCCATCTTATTCTGAATTGGACCAAATAGTTCCTAGTCACAAAACTACTCGTCAACTGGATCGCACCAATCTGCTGGCAAAACACAGCTTGATTCTTTATCGACATAGCACCAATCCGCAACAGGGCACTCGGCGATGTCGTAAAAATTGCATATATCAACTCCAAGACAACAAGGCTCAACGGGAGGATGTTCATTTGAACCAACAGGATGGATATGCTTCATAACAGCTCCTCACCTTAATCCAATTAGAGACTACGTTTGATCAATGCCACAGTGATCTACAACGCAGATGCTGCCGCCATCCATGTCATAGTCGCAGTAATCGTATGCACCACAGCCATCTGCTTTATCATAAACAGTACAGATGTCAGTAATGCCCAAGAGGCAGTCAAAAGACATCGGCTTCACGCCTGCCTCGTCGCCACTTCCTGGATTAATCGGATGAATATGCTTCACGACTACCTCCCTTTGAGTGCAGAAAAACCTCAATATTGTGTATAACAAACCAAGATGTCTAGTTCACCATATTTCTAGAATGGTTTCGGCGAACGTAGCAATAAGCTTCACAGACGGTAATCAGAAGAACGAACACCTCCACAATGGTGACAGCAATGCGCTGAACCGCTTATTCCGATACAGTAGCTTCTCGTTGATTTTTCTCCTGCGAAGATGAGTGGCGGGAAATAAGGTCAAAAGCCATCTCGTAGCACATTTTTCTATATTCACATGATGCAGGGTGTAGACTCTTGGGCAAGTAGCCGTGCTCGTCTGCAGCCTCCCAGCTACAGCCCCCACCACAGAAAGACCGAGCCCAACAGTCCGTACAGTCAATTCTTTTTTCGACACCCTGACTCCAGTTTTCAATATACCTAGTTTCGTCAATTCCGGTGACGATGTTGCCCATTTTGAATCGCATCATCCCGACAAACCTGTGACAGGGGTATACGTCCCCTTCGGGAGTCACGGAAATAAAACGCCTGCCAGCCCCGCATCCGACAAAGGCGATCCTGTTGCTCATAATCAAATCAACTGCAGTTTTCAATGTTCTAAACAAGGGCTTTTCCCCTTGATCAATCTGTTTGAGATATTGATCCGCCAAATCTATTAGGCCCGCCCTGATTTTGTTTAATGAGTGTTCGTCGAGTTTGATATTCTCATCGAATGAGCTCACGGGCGAGAAGTAAATCCTTCTGAAGCCCATCTCTTTAAACTGAAGATAGTCTTCAACAAGGTTACAGTTATTATTTGTTAAGGTCGCTCTTGCGCCGAAGGGGAACGACTCGGAAAAACGACGAACGTTTTTGTCGATATCGGAGAAAGAGCCGCCTCCCGTCTTGTACGGGCGCGATGCATCGTGCTTGCATCCTGTACCATCGAGACTAATCAGAACAGAAAACCCGTGCTCCTTGAAAGAATTCACAGCAGTGTCATTCAAAAGCGTTCCGTTGGTCGTAATAGAATAGGTAAAGTTTCTATTGGGGTATATTCTTTTTGAATAGTCGACCGTTTTCCATATCAGCGGCTCGTTAATCATGGGTTCCCCACCAAAAAAGACGATCGCAAGCGTTTCGTTTTCCGATGAACTTGCGACGAGGTAGTCGACCGCCTTGAAGGCTATCTCGTCTGTCATCAGCAGAGGAGACGTTCCATAATCTCCTTTACCGGCAAAACAGTAACTACAACCAAGGTTGCATGCATGTGAAACGTGGAGTTCGATGGATCTAAGTTTTCGAGGCGTGTCTTTTGTTAAGAAAGTCCGCTCAGACAATCGTTGATACTCATCAATGTCGTCTTCAAGTTCTGCTATGGTCGTTTGGTCGTAGCCTTTCGCAGCAAGTGACTTTGTTAGCAACTTCGAGTTGACCGTTCTTCCCGATGCTTCAAATATGCGAAGCGCATCTTCTGATGCTTGGTCAACCTGAAAGCAATTGCGAGTGACCTCATCGAAGCAGTAACGACGATCACTTACTGAGAAAAAATGCATACGTTCCTCAATTTCATGCTGGACTGGCACTAACCTTGTTTATTGTTGCGCAGCTATAAAAAACCACCAGCGGGGATTCGGTGTGCGGCCCAATCGGACTCCCAAAAGGTTCTATTTGAGACTGGCAAGCTTTGTGTTGTTGGCACTTCGACAGCGCTCTTTATTCCAACATGGAGCCTCGCAGTTTGAGTCGACTTGCCTCTGGAAGGTCCGATCTTAACTTGATTTAGGATGAAAACAGATTACAGGCGCGCTCCTCTAGAAAGAAAGGAAACCAATCGCCGCCTTTCACCAGGAAAGTTTTTATAGCCCACCTCGAGCAAAATGAAAGATGCGAGAGCGATTGGGGAACAACGCGAATCTCCCCTTTTGGGTGGGAGCGAGCCTTCAGCCACCGGCGAACGACTCGCCCTGGTCAGAATCTGGAAGTGGTGCCGGGCCGCTTGGGCCTCCCCGGTGACTTCGTGGGGCTTACCTGCCTGACGTCGAGGAGTACATCCGCAAGATTCGTTCCCTATGCCGTTTGCTCTCACGCCCGCCTTAGTTCCAAGTCGGGCGAGTCGCCGCGCTCATGCGACCCGTGGCGGCGACACGTCGACGCCGCGCTCGCTGAGCACATCTTCGGTCGCGGGCGAGCACGAGGTCGCGCCGGCGCATCCGCTGGGACTGCTGTGCGTGCAAAACGGCTACGTGGTGAGCGTCCCGCGCTGGATTCAGCCGAGTGAGGAAGGCGTTGAGATCGGCGCGCTGGCAACGGGGGAGGGCGGCATCACCGACGACGTCTCGGCCCGCCATGCCCATATCTGGTGCGACGATTCTGGCACATGGTTTGTCGAGGACCTGTCGTCCACGAACGGCACCGTGGTGGTAAACGGGGCCACGAGCGTGTGTATTCAAGTAGAGCCCGGCCGCTCCGCCCGGCTCAGCCCCGGTGACGAGCTCAAACTCGGCGAATCCACCACCTACGCCATCCTGCTCGGCGCCCTCTAGCCAGTCCTGCCAAATGATCCCTTGGGGACGGAGGAAAACGGATCACCGGGGTCGAACACCTCTTCGGTGATCCGTTTTCCTCCGTCCCCAAGGGATCATTTTGCTCTCGGTAGTCACCTAAGGTAAACCTTTACCGCCCGCCTATATTTGCCGAAATATGGCTTGGCGGCGGGGTACAATAAGCCCGCATGCGGATTTTCGTTGCGGGCGCTTCCCATCGCCGGGGCGTGCCCGGGAGCATCCGGCATGCGGCCTTTGCGGCGCTCGGTCATGTGCAAGACGGGCGGTCGGGCCTGTAGGGCGCATCAGCTGCCCCTCGCCTCGGCATGTCTTCTCTCCACGCCATGTACCTGCTGCTGAGCCTGCCTGCCAGATGATTGGAAGCAACAGCGTAAATCCCATCACGCCAACATCCCGGCGATCGCCGGGGCCTGTATACCTATATGAGAGGAGAGGGGTATATGGCGCGTAAGTTTAAGTCTATGGACGGCAACGAGGCGGCCGCATATGTTTCGTATGCGTACACCGAGGTAGCGGGAATCTATCCCATTACGCCGTCCAGCCCGATGGCCGACCATGTCGACCAGTGGGCGGCCCAGGGTCGCAAGAACATCTTCGGCACCCCGGTCAAGGTCGTCGAGATGGAGTCCGAGGCAGGTGCAGCCGGTACCGTTCACGGTTCGCTGGGTGCCGGTGCTCTGACCACCACCTACACGGCTTCTCAGGGTCTGCTCCTGATGATTCCGAACATGTACAAGATCGCGGGCGAGCAGCTCCCGGGCGTCTTCCACGTCTCCGCGCGTTGCGTCGCTTCCCACGCCCTGAACATTTTTGGCGATCACTCCGACGTCATGGCTTGTCGTCAGACCGGCTTCGCCATGCTCGCCGAGGGCAACGTCCAGGAGGTCATGGACCTCTCGCCGGTGGCTCACCTTGCCGCCATCGAGGGCAAGACCCCGTTCCTTAACTTCTTCGACGGCTTCCGCACCAGCCACGAGATCCAGAAGGTCGCCATGTGGGACTACAAGGATCTGGCCGAGATGTGCGACATGGACGCCGTCCAGGCTTTCCGCGATCACGCGCTCAACCCTGAGCACCCGCACACCCGCGGTAGCCACGAGAACGGCGATATCTTCTTCCAGAACCGTGAGGCCTGCAACAAGGTCTACGACGAGCTTCCCGCCGTCGTCGAGGGCTACATGAAGAAGATCAACGAGAAGCTCGGCACCGATTACGGCCTGTTCAACTACTACGGCGCTCCCGATGCCGATCGCGTCGTCGTGTGCATGGGCTCCTTCTGCGACGTGCTTGAGGAAGTCATCGACTACCTCAACGCTCACGGCGAGAAAGTCGGCCTGGTCAAGGTTCGTCTGTTCCGTCCGTTCTCCATCAAGCACTTCGTCGACGTTCTCCCCGAGACCGTCAAGAAGATCGCCGTTATGGACCGCACCAAGGAGCCGGGTTCCATCGGTGAGCCGCTCTACCAGGACGTCGTCTCCGCTCTCTACGAGGCCGGCAAGACGGGCATCAAGGTCGTCGGCGGCCGTTACGGCCTGGGCAGCAAGGACACGCCTCCCGCGTCCGCGTTCGCTGTCTTCGAGGAGCTTAAGAAGGACGAGCCCAAGCGCGAGTTCACCATCGGCATTGTCGATGACGTGACCAACCTGAGCCTGCCCGAGGCCGAGGATGCGCCCAACACCGCAGCCCCCGGCACCATCGAGTGCAAGTTCTGGGGTCTGGGTGGCGACGGTACCGTCGGCGCCAACAAGAACTCGATCAAGATCATCGGCGATCACACCGACAAGTACGTTCAGGCCTACTTCCAGTACGACTCCAAGAAGACCGGCGGCGTCACCGTTTCGCACCTGCGCTTTGGTGATTCCCCGATCCGTTCGCCGTACTACGTGACCAAGGCCGACTTTGTCGCCTGCCACAACCCCAGCTACATCGTCAAGGGCTTCAAGATGGTCCGCGACGTCAAGCCGGGCGGCACCTTCCTGGTCAACTGCCAGTGGAGCGACGAGGAGTTCGCTGAGCACATGCCCGCCGTGGCCAAGCGCTACATCGCGAACAACAACGTCAACGTCTACCTGATCGACGCTATCGACCTGGCCGCCAAGGTCGGCATGGGCAAGCGCACCAACACGGTGCTCCAGTCCGCCTTCTTCGCGCTGGCCAAGGTCCTGCCCGCCGAGGACGCCCTGCAGTACATGAAGGACGCGGCTACCAAGTCCTACATGAAGAAGGGCCAGGCTATCGTCGACGCCAACCACAAGGCCATCGATGCCGGCGCTACCGCCTTCCGTAAGTTCGAGGTTCCGGCCGACTGGGCTACCGCCGAGGATGCCGCTCCCGTCGAGCTCTCCGAGGAGACCAAGTCCGCCATCGCCCAGCAGGTCAAGAACCTGCTCGAGCCCATCGATCGCATGGACGGCGACAGCCTGCCTGTTTCCGCCTTTGTCGATTGCGCCGACGGCCAGTTTGAGCTGGGCGCCTCCGCATACGAGAAGCGCGGCGTCGCCGTGGTCGTTCCCCACTGGGACGAGACCAAGTGCATCCAGTGCAACCAGTGCGCCTACGTGTGCCCGCATGCCACCATCCGTCCGTTCGCGATGACCGAGGACGAGGCTGCTGCCGCGCCCGAGGCTACCCGCACGCTCGACGCCATGGGCCCCAAGGCCAAGGGCATGAAGTTCACCATGGCTGTGTCCCCGCTCGACTGCATGGGTTGCACCAACTGCGTCAAGGTCTGCCCCAAGGGCGCCCTCGAGATGGTTCCCACCGAGCAGGAGATGGACCAGCAGCCCGTTTGGGACTACATGGTCGAGAACGTCTCCGAGAAGAAGGAGCTCATCGCGGCCAACGTCAAGGGCAGCCAGTTTAAGCAGCCCTACCTGGAGTTCTCCGGCTCCTGCGCCGGCTGCGCCGAGACCGCCTATGCACGTCTGGTGACCCAGGTCGCCGGCGACCGCATGTTCATTTCCAACGCCACCGGCTGCTCCTCCATTTGGGGCAACCCCGCTGCCACCGCTCCGTACTGCAAGGACAAGGACGGTCACGGCCCGGCGTGGAACAACTCCCTGTTCGAGGACAATGCCGAGCACGGTCTGGGCATGGCCGTTGGCTATGAGGCCGTTCAGCACAAGCTGATCGCCGCTACCCAGGACATCATCGCTGCCGATGGTCCGTCCGATGAGCTCAAGGCCGCCGGCCAGGCTTGGATCGACTCCGTCAACGACGCCGAGGCCTCCAAGACCGCTGCCGCTGCCTACGTTGCCGAGCTCGAGAAGTGCGGCTGCGACGCTTCCAAGGCGATCCTCGCCGACAAGGCTTACCTCACCAAGAAGTCCTTCTGGATCTTCGGCGGCGACGGCTGGGCCTACGACATCGGCTTCGGTGGCCTGGACCACGTCCTGGCTTCCGGCCACAACGTCAACGTCTTCGTCTTCGACACCGAGGTCTACTCCAACACCGGTGGTCAGGCCTCCAAGGCCTCGAACCTGGGCCAGGTCGCTCAGTTCGCCGCTGCCGGTAAGGTGACCAAGAAGAAGTCTCTGGCCGAGATTGCCATGAGCTACGGCTACGTCTACGTGGCGCAGGTCGCCATGGGCGCCAACCCGGCTCAGACCCTCAAGGCCATTCACGAGGCCGAGGCCTACGACGGCCCGTCCCTCATCATCGGCTACAGCCCCTGCGAGATGCACTCCATCAAGAAGGGCGGCATGCAGAACTGCCAGGCCGAGATGAAGAAGGCTGTCGAGTGCGGTTACTGGAACCTCTTCCGCTTCAACCCCGAGGCTGCTGCCGGCAAGAAGTTCTCGCTCGATTCCAAGGAGCCCGCGGGCGGTTATCAGGAGTTCCTGATGAACGAGGCCCGTTACGCTTCGCTGACGCGTTCCTTCCCCGAGCGCGCCGAGGAGCTCTTCAAGGAGAACGAGCAGGCCGCTATGGACCGCTATCAGCACCTGCTGAAGCTCAAGACGGTGTACAACGAGGCCTAAGTCTCCCACCGCAGGATCCGAGGGCTAACCTTCGCGGACGTCCTCGGACATGAAAGAACCCCCGCTGCGCACTACGTGCGGCGGGGGTTCTTTCGTCCTGCGGAGTGTCCGCGAAGGTTAGCCCTCGGATCCTGCTACGACTACGTCCTCGGATTGTGTGGGCGGATGAAGGACGTAGTTGGCCGGGTATTCCGTCCCCTTCGCTGTTTCGCGGCTTTGCCGCGAAACCTCGCGCCACTTTGGGGATGGATGGGGGACTTGGCTGTTGCCGTCTTTTCGGAGCTCTTCTTTATTCCTTTTGCTGGATGAAAAGCCCCTTGTTTTTGCAGGGGTGCATACTCGACTTATAAGTGCATAGAATCTCGTATAGTGCGAGTAAGATTTTACGCTGTCTGTTTTGTGTTTAGCAGAGATGTAGTTTGCATAATCCGACATAATCCTTGCTGCATTTAAATAAAGTTGCACGTAAATGGCGTAGATATGCCTGAGCTGGGGTTCTGTACGCTGAGCGGATAAAAACGACCGTTCACCGTTCCGCTATTTTCAAAATGAATAAAATGAGCGATAAAGAGAATATAAACCTTAATAAACTCGCGTATCGCACGGACGCGGGTTATTAATGGGTTGTAGGCCTTTTACAGAAAGGATTCCAGCAATGTCTAAGCCTCTTGGCAAGCCCGATCGTATTGTCGTCGCCCTTGGCGGCAACGCCCTCGGCAACAACCCCGTCGAGCAGATCGAGGCCGTGAGCAACACCGCCCACGCTCTCCTCGGTCTCATCGAGCAGGGCAACGAGATCATCATCACCCACGGCAACGGCCCGCAGGTCGGCATGATCCAGAACGCTTTCGCCGCTGCCCACGATGCCATCGGTACCCCCGAGATGCCGCTGCCCGAGTGCGGCGCCATGTCCCAGGGCTACATTGGTTATCACCTGCAGCAGGGCATCGGCCGCGAGATGCACAAGCGCTATAAGCGTTGGCACGCCGCCACCGTCGTCACCCAGATCGAGTGCGACCCGGATGATCCCGCGTTCAAGAACCCGACCAAGCCGATCGGCCCCTTCTACACCGAGGAGCAGGCCAAGGAGTTCATGGCCGAGGATCCCTCCAAGGTCTTCGTCGAGGATTCCGGCCGCGGCTGGCGTCGCGTCGTCGCTTCCCCCGATCCCAAGAAGATCGTCGAGGCTGACTCCATCCTCAACCTGCTCGACAACGAGTTCATCGTCATCGCCTGCGGTGGCGGCGGCATCCCCGTCGTCCGCGACTACGAGAACAAGGGCTGCTACAAGGGCGTTCCCGCCGTCATCGACAAGGACCTGGGCGGCGAGCTGCTGGCCGAGGACTGCGACGCCGACGTTCTGTTCCTGCTGACTGCCGTTGAGCATGTCGCCATCAACTTTGGCAAGCCCAACCAGGAGGAGCTCGAGGACCTCACCGCCGACGAGGCCGAGCGCCTGGCCGACGAGGGCCAGTTCGGCAAGGGTTCCATGGAGCCCAAGGTCCGCGCTGCCATCAAGTTCGCCCGTTCCCGCAAGGGCCGCACCTGCATCATCGGTGCTCTGGACAAGGCCGCCGAGACCATGGCCGGCCTCTCCGGTACCCGCATCCACGAGTAGTCTCTACTCTGTTGCCTCTCTTGTGGGCGCCAGGCAAGGCGCCCACAAACTAGCCTCTCTTCATGAGCCCCGCAGTCCGCTCCGACTGCGGGGCTTTTGCTATTCACCTAGTCATTGGGGACGTTCTTAAATGACTAGTCAAACATGAGCGTCCCCAATGACCACTCATTTAAGTCTGTCCCCAATGACTAGTAGTAGGCCCACATGGCTTCGACTTCGTTGAGGACCTCTACGACGCCCCAGCGACGGGCGCTGCGGCTGGCCGAGTTGGGGTCGTAGACGCCAATCTGGTCGGCATCGTCGATGCCGTAGAGCACGATGTAGTGGCCTACGTTGGTAAATGTACCGGGGCGCACTGCGGCGATGACGGGCGCACCCGAGCGAAGTGCTTGGGTAATCGATTCGCGATCGTTATAGAGCTGTGTTCCGTTGAGCCCCAGCTGCCACGCACCGCCTGTCATAAACGACCACTCGGTGGCACCGGTGGGGGCGTAGTTGCCGGCTTCGGCCAGTGCGCATATATCGACAGGCGTCTTATCGGTGTGGCCGGTCTTAAAGATATAGACCATGGTGAGGCAAGTGGGACCGCAGGCGTTTTCGCGAATAGTGCCACCGGCATAGGGCAGCTCCGACCATGCGGGGTCAATTTGGTAGATGTGGGGCATGGCGCCGGCCTGCCATTGCGAGCGTGGGGTCGAGAACGCAAAGGAGTAACCGGGCGCGACGGGAGCTTTAAGCAGCCTGTCCTCGGCAGTGGGCTCAAGACCGGCTGATCCGTGGGAGATGCAGGATCCCAAAAAAATAAAGACGAGGCAGGCGGCGATGGAGCAAAGCGCAAGGCGTAGGCGGCGGGCCGGAAGCGCGTGGCTTGTGGTGTGCGACGCGGGGTGAGGGGCGGAATTGCCGCGATCGCGTTGAGGTCGCGAAAAGGAGCGCTTGACGTAGTAGTCGGTCGTACGGCGATCGTAGCGGCGTGGCTGCGATGTGTCGGTCTGGCGTTGGCGCGTGCTCGTACTCACGCGGTCTGACTGCTGCACGGTACGGCTTTGTTGCCGCGAAGAAGCCCCGAGCTGCTCTTGGGGGCGCTGCGGGTTGCCGTTGTCGGAGGTGCTTCTGGGCGTTGGCATGGTGCGGCCGGCAAGGCGCACGCTTTGTGGCCGTTGGTCGCCGTCATTGTATCCGTATGCCATTCGAATCACCTTGCCTCATGTGTAACTTGTCTATCCTACATAAAATGATGCACGACACATGGGTATGTGCGCCAAAAGCCTGACAAATAGTATGAACGTTACCGCGCCGCGCGCCAAGCGTCACGGCAACAGGTATTCAAAAGCAGACAAGATGAAAGCGCCCAAGACGAATGACGTCTCCCGCCGTTCGTCCCAAAAACGGTGCCGCTCGTTTTGCAGTTCTGCCTTCGGTCGAGCTGCGAGCGGCGCTGCTGCGCCAAGGCCGTATCTTAAAGCCATGGAATAAAAGCGCGCGGCAAAACGGACCGCGCAAGGGGTGACGTCAAGGGGCGTCAAAATGGAAAGGAGGGGAACAATGGCGGACAAGAACGCAGAAGTTGCAGTCGAGGATAACGGCGGCATGAAGAAAACGCTTTCGCTCTGGAACTTCTTCACCATCGGTTTCGGTGCCATCATCGGTACCGGTTGGGTTCTGCAGGTCGGCGACTGGATGGTCGTGGGCGGCGGTCCCGTTCCCGCTATGATCGCATTCCTCTTGGGTGCAATCTTCCTCGTGCCCGTCGGAGCTGTTTTCGGTGAGCTCACGGCTGCTATCCCCATCTCGGGCGGCATCGTCGAGTACGTCGATCGTAGCTTTGGCCGTACGCTGAGCTACATCACCGGATGGCTTTTGGCCCTGGGCAACGGCATCCTGTGCCCGTGGGAGGCCATCGCCATTTCGACCCTCGTGTCCGAGATGTTCGGCAGCCTGCCCGGCCTTGAGTGGCTGCGCGCCGTCAAGCTCTACACCATCCTGGGGGCCGACGTCTACCTGTTCCCGACGCTGATCGCGCTCGGCTTTGCAGTCTACGTCATCTTCCTCAACTTCCGCGGTGCCAGCTCGGCCGCCAAGCTCCAGGCCTTCCTGACCAAGGCCCTGCTCTGCGGCATGCTGCTCGCCATGGGCGTCTCGCTGTTCACCGGCTCGCCGGGCAACGCCATGCCCGTGTTCTCCCAGGTCGCCGGCGCTGGTGGCGGTAAGGCCGCTACCGAGAGCACCAGCCTGTTTGCCGGCATCGTGTCGGTCCTGGTTCTGACTCCGTTCTTCTACGCCGGCTTCGACACCATTCCTCAGCAGGCTGAGGAAGCGGCCGAGGGCCTCAACTGGAACAAGTTCGGCAAGATCATCTCCTTGGCCCTACTGGCCGCCGGCGGCTTCTACATGGTCTGTATCTACTCGTTCGGCACCATCCTCGACTGGCATGAGTTTGTTAAGAGCCCGGTTCCCGCGCTCGCCTGCCTCAAGGGCATCAATATGCTCCTGTACCTGGCCATGCTCGTCATCGCCACGCTTGGACCCATGGGCCCGATGAACTCCTTCTACGGCGCCACGAGCCGCATCATGCTCGCCATGGGCCGCAAGGGCCAGCTGCCCGAGCAATTCGCCGAGGTCGACCCCAAGTCCGGCGCTCCCAAGCTTGCCTGCGTCGTTCTGGGCGTCATCACCGTCGTCGGACCGTTTTTGGGCAAGAACATGCTCATCCCTCTGACCAACGTGTCGGCTCTCGCCTTCATCTTCTCCTGCGGCATGGTCGCCCTCGCCTGCCTGCGCATGCGCTTCACCGAGCCCGACCTGCCTCGTCCCTACGAGGTGCCCGGCGGCAAGTTTGGCATCGGCCTCGCTATCGCCGCCTGCGCCATCATCATCGGCCTGCTTGTGATTCCGTTCTCCCCCGCCTCCCTCAACATGGTGGAGTGGAGCATCGTGATCGGCTGGTTGGCTATTGGCCTGGCCCTCATGGCTTTCACCAATTCCCGCAAAAAGTAACGCCTAGCCGGGGCGGATCGGGTGCGCGGGCCCCTCTCTTCCGCGCACCGAACCCGGCGCCACTTGGGTAGCTTTGTGAGGCCTTAACCCAACACGGCCTCGCCCACTATATGGATCCATAAGGAGGAACCATGTCCACTAAGTATGCAATCGTTGGCGGTAAGCTCATCGACGGTACCGGTGCCGAGCCGGTCGAGAACTCCCTCGTTCTCGTCGACGACAACGGCAAGATCGAGTACGCCGGCGCCATGCAGGACCTTCCCGAGGGCGTTGAGGTCATCGACGCCGCCGGCAAGACCGTCCTTCCCGGCCTGATCGACACCCACCTGCACTTCTCGGGCAACTTGACCGACGATGACACCGACTGGGTCATGCAGCCGCTCCTCGAGAAGCAGGCTGTCGCCGTCAAGCAGGCCTACGACTGCCTCACCCACGGCCTCACCACCGTCTGCGAAATCGGCCGCTTTGGTATCCAGATCCGTGACTGTATCGACAAGGGCGTCTTCAAGGGCCCGCGCGTTCTGGCCACCGGCCTTGGCTTCTGCCGCGTTGCCGGCCACGGCGACTCCCACCACTGCACCCAGGAGCTCAACAAGGAATCGCACCCCTGGGGCGATCAGGTCGACGGTCCTTGGGATCTGCGCAAGGCCGTCCGTCGTCGCCTGCGCGAGAACCCCGATGCCATCAAGATCTGGGCTACCGGTGGCGGCATCTGGCGCTGGGATTCCGGTCGCGACCAGCACTATTGCTCCGAGGAGATCCAGGCCGTGGTCGAAGAGGCAAAGATGGTCGGCATCCCCGTGTGGAGCCACTGCTACAACAACCACGCCGCTGCCTATGATTCCGTTCGCTTTGGCTGCGAGCAGCTGATTCACGGCTTCGATATCGATGAGCGCACCATGGACCTCATGGCCGAGCAGGGCACCTTCTTCACCCCGACGATCGCCTTCCTGCCCACCTGGTACGCCACCTATCCGCCCGTCTACGTCCCCGAGCTGCACGACAAGTACGAGGGCACCCTGGTCGAGAAGGAGCTGCAGCGCAACTACGACTGCCTGCGCGAGGCCAAGAAGCGCGGCGTCGTCATGACGATCGGCTCCGACTCCTTCTCCTTCGTCACCCCGTACGGCACCTGCTCCATCGAGGAGATGTACGAGTTCGTCGACAAGATCGGCTTCACCCCGGTCGAGACCATCACCTGTGCCACCCTCAACGGTGCCAAGATGTGCCACATCGAGGACGAGACCGGTTCCATCGAGGCCGGCAAGTGCGCCGACCTGCTGGTCGTCAACGGTGACGTCGCCGCCGACATCCACGTGCTCAACACCGACAACATGGACGTCATCATGAAGGACGGCTGGATTGTCGAGGCTGGCACCTTCGGCGAGGCAAACAAGTACAGCGCCTAAGCTACCGTTCATCGATGGCTTGATGTAAAACACAGTATTTGATTGCATAATGCAATGGAGAGGGTCGCTTGCGGCCCTCTTTATTGCTATGGGGTGCGTCGGTAAGAAGGAGATGACGGTGGATCTCAATAGGCTGATTCTGGGCAAGAGCTACAACTCTACCAAGGTCTTTCGTACCGCTCAGCATGTGGTTCAAGCCATCTTGCTCGGTATTGTCGTTCCGCTGCTTATCCTGCTGCTCATCTGGGATCTAACAGATAATCCCAATCCCGTTCCGGCCGTTGTCGTCATTGCCGGCTTGGTCATGCTGTGCTTCTTCTTCTCGTACGTCTTTGTCGTTCCCGACGACCTCACATCGAGCGCAACCGACCGCACGCTCGCCATCGCTTCAAAAATATTCGCCTACACGTCGCGCGGCCTTACGCCCGAAGCTGCCCTGGGCGCCTCTAAGATCATCCTGTCCGAAACTATCGCCTCTGCCATCTGCTTTACCGACGGCAAGCAGGTGTTGGCAAGCTGGGGCGAGGACTCGGCAAAGTGCCCCGCGGGCACTCCGGTGGTGCTGCGGACTACGCTCAACGTGATCAACAGCGGTGAGCAAAGCGTGTTTTCGCGCGATGCCTCGACCGAGACGGGCGGCTATTTTCCGCGCCTGCGCGCCGGTATTGTCGCACCGCTTACCGTGCGCGGGCATTGCGTGGGCACGCTCGAGCTGTATTATCCCCGTCTGAGCAGCATCGATATGCGCCAGACGGCGCTTGCCTCGGGCTTTGCCGACCTCATTTCCACGCAGCTTGCGAGCTTTGAGCTCGAGCGCCAGGACGAGCTTACGGCCCGCGTGGAGCTGCGCGCCTTGCAATCGCAGGTCGATCCTCATTTTCTATTCAATACCATCAGCACGATCGTGTCGCTCGTTCGAACCGAGCCCGACAAGGCGCGATCGCTGCTGATCGACTTCTCCAACTACTATCGTCAGACGCTTTCTGATTCCGATACGCTCACCACGCTCGAGCACGAGGTGGAACAGGGCACTCGCTATATCAATCTTATGCAGGCCCGGTATGGCGACGGCCGTCTGCGCGTCTCGGTCGATATCGACTTTGAGGTGCGCGATTGCATGGTGCCGCCGTTTATCTTGCAGCCGTTGCTCGAAAACTGCATCAAGCACGCGCAGCGCGAGACCGAGCCGCTTTCTATTCACGTTAGGGCTTTCGAGACCGATGACGGTTTGGAGATCATCGTCGAGGACGATGGCATCGGTATGAGCGAAGAGGTCTGCGCGCATCTGTTTGAGCAACATCGCCGAGAGGAGCCCGAGAGCATTACCGCCGACGGCTCCGTCAAGCGAGGTTGCGGCCTGGCGCTCTTCAACGTGCTTCAGCGCATCCATTTCTTTTACGGAGAAGATTCCGGCATGCGCGTGAAGTCCCAGGAGGGCGTGGGAACGCAGGTCATCGTCGAGCTGAACGGCGAGCCGCATGAGCCCGCGCCGTTGACGGCGTAGCACGCGGTTGGATTGAGAGAAAAAGAGGGGAAGCACATATGTCCGAAGGCTGGAACATCTTGGTGGTTGATGACGAGCCTCCCATTAGGGCTGAGCTACGCTATCTGTTGGAAAAGGATACGCGTGTGGGCCAGATTGCCGAGGCGGGCAATGTCACCGAAGCCGTGGAGTCGATTCTGTCGAACAAGCCCGACGTGCTGTTTTTAGACATTACCATGCCCGGTCGCTCGGGAATTGAGCTTGCCGAGACGCTGCAGAACCTAAAGACGCCGCCGGTGGTTGTGTTTGTGACGGCGTTTGCCGAGTTTGCCGCCGATGCGTATAACCTCGATGCCGTCGATTATGTCGTCAAGCCGGTCGAGGACGCACGCCTGTCAAAGGCACTCGACAAGATCGAGGCAGCCTTGGGTGTCCGTCGTGTTATCCATGCTCCGCGCCAGCCTTTGCGTCTGACGGTGGACCGCGGGGGCAAAAAGGTGTTCATTCCCGCCGCAGACGTCTGCTACTTTGAGGCGCGCGCCGATTTTTGCAACGCCATCTGCGCCGAGGGAACGTACCTGATCAATGAGTCGATCTCTTCGCTCGAGCGTCGCTTGGACTCCGAGGGCTTTATTCGCGTTCATCGCAGCTACCTGGTCAATTTGGAAGACGTGCACAATGTTGAGATTGGCTCCACGGGGTTGATGGAGCTCAGACTCGACCGCGTGAACTCGACGGTACCGGTGTCCCGTCGTCGTGCCGCCGAGGTCAAGTCGCACCTGGGGCTTGCGTAAGAGGCTTGCGTGCCGTCGTTTGCCATCGCAGGTTTGGTATGGGCGCGCGGTGGGCATAATGGGTGGCATCGAATGAAATTGAAAGGATCATTATGCCCGCGCTTATCACCCATCATCTGTTTGGCGAGGAAAGCATCGACCGTCTTCCGCAGGGCGTCATCACGTCCGATGAAGAGCGCATTGCCTTTATCTTGGGCAACCAAGGCCCCGACCCGTTTTTCTTTCACATTCTGACACCGCGTGTTTCCGACTGCACGCTGCTGGCGCAGGTCATGCATCGGTCGCGCATGTCTCGTCAGTTTGCGTGCCTGCGCGACGGCGTGTCGCATCTGCTGCCGCGCGACGCCAGCTTGGGTCGCGCCTTTGCGCTGGGCCTGCTGTCTCATTACGTGCTCGACCGCAACGCCCATCCCTTTGTCTATGAGCAGCAGTTTGGCATCGTGGAGTCCGATTCAGAGCTTGAGGATTCGAGCAGTCAGGTCCATGCCGTGATCGAGAGCGACCTGGATGTACTGATGCTGCAGCTTAAACGCGATGGCGCTACGGTCGACGATTACCCGCCGGCGGGCGAGATCGTCACCACCGATCGCATCAATCGCGTGGCCGGCGTGCTGATGAGCTATGTTGCCGGACGCGTGTACGGCATAGACATTCCGGCGGGGGAGTACGGTGCTGCCGTTGCCAATATGCAGCGACTTTACCGCGCGATTGAGCCGGCCGGCTCCGCAAAGACGTGCGCGATCTCGCTGGTTGAGGGCTTGGTGCACAACTACTCGCTGCTCGACGGCCTTGCCCATCGCGTGACGACGGAGCTGCCCGAGCGCACCGGCAACCTGGGCCATCTGACATGGAAGAATCCCTTTACCGACGAGGTCTCGAACGAGAGTTTCCCCGAGGTCTTTGATCGCGCGCTGGTCGATTACGAGTGCACGGTCGCACGTTTTATCGAGACCGGTGACATGGATGCCGTGACCAGTCACGTCAACTACAGCGGTCGCGTGCTCGAAGCCGATGAGGAGTTCGACCGCGAGGAATAGGGCCTGTGCGTGCCCCTTTGCCGAATCCTTACCGGTGCTTCTGGACAATTGGGGTACGATGAACTAACTGCATACCGGGCGAATACGAAGGGTCCCTGTCCATGAAATACACCAAGCTCGAGCGTAACTGGGTTATGTACGATGTGGGCAATTCGGCACTCGTGCTGCTCAATACCTCGGTGGTGCCCATTTACTTTAATGCCATCAATACCGGCGCTTCCTCGGCCGACCTGGTGGTCGCCTGGGGCAATGCGCAGACGATCGCCTCGCTGGTCATTGCTATGCTCATGCCCATTCTGGGCGCGCTTGCCGACTACGCCGGCAACAAGATCAAGTTCTTCTTGGGCTTCTTCCTCACGGGCCTGGTGCTTTGCCTGGCGCAGGCTATCCCAATGTCCGCCATGGCATTTTTGACCGTGTACGTGCTGTGCACCATCGGCCTTAACTCTTCTATGACGTTCTACGACGCCATGCTGCCCGACATTACCACCGATGAGCGCATGGACGCCGTGTCCAGCTCGGGCTATGCCTGGGGCTATATCGGTTCCACCGTGCCGTTCGTCATCTGCCTGGCGCTCATCATGGGTGGCCCCGCTCTTGGCGTCCCCACCATGCTGGCAACGCGTCTGTCGTTTATCATCACTGGTGCCTGGTGGCTCATCTTTACCCTGCCGCTCATTCGCACCTATAAGCAAAAGTACGGTCGCGAGCGCGGTCCCGAGGACACCATCGGCCACATCGTGGGCGGTGTGTTCTCCGAGGTCGGACACACCATGCGCGAGATCGCCCACAACAAGACCGTGCTGGTCTACATGATCGCGTTCTTCTTCTATATCGACGGTGTGCACACGGTCATTTCCATGGCCACCAGTTACGGATCGGCCTTGGGCATCGATTCGACGCAGCTGGTGCTTGCGCTGCTCGTTACGCAGTTCGTGGCCTTTCCGTCCGCCATCATCTACGGTAAGCTCGCCGGACGCGTGGGCACGCTCAACATGATTCTGGTGGCGGTCGCCGCCTACATGGGCATTGTGCTGTTCGCCGCGTTCTTCCTAAAGACTGCCTTTGAATTCTGGGTGCTTGCCATTATGGTCGGCCTGTTCCAGGGCGGCGTGCAGGCGCTCAGCCGTAGCTACTTTGGCCGCATTATCCCCAAAGAAAAGTCCAACGAGTACTACGGCTTCTTTGACATCTTTGGTCGTTATGCAAGCGTTATGGGCACCTTCCTGGTGTCGGTCGTCACCTCGCTGACCGGCAACCCGTCGCTGGGCGTCCTTTCCATTGGCGTGCTGCTGATTGTTGGCTTTATGCTGCTGGTCCGCCTGTCCCGCATGACTCGGGCGGCAGAGCATGCCGCATAGGAGCGAGCGGCTATTGTGCCTGTCCACGGTACTCTTTTGGGGTTATCCGCAATAAACATTGCGACTTGCGAGCAATGATTTGCCCAAGTGGGTATGATGGAATCAGCTAGGTCGCGGGGCGTCGCCTGTGTTTGGCGGCGTCCCGTTTTTGTGTTGCAGGGAGGGTAAGGCATGAACGCCACAGTCGTGATTCCAACGTATTGGGCGGGCGATGACGCTTGCGCAAACGCCCCTGGCACCTATGACCATTCGACGCGACTCAACGCCGACAATCCCGAACTCGACCGCTGTCTGGCCTCGCTTGAGCAGGTACGTGACATCCCGCGCATCATCCTTTTGGTGGTCTGTCCCGTTTCTGCCACAGCCGATGTGTCGCTGCGCGTGCACGAGATCGTCGACGCGCATCCCACGCTCAAGGTCACCGTTGTCACCAACACCCAGGCCTCGCGCATCGCAGACCGGGTTGCTCAGATCGCGCCCAAGGGTTCGGGCGAGTGCGTGAGCCTGCGAGGCTACGGTGCCATCCGCAACATGGGGCTAGCCTGTGCCGCTGTGCTGGGTCATGACGCGGTTATCTTTTTGGATGACGATGAGACTGTCATCGACGCCGACTTTATGAAGCGCGCGACCTATGCGTTGGGGCAGCAGACGCGTCAGGGCTTGCCGATCTTGGTCAAGAGCGGCTATTTCTACGATCGCGACGGCTCGCCGCTGGCTCCCACGGACAAGGCGGGCATCTGCCATCGTTGGTGGACCAAGCGCATCGAGTTCAACCGTTGGATGAAAAAGGCGCTCTCGGGCACCCGCATCTCGCGCTCCAACTACGTGTGCGGCGGCCTGATGGCCCTGCACGCCCGCGCCTTTACGCGTGTGGCCTTTGACCCGTTTATCACCCGCGGCGAGGACTTGGATTACCTCTTTAACATGCGCATGTTTGGCTACGACGTGTGGTTCGATAACGAGTGGACCGTGCGCCATCTGCCTCCGGAGTCCGAAAAGCGCTCACCGCGCTTTATGCAGGATGTATACCGTTGGTACTACGAACGGGCCAAGTTGACATTCGCCGCGCATCAAAAGGAACTCATTCCCGTTACGGCGGCATCACTCATGCCCTACCCGGGCCCGTGGATTTCGCGCGAGCTCGACGACCGCGTGCGCAAGACCGCTATGGTCCGCAGCGTGTTTACCCGCGAGCATGAGGGCTACCTGCGCATCTGGCGCCATGGTATCGGCGAGGCAAAGGCCTATGCGCGCCAAAACGCTGCAAGCTACCTGCGTTTCCAGAGCTTTTGGCCCAAGATCATGGACGGGCTTTGGCGTGACGCACAACTGATCAGTATCCTGGAGGGGGCCGAATGATCGACCGCCGCGCCCAGCGCGATAGTTCAATATCAATCTTTCGCATCATTGCCGTTGCCTGCGCCATTTGCGTGCTGGTGTACTTTATTTTTGCCTTGGTGACCGGTATCGAGCCGATCGCCACGGTGATTGCCTGCGCGCTGCTGTGCATCTTTCTGTGCATCTTTATCTTTTTGACGCTCAATCCCGATTCGGTGCGCTCCCAGTACACCGAGGAGACGCTCTCGGTGGCCTCGGCCATGCTCGAGGACATTAAGGGCGGTCTGACGCAGGAGTCGGCGCGTTTGGTGTGCCGGCGCATTTTGCCCGAGACGCGCGCCATGACGGTGGCCATCACCGACGAGGGCAACGTGCTTGCCTGCGCGGGAGAGTTTGAGGAAAAACTACTGCCAGATTCTCCCATCCACACGCTTGCCACACGCTACGTTATCGAACATGGCATCGTGCAGTCGTTCAACCGTATGGTGGATGTCGTGGGCTCGGACGGCTCGCACAACCAAGTTCCCGCCGGCATTATCGCCCCCATCAAGGTAGGCGATCGTACCGTCGGCACGCTCAAGTTCTACTACAAGACCCCGCGCGCCGTCGACCGTACCCAGTACGCGCTTGCCTCGGGCTTTGCCGAGATCTTGTCCACGCAGCTCGCTATCCACGAGCTCGAGGTGCAAAAGGAACTCACGGCGCGCGCCGAGGTGCGTGCGCTGCAGGCGCAGATTAACCCGCACTTCCTGTTCAACACGCTGAACACCATTGCATCGTTTACGCGCACCGATCCGCTGCGGGCCCGCGAACTGCTTCGTGAGTTCTCATCGTTCTATCGCGCCACGCTCGACAACTCGGGATCGCTTATTCCGGTCTCGCGCGAGGTCGCACAGACCAAGCGCTACCTTACCTTTGAGAAGGCCCGCTTTGGTGAGGACCGCGTGCTTGCGACGTTCGATGTGTCCGAGGACGTGGAAGATACGCTGGTGCCGGCGTTCGTGATCCAGCCGATTGTCGAGAACGCCGTGCGTCATGGTATGGGCGATGACGACGCCCTGAGGATCGACGTGACCGTTCACCAAGACGGCGAGGATGCAATCTTGATTGCCGTGGCCGATAATGGCGTGGGCATGGATGAGGGTACCGCCGCCAGACTGTTTGACGAACGCTCTGCCCGTCCCGACGCCAGCTCTCCCCAGGGTGGCGGCGCCGGTGTGGCCATGCACAATATTTCGGAGCGCATCCATCGCTTTTATGGGCCGCACTCCTATACGCGTGTCGAATCGGCGCCGGGCAAGGGCACCAAAGTGCTCCTTCATCTTGATTTGTCAGAGAGCATCTTTGACATTCAAGAGTAAAATAAAAGGCTACGGGCTCAACGTCATGCGATGGATGCCCGGCGTAGTTAGTTGACGAAAGGTTTTATCCCTATGCTGCGTGCGATGATTGTGGATGATGAGGCGCCGGCTCGCTCGGAGCTTCGCTTCCTGCTCGAGCAAACGGGCAAGATCGGCACGATCACGGAGGCGTCGAGCGTCCGCTCCGCCATCGAGATGCTTATGGAAAGTCGCGTGGATGTCGTGTTTCTCGATATCTCGATGCCCGGTGCCTCGGGCCTGCAACTTGCCGAGGCGCTGCATAAGCTTAAAAATCCGCCGGCGATCGTGTTTGTGACTGCGTATAGCGACCATGCGGTCGAGGCATTCGACGTGGATGCCGTCGACTATCTGATGAAGCCGGTCGAGGAAGCTCGCTTGGATCGCGCGATCGAGAAGGTCATGCAACGCGCCAAGCCGGTTACGGACAGCAAGGTGACCATCGAGCGTATCCCGGTGGAAAAGGGCGGCCGCAAGGTGCTCATTCCCGTGGACGACATTCGCTTTATCATGGCCAAGGACGATTACTCCTGCATCTATACCGTCGATGATCGCTTTTTGTCGACGACCTCGCTGGCGCAGTTTGAGGCCAAGCTCTGCGATTTTGGCTTCTTCCGTGTTCACCGCCGCTATATCGTCAACTTGGCGTGCGTTACGGACGTCAAGACGGTGCCCTCGGGCGCCATCCAGCTGGGCATTACGGGCGTCGACGAACGCGTGCCGGTTTCGCGCCGCCGCGTCGTGCCGCTCAAGAAGGCCCTGAGTCTCTAGCACACTGGCCCCGCAGCCCTGTAGACCCATCGTCTGCGGAGCCGTGGGGCCTTTTTTGTATGTATCTGCCGAATCGTTTTTTGCGGAAGGGATCCCATGAACAGTGCAAGCGCCAAGCGCATTGACATCATCTCGGACACCCACGGCTATCTTTCGCCTGCGCTCTTGGATGAGCTTGAGGGCGCAGACCTGATCATCCACGCTGGCGACCTCACGTCAGAGATGGACTACGAGCACCTATGCACCATCGCCCCCGTGCGGGCCGTACTGGGCAACAACGATTACTACCGCGACTACGGCCCCGATGTAGACCGTCTTGCGCTCTTTACCTACGAAGGCCTCAAATTCGCCGTAGCCCACTACCGCGAAGACCTTCCGGTGGGATCCGTAGACGTAGCCATCAACGGCCACACCCACGTAACCAAAGAAGCCCAAGTGGGCCGTTGCTTAGTCCTCAACCCGGGCAGCGCCAGCTACCCCAGAGGCACTCGAGGCCCCACCATGGCCAGAATGCTCGTCAAAGACGGCAAGATCCTAAGCACCAAATTTATTGACCTAGACTAACCGCAACAAAAACGGGGGATGTAAAATCGCATCTCCCGTTTTTTATGAGCCAAAGGCGGAGTTTCAACAAGAATAATCAGACCAACCCCACCGCGGAGAACGGGGACCTCGAGCCGCGGAAGCGGCGAGGAGCAAGAACTGTTTGGACAAAGTGACGGCAGGGAGGGTCTCCGGGGCTGAGGGCGGGGGTTAAGTTTGTCGCGAGTTCCGCACGCAAAGGAAAGCACTTAATGTGCTTTCCGTCTTACGCAGGACTGTAGAGCAGCAAACTTAAACAGCGGGCCGCCCGGGCCGGGAATTCGCCCCCGCGCACAGAAGGGGATTCCTTTTGTGTAGGCTTTGCGGAAATATGCCCATTTTGGGATACGCCCGGCGGCGTGGTCTGTTGACGGCACAGCTAACGCCACGTATCCTATCGAACTGCGTGTTTCGTAGGGGGATGCTGACCCCTCGATTCAAGCCGTTGCACTTTACAGAAAGCTGGAATCATTCGAGAAGGAGTACGCTTTGCCTACTATTAACCAGCTGGTTCGCCAGGGCCGTCGTTCCGTGCCCAAGAAGTCCAAGAACGCTGCTCTGCAGCACAACTCCCAGAAGCGCGGCGTGTGCACCCGCGTCTTCACCACGAGCCCCAAGAAGCCGAACTCGGCTCTTCGTAAGGTTGCCCGTGTTCGCCTCGTCAACGGCATCGAAGTTACTGCTTACATCCCGGGTGAGGGCCACAACCTGCAGGAGCACTCCATCGTGCTCGTCCGCGGCGGTCGTGTCCGTGACCTCCCTGGTGTCCGTTATCACGTCATCCGTGGCGCCTACGACGCTGCTCCGGTCCAGAACCGTATGCAGGCCCGTTCCAAGTACGGTGCTAAGCGCCCCAAGGCTAAATAAGCCAGATAACGTTTTGATACTTTCGCCGTGTGCCGCCTAAGCGCCGCACGGTAGACACTTAAGGAGATTTCACATGCCGCGTCGTGCAGCAGCTAATCGTCGTGAGGTTCAGCCTGACGCCGTTTACAACAACCGCCTGGTGACTCAGCTCATCAACAAGGTCCTTCTTGACGGCAAGAAGGCCACCGCTGAGCGCATCGTTTACACCGCTTTCGAGATCGTTGCCGAGAAGTCCGAGGGTGGCGACGCTCTTGCTACCTTCAAGAAGGCTATGGACAACGTCAAGCCCACGCTCGAGGTTAAGCCCAAGCGTGTCGGTGGCGCTACCTATCAGGTCCCGATGGAGGTCAACTCCCGTCGTTCCACCGCTCTGGGTATCCGCTGGATCGTCAACTTCTCCCGCGCTCGCAAGGAGAAGACCATGGCCGAGCGTCTCGCCAACGAGATCCTCGACGCTTCCAACGGCCTGGGCGCTTCCGTCAAGAAGCGTGAGGACGTCTTCAAGATGGCCGAGGCCAACCGCGCGTTCTCTCACTATCGTTGGTAAGTTAAGGTAAGGAACTAACATGGCTAAGCCTAAGTACAAGCTTTCCGATACCCGTAACATCGGCATCATGGCTCACATCGATGCCGGTAAGACCACCACGACCGAGCGTATTCTTTACTACACCGGTAAGACCCACAAGATCGGTGAGGTCCATGAGGGCGCTGCCACCATGGACTGGATGGTTCAGGAGCAGGAGCGCGGCGTAACCATTACCTCCGCTGCTACCACGTGCTTCTGGAACAAGGACGGTAAGGACTACCGCATCCAGATCATCGACACCCCGGGCCACGTTGACTTCACCGCCGAGGTCGAGCGCTGCCTGCGCGTCCTCGATGGCGCTGTCGCCGTCTTCGACGCCGTTGCCGGCGTCCAGCCCCAGTCTGAGACCGTTTGGCGTCAGGCTTCCACCTTCAACGTCCCCCGCATCGCCTTCATCAACAAGTATGACCGCGTGGGCGCTGACTTCTTCAACGCTATCGAGACCATGAAGGATCGTCTCGACGCTAACGCCGTGGCCGCTCAGGTCCCGATGGGCGCCGAGGACAACTTCTGGGGCGTCATCGACCTGGTCACCATGACTGCATGGGACTTCAAGGCCGACGAGAAGGGTATGACCTACCCCGAGCCGATGGACGAGATCCCGGCTGAGTTTGCCGACATCGCTGCCACCAAGCGCGAGGAGCTCCTTGACGCTGCTGCCAGCTTTGACGACGAGCTCATGGAGAAGATCCTCATGGAGGAGGACTTCACCGTCGAGGAGCTCAAGGCTGCTCTGCGCAAGGGCGTTCTGGCCAACGAGCTCAACCTCGTCTTCGTGGGCTCCGCCTACAAGAACAAGGGCGTCCAGGAGCTGCTCGACGCTGTCGTCGACTACCTGCCCAGCCCGCTCGACGTCGAGGCCGTCACCGGTACCGATCCGGACACCGGCGAGGAGATCCAGCGTCATCCTTCCTTCGACGAGCCCTTCTCCGGCTTGGTCTTCAAGATCATGACCGACCCGTTCGTCGGTAAGCTCACCTACGTCCGCGTTTACTCCGGCCGCGCCGAGTCCGGCTCCTACGTGGTCAACGCTTCCAACGGTCAGCGTGAGCGCCTCGGCCGCATCCTCGAGATGAACGCCGCCGAGCGTATCGACCGTGACGACGCTGCCGCCGGCGACATCGTCGCTTGCGTCGGCTTCAAGAACTCCACCACCGGTGACACCCTGTGCGCCGAGGGCAAGGAGATCGTCCTCGAGAAGATCGAGTTCGCTAAGCCCGTTATCGACGTTGCCATCGAGCCCAAGACCAAGGCCGAGCAGGACAAGATGTCCCTGGCTCTGACCAAGCTCGCCGAGGAGGACCCGACCTTCCAGGTGTCCACCAACCACGAGACCGGCCAGACCATCATCGCCGGCATGGGCGAGCTGCACCTCGAGATCATCGTCGACCGTCTGCTCCGTGAGTTCAAGGTTGACGCTAACGTCGGTAAGCCCCAGGTTGCCTACCGCGAGACCGCTGGTCACGACGTCGAGAAGGCTGAGGGCAAGTTCGTCCGTCAGTCCGGCGGTCGCGGTCAGTACGGCCACGCCGTCATCAAGCTCGAGAAGATGGAGGAGGGCTTCGGCTACGAGTTCGTCAACGCTATCGTCGGCGGCGTCGTGCCTAAGGAGTACATCCCGTCCATCGACAAGGGCATCCAGGAGGCCCTGAACACCGGTGTTATCGCCGGCTTCCCGGTCCTCGACGTCAAGGTCACCCTGTTCGACGGTTCTTACCACGAGGTCGACTCCTCCGAGGCCGCCTTCAAGATCGCCGGTTCTATGGCTATCAAGGACGCCCTCAAGAAGTCCGATCCGCAGCTGCTCGAGCCGATCATGGCTGTCGAGGTCGAGACCCCCGAGCAGTACATGGGCGACGTTATGGGCAACCTCTCCGGTCGCCGCGGCAAGATCGAGGGCATGGAGGATCGCAAGAACAGTAAGCTCATCCGTGCCAAGGTGCCGCTGGGCGAGATGTTCGGTTACGCTACCGACCTTCGCTCCCAGACCCAGGGCCGTGCATCCTACACGATGCAGTTCGACTCTTATGAGCCCGCGCCCAAGTCCATCGTGGACGAGGTCATGAGCAAGAACGCCTAAGTTCGAGCTCCCTGTTACGTAATCCTGCGAGAACATCTCTCGCACTCTTTGGAGGTTTAAGTTGGCTACCCAGAAGATCCGCATTCGCCTCAAGGGCTATGATCACGAGGTCGTCGATCAGTCCGCGAAGCTCATCGTCGAGACCGCTCAGAAGACCGGCGCTCGCGTTTCCGGTCCTGTCCCCCTGCCCACCGAGCGCAACCTGTACACGGTTATCCGCTCGCCGCACGTGAACAAGGACTCCCGTGAGCAGTTCGAGATGCGCACCCACAAGCGCCTCATCGACATCCTCGACCCCACCTCGGGCACCGTTGATTCGCTTATGCGTCTCGACCTCCCCGCTGGCGTCGACATCGACATCAAGCTCTAAGCGATATCGCTCATAGCTTAAAGAGCCCCGCTGCCATTACGGTAGCGGGGCTCTTTTGTTTTGAATGATGGTTTGGACTGCCGGGTAATGCTGCCGAGTAGGTGGCTGCGGTGACCTATTCGCTCAAGGGGCGCAGCGATGCCTCCTCAAAATGGAAGGATCGCAAGCCGCCTTCCGTTTCGATACGCGCGCGACCAAAGGCATCGACGGTTTTAAAGATTCCGCGTGCCAGCTCGTCACCGGCAGGGGAACGGGCGATAACGTGCTCCCCAATCCAATTGAGGTGAGCGACATATTCGCCGTGGACGGGCGCGAGCGGTCCGGCGTTTTCTTCCATGGCATTGAGTAGATCTGCCCACGCGTCCACAGCGTTTACGACGGTGTGATAGACCTCCTTGAGTAGCACATCGACGGCGGGAACGTTCTCGTTGAGATCCGAGAGACCGATTGCCGGCAGGCCGCCATCGGGAACCTCCGCGGGCACATAGTTCACGTTGACGCCGATGCCACAGACCGCAAAGGGGTTGCCTTCGTTATCGCGTGCGGCCTCGACCAGAATGCCGCCGAGCTTGCGCCCTCGCGCGACCAGGTCGTTGGGCCATTTGAGGCCAATCTCGTTTGCAAGACCCTGCTTTTCGAGCGCCTCGAGCACTGCTAGGCCGCTGACGGCGGCAAGACCAGAATACTTTGCGGGATTTACGCATGGGCGCAGGACAATCGAAAGCAATAGGTTGCCGGCGGTTGAATCCCATTTGTGGCCGCGTCGGCCGCGTCCTGCTGTCTGAGCCCGTGCGGCAAGTCCTGTGCCGTGCGGCGCTCCCTGTTTTCCTGCTTCGAGCAGGTCATCGTTGGTCGATCCGGTTACGTCGACTATCGTTAATTTGGCATCCAAAACGGTTGCTACCTCCTAAGTTAATAAGGCAATCGCCAATGGTGTCGAGAGATAGACACAATGTGAAGCCTTTGTCGCATTTAGACAATTTAATGTTAACACGTCAACAACGACTAAAATGCGCTATCCTCTCTTGGTCGATGTAAACACGTCAACAACTCAAAGGAGGTTAGTGATGGGTTTCACGATTCTTGGAACAGGCTCGGCGCTTCCTGAGCGCAGCGTTTCCAATGACGAGCTGTCTGAGTTCCTCGATACCTCGGATGAGTGGATTTTTACCCGCACAGGTATCAAGAGCCGCCACGTCTGCACCACCGAGTCACTTGACGACCTTGCCGTAGCGGCGAGCGAGCGGGCACTCCGGGTGTCCGGAATCGACGCGAGCCAGCTGGATCTGATCGTCTGCTCGACGACGACGGGTGATCACCTTGTTCCCGCTGAGGCGTGTGCCGTTGCTGAGCGACTAGGCGCGACGTGCCCTGCCTTCGATGTCTCGGCGGCTTGTGCCGGCTTCGTATTTGCGCTCGATGTCGCCGAGGGCTATATCGCCCGCGGTCGCGCCGAGCACGTGCTGGTCGTTGCCGCCGAGCAGATGACGCGCGCGCTCGACTGGTCCGACCGCACCACCTGCGTGCTCTTTGGCGATGGGGCAGGCGCCGCAGTGATTGAGGCTGGGGGAGACAGTCCCCTTGCCGTTGAGCTTTCGACGGCGCCCGACGTCGAGACCTTGCACGTTCCCGGTCTGGTCGGCACCTCGCCGTTTAAGGCCTCCGCAGAAAGCGAGAGCGCGCTGTCCATGAATGGCCGCCGCGTGTTCAAGTTCGGCGTCAACGCCATCTGCGACACGGTCCATAAGCTCGCGAGCGATGCGGGCATTTCGGTCGAAGGCATCGATCATTTTGTATTCCATCAGGCTAACGAACGAATCCTGAGTCAGGCGGTCAAGCGCCTGGGCGTGCCGGACGAGCGCGTGGTTCGCACGTTGCGCGAGACCGGCAACATTTCGAGCGCCTGCATTCCGTTTGCGCTTGACCGGCTGGCAAGTACCGACGCACTGAATGCGGGCGACACCATCGCTCTGGTTGGATTTGGCGCCGGCCTAGATATAGGTGGCTACCTGCTTCCTTGGAAGTAGTTGCACATAGGAAAAAACGCCCCTAGGGCACAAACAAAGGAGAACTACCATGGCAGATCAGAAGACCTTCGAGCGCGTTTGCGACGTTATCCGCGAGACCGCCGGTCTTGACGATGTCGAGATGAAGCCCGAGTCCACGCTCGAGGAGATTGGTCTCGACAGCCTGGGCACCGTCGAGATCCTCGTTGCCGTCGAGGATGAGTTTGGCATCCAGCTCGATACCGAGGAGAACCCCAAGACGGTCGGCGAGTTCGCCGATACGGTCGAGGCGGCATTGGAGAAGTAGAGATGCTCAAGACTCCTCTCTGCGATCTGCTCGGCATCGAAAAGCCCGTGTTCCAGGGCGGTATGGCCTGGATTGCCGACGCCTCGCTGGCGTCAGCAGTGTCCGAGGCGGGCGGCTTAGGGATTATCGCGGCCATGAACGCCGATGCCAACTGGCTGCGCGACCAGATTCACGAGCTGCGCGCCAGGACGGATAAGCCCTTTGGCGTCAACGTCATGCTCATGAGCCCGTTTGCCGACGAGGTTGCACAGGTCGTGATCGATGAGCAGGTGCCCGTTGTGGTGACTGGTGCCGGTAATCCCACCAAGTACATGAAAGCTTGGAACGATGCGGGCATCAAGGTCGTCCCGGTCGTTGCCTCGGTGGCGCTGGCGCGCCTCGTGGCGCGTCGTGGAGCCACGGCGGTTGTTGCCGAGGGCACCGAATCGGGCGGCCATATTGGCGAGACCTCGACGATGGCACTGGTGCCGCAGGTTGTCGATGCGGTCGATATTCCCGTGGTTGCGGCTGGCGGCATCGCCGATGGCCGCGGTGTGGCGGCCGCCTTTATGCTGGGCGCTGCCGGCGTCCAGGTGGGTACGCGCTTTCTGATCGCAGACGAGTGCACCGTATCGGAGCAGTACAAGGAGATGGTCCTGAAGGCCAACGACACCTCGACGCGTGCGACCGGCCGCTCGACGGGACATCCGGTGCGCGCCCTCAAGAGCCCCTTTACCAACGCCTATGCCAAGAGCGAGGCGGCGGGCGTAAGTGTCGAGGAACTCGGGGCCATGGGCACGGGCGCCCTTCGCAAGGCCGCCAAGGACGGCAACTACGAAGAGGGTTCGTTTTTGTGTGGACAGATTGCCGGCATGGTCAACGAGCGTCAGAGCGCACGCGAAATCGTTGACGACCTGGCCGATGGCGCCGAGCACGTCCTGAAGGGTGCGTGCGCATGGGTGGCGTAGCGTTTTTGTTTGCCGGCCAGGGTGCCCAGCACCCCGCGATGGGCGTCGACTTGATCGAGACATCGCCGGCGGCCGCCGAGGTGTTCGCCATTGCCGACGAGGTGCGTCCGGGGACCAGCGAGCAGTGCCGGAGCGCCTCCAAGGAGGAACTCTCGCAGACCGAGAACACTCAGCCTTGTGTGTTCGTTCACGACCTGGCAGCGGCTGCCGCCCTGCGCGAGCGCGGCGTAGTACCTGCCGCCTGTGCAGGATTCTCGCTGGGCGAGGTCGCTGCGCTCACCTTTGCGGGGGCGTTCGATACGCGAGCGGGCTTTGAGCTCGTGTGCGAGCGCGCGGCGCTGATGGCCGCGGCTGCCGAGCGCCATCCGGGCGGCATGCGCGCCGTCATCAAGCTCGATGCGGCGCAAGTCGAGGGCCTGGCAAAACAGGCCGGCGAGGACTGCTGGCCGGTCAACTACAACAGCCCGCAGCAGACGGTTGTTGCCGGAGCGCCCGAGGCGCTGCAGGAGCTCGACGTCCTAGTAAAAGAGGCTGGCGGCCGCGCCATGAAAGTCGCGGTGTCGGGTGCATTCCATAGCCCCTATATGGCAGAGGCGACTGAGGGGCTGGCGACGTATATCCAAGCCGGCCACGCGCCGTCTCCGCTGCTGATTCCGGTCATGGCAAACATGACGGCGGCGCCCTATCCGGCGGACCCGCGAGCGGCATCGGATGTCTTGGCCAAC
>UQOJ01000012.1 GCA_900542635.1 uncultured Collinsella sp.
GCCCCGCGCAGACCATCTACGGCTTTGCCATGGCGCTCGGTCTACTGGACCAAAAGCTCCATGCCGAGACCACGGTGGAGGCCGCCGGCGAGCAGGCCGATATTCTGCACCCCGGCGTGCCGTACAAGCTGCGCGTTGCCATCGAGCGCGAAGCTCGCGCCATGAGTGGCTACCGTTACGGCCGCGACCTGGCCAACGAGTTTATGGATACGCTCGAGGGCGCGCCCAAGGGCGATATTCGCGGTGCCATGGCGCTGCTCATCGACAAGCAAGATGATCCGCGCCGCGTTGAGGTGTACTCGGCGCTGCAGGATCTGGTGCTGGCCGGAGGTCGCTAGATGGAGCTCACGGACCGCTCTGGTTACTTTGCGGGCCCCGGCATGCTCGGCGGCTCCTTTGGCGATGCCTCGCGCGCAAGCGACGAGGCCGCCGAGGGCGTCGTCGACCCCTGCCTGGGCCATACGCCCGACCAGGTGGTCTTCTATGAGCTCACGCGTAAGTTTGTGGAGACCGAGGAAGACGTTCCCCAGGAGGCCTGCGACGTGCTGTACTACACGCTCGCCGTGGGCCACCACACCGGCGTGCTCGACTGCTTTGAGCCGCGCCTGTCGGTGCCGGTGGATGTGTTCTATTCGCTCGTCGACGCGTTGCCGGAGGGGGAGGCCAAGACCAAGTTCGAGGCCATCCGCTCCTTTGGCGAGTGCCAGCTCGACAAGGCGGCGGTGCCGTCGCTGCTCGAGGCCTGCGACACGCTGCTCGACGAGCGCGGTTTTCGCGGGTCGGCCAAGGCCGGAATCTCGGTGTTCGATGACGACTTTGGCCTGCATGCCCAGCAGGTCGCGTTCTTAATGAAGTTCCGCGATCTGGTGGAGCGCGTGCGCGATGTGTCGGGCGTGTATCTGACGGGAAGGTTGCAGTAATGGGTCGCGTTGTGGATGGTCATGTGAACGGCGCCCCGTTTGCGGGTATCGTGCTCACGGCGGGAAGCGTGCTGCGCGCCGACGATGCCGCCGGCCCCGTGCTCTCCAAAAAGATGGAGGACGCGCCGCTTGCCGGTTGGTACACCATCGACGGCGGTCAGACGCCCGAGGACGATATCATCGAGGTCAAGCGCGAGCGTCCGCCGCGTTTGGTTTTGGTCGATGCCGCCGACATGGCGCTGCCCGTCGGCGCTATCCGCCTGCTCGACAAACGTGATGTGGCCCGCAAGTCGATGTTCACCACGCATTCGCTTCCCTTGTCGATTCTGATCGAAGAGATTGAGCAATCGTGTGATGATATCGTCTTCGTTGGGATTCAGCCGGGCGACACGGAGTTCTACAACCCCATGTCCCCGGAAGTCTTTGACGCCGTCGACGCCGTGTACGACGCCGTGGCTGCCAACGACTTTTCCCACTTTGTCCGCTTGGGGCAAGAGCAATAGGAGCGCTTGCCCCTGCTGATTAGGAAAGAAGTGATTGACATGGCAGATTCCAAGGTGGAGTACCCCGCTCCCGATTGCCTGGCGCCCGCCGCGATCGAGGCCAAGACCGAGGCCGCCGGCGTGACCAAGGCTAACCTGCCGGTCGCTAAGGCCTTTCTGTTGGCAATGTTTGCCGGGGCGTTTATCGCCTTCGGCGGCCTGTTCTTTACGGTGTTTTTGAGCGACAGCACGCTGGGCTGGGGTGCCCAGCGTGTCGTGGGCGGCCTGTGCTTTTGCCTGGGCCTGGTGCTGGTGCTGGTGTGCGGCGCCGAGCTGTTTACCGGCAATTCGCTTATGGTCTGCGCGCTCAAGAGCAAAAAGATCACTCTGGTCCAGATGCTCAAGGCCTGGGTCGTCGTGTGGGTCGGCAATTTTGTCGGTGCCCTGTTCATCGTCTTTTTGGTGTACATGGCCGGCATCTATAAGCTCAACGGCGAGGCGGTCGCCAACTCCATGGTGAGCGTCGCCGCCGGCAAGGTGACGATCGACTGGGTGACGATCTTCTTCCGCGGCATCCTGTGCAACATCTTTGTGTGCCTTGCCGTGTGGATCGGTACCGCCGGCAAGACCGTGGTCGATAAGGTTGTGGGCATTTTGCTGCCGATCGCTGCCTTTGTGGCCTGCGGTTTTGAGCACTGCGTTGCCAACATGTACTTTTTGCCCATGGGCGCCGTGATGCATACATGCGGTTATGGTGCCGACGTCGCCGGCGCCGATGCGCTCAACGCTGCGGGCATTGCGTTTAACTTGTCCGCCGCCACGCTGGGCAACATCGTGGGCGGCGCGGTCCTGATCGCGCTCGGCTACTGGTTTATCTACGCCAAGAAGTCCGAGGCGTAAGGTACCGTCTGTTTGACGTTGGGCCTCCCGCGGGGCGTTGCCGTGCGGGAGGCTTTTTGGGTCTGGGGCTCGTCGCCGGGCTGTTGGCCTGTTGTGTTTGGCTTGCGAAAGGGGTAATCGAGATGGCATCTGCTGTGGAGCGTGACGGTCGCGCTGTGGTGACCACATGCGGGGGATGCTATGCCGATTGCGCCTTTGCGGCACGCGTTGAGGACGGTCGCGTGGTGGTTGAGTTGCCGGTGCCGGGGCATCCGTGCGCGGCGCGTGCCCTGTGCGCCCGCGGGCGCCATCGTCTGGCAATGCCGTTTGACGAGCGCGACCGCATCGTGCATCCCATGCGTCGGCGAGCTGATGGCTCGGGGTTCGATGCGATTTCGTGGGACGAGGCGTTTGCTCAGATTGCCGAGCGTCTTTTGGGGATTGTTGACGAGTGTGGGCCTCGTGCGCTGGGCATGACGCTCGGCGTGCCCTCGTTCGACCGTTACTGGGCGCATCGCTTTATGCATGCGCTGGGCTCGCCCAACGTGTACGGTGCCGACGGCGCCTGCGAGGTGAGCCGTCTCACTGGTTGGGAGCATAGCTTGGGCTATAGCCCCGCCTCCGACCTGGCGCATACCGATTGCATTATGTACCTTGGGCGCTCCATTGTCGATTCGTCGACGATGGGGGCCGTTGATGCGCTCAACGATGCACGCCGGCGCGGGGCGAAGATCATCGTGGTTGACCCCCGGCGCAGCGGCTCGGCTGCTATTGCCGATCGCTGGCTCCGCGTGCGCCCGGGCTGCGACTTGGCGCTGCTGTTGGGTATTGTCCACGTGTTGATTGCCGAGGACCTGTACGACCACGAGTTCGTGGACCGCTATACCACGGGTTTTGACGAGCTGGCGCAGGCGGCCCGTGCTTGGACGCCCGAGTGGGCCGAGTCGATGTGCGACGTGCCGGCGGACGATATCCGTGCGACTGCGCGTGATTTGGCTGCCGCGGCGCCTGCTGCGGTGGTGGACGCTGGCTTTCATGGTGGCATCGGTATCGCGTATGCCAATAGCACCCAGACCGCGCGCGCGATTTGTCTGGTCGATGTGCTGCTGGGCTGCATCGGACACGCGGGCGGTGCCCTCAACCCGCCCACGCCGCTTGCGTTGGGCGATTTGGACCCTGCGCGTTTCGCGACGCCGTCGATGCCACGTGAGCCCAAGTTGGGGTCCGAGCGCTATCCACTGGTCGATCCGGTGCGCGGCCTGTGCACGACCATCGGTCAGTCGATTCTTGCCGGCGATTTGCGTGGGCTCATCGTCTATGCCAGTAACCCCGGTGCGGGCTATGGCAATGCACAGGCTTGGTTGAGTATTCTGCAGCAGCTCGACTTGCTCGTGACGATTGATATTCACTGGTCCGAGACAGCGCGTGCTTCTGATTTCGTGCTGCCCGACGTGACGTATCTGGAGGCTGACCGCGGCGTGGGAACGGTGACAGGCGCCAACGATGCGCGCGTGTTCTACCGCAACGCCGTGCTGCCTGTGCAGCATGACGGCACACGTCCCGGTCGGGAGATTTTTGCCGGTCTGGCGCAGGCGTGTGGCGTGGGCGAGTACTTCCAGTTTACGTCTGACGATCTGGCGGCTGCCCAGGTGGCGCCTTTTGGGATCAATCTGGACGAGCTCAAGGAGCGCGGCTGGGCCGACACGGGTGTTTCGTTGCCGTCGCGTACGGGCGAGCCGGCGATTCCCTTGGATGGCGGCAAAATTGCGCTGGCAAGCGACGTATGGGAACGAGCCGGCCTGGGTCGTGTACCCAACTGGATCGCTCCCATGGTGGAGCCTAGCCCGGGGATGTTTCGCCTCATTAGCGGCAACCGCCCCTTTGAGTCGCACACTTCGCGCAGGCTTGCGGCCCAAGGTGCCGCCGAGGCTGGATCGGACCTGGATGCCGTGCAGATGAATGCCGATGCCGCTGCGCACATGGGCATTGCCGACGGCGAGATCGTCGAACTCGTGAGTGATATGAGCCGCGACCGCGTGCGCGTGGAGACGACGCCGTATCTGCATCCGGCGTGTATCTTTACGTCGGCCGCCCCCGGCGGGCGTTCGTTTGGCGCTGATGCCGGCGGCGCTCAAGCCTTGGGCGTCGGCCCACTCGACCATACACCGTTGCGTTGGGACGCGTTGACGGGTGCCGCGCTCACCCAGGAAAACGCCGTTCGCGTGGAAAAGATCGCGGCGCGCGAGGATAATAGCGATTGATTGACTCAGCCGATCGAATTGGCTGATAGTTTGACGTTCGAACGATTGATTCACCTTTGGTTTTGAAAGGCCGCACATGAGCGATAGCCAGAACATGTCCGATGAGGTGCGCGCCCGCCTGCGCGCCATTCCATCCGTCAACGAGCTGCTTGCCGAGTGGCCGGTAGTGAAGGCGGCGGGGGAGACCTGCGACGCGGTGGTGCATGCCGCCGTCACGGCCGAGCTCGACGAGGAGCGCGCTGCGATTCGTGCCGGTGCCGCCCCGCGCTCTAAACGCGACCTGGCTTCGGCCATCGAGTGGCGTGCGCACCGCTCCGCGTTGCCGAGCCTGCGCCCTGCCGTCAACGCTACGGGCGTGGTCATCCATACCAACTTGGGTCGTGCCCCGCTCGCGGAGTCGGCGGCAAAGGCCGTGGCTGAGGTCGCGCGCGGGTACAGCACGCTCGAGTACAGCGTGGACACCTGCTCGCGTGGTTCGCGCAAGGAACATGCCGCGCAGCTGATCCGCTCGCTTACCGGTGCTGAGGACGCGCTCGTGGTCAACAACAACGCCGCCGCGGTGCTGCTGGTGTTGGCGACCCATGCCGCAGACAAGGAGGTCATCGTCAGCCGCGGCGAGCTTGTCGAGATTGGCGGCAGCTTCCGCATCCCCGATGTCATGGCGGCTTCGGGCGCCAAACTCGTCGAGGTCGGCGCCACCAACCGCACTCACCTGGCAGATTATGAGCAAGCCATTACGCCCGATACGGCGATGATCCTTAAGGTCCATCCTTCCAACTATCGCATCGAGGGTTTTCACGAGGAGGTGGGCTCTCGTGAGCTTGCCGCTCTGGCCCACAAGCATGGCCTGCTGTTCTACGAGGACCAGGGGTCGGGTGCGCTGTTGCCCGACGACATCCTGGTGCGCGGCGGCGAAGAAACCACGCCGGCTTCGGTAGCGGCGGGGCTCGATCTGGTGTCGTGCTCGGGCGATAAACTGCTCGGTGCCGCACAGGCGGGCATTATCATTGGCCGTCGCGATCTGGTCCAGGCTTGTGGGTCGCATCCGCTTATGCGCGCCCTGCGCCCGGGCAAACTGGCTCTGTCGGCGCTCGAGGCCACGCTGCGTATCTACATGGACGGCGCCGATGTTGCCCATCGCGATATTCCGGTGCTCAGCATGCTCACGCTTCCGCAGGCTCATCTGGAGCGTCGCGCACGCAAGTTGCGCGAGCTGATGGTGGCGGGCCTCGATAAGGCTGGCTGCCCGTGTGCCGTTGAGTTGGAGATTGTCGAGGAGTCATCAACGCCCGGTGGCGGCTCGTTGCCTACCGTGGAACTGCCGACGATGTGCGTTGCCGTGCGTCTTGTTGACGAGCGCCTGACGGTCGACGCGCTCAAGCGCTCGCTTGTCCAGGACTTCGACACGCCGGTCGTCACGCGAACCTCGCACGATCGCATTTTGTTTGACGTCCGTACGCTTGTGGGCGACCGCGATATCGAGACGGCGGCGTCGACGCTTGCCGCATGCGTTGAGAAGGCGATTGCTCGATGAGTGAGGTTCAAACGCTGGTGGAGTGCCCCGTTATCGTTGGCACGGCGGGCCACGTTGACCACGGTAAGTCCGCACTGATCGAGGCGCTGACCGGCAAGAATCCCGACCGTCTGGAGGTCGAGCGCCGTCGCGGTATGACCGTGGAGCTTGGCTTTGGCGAGCTGGCGCTGCCGAGCGGCAAGATCGTCGGCCTGGTCGACGTGCCGGGGCACGCGCATTACCTGCGCGCCATGGTGCAGGGTGCCACGGGCATTGATGTTGCCGTGTTGGTGGTCTCTGCCGTCGAGGGCGTGATGCCGCAGACCCGCGAGCACGTGCACGTGCTGGAGATGCTGGGCGTCACGCATATGGTGGTGGCGCTGACTATGTGTGACCTGGCCGATGCCGAGATGACCGAGCTTGCCGAGCTCGATGTCGATGACTTTTTGTCGGGTACCGTGTTTGCGGGCGCGCCGATCGTGCCCGTGTCGTCTAAGACGGGCGATGGGATTGACGGGCTGCTTGCGGTGCTCGACGAGCAGGTAAGTGCCTGCTGGGATGCCTGTCGCGACCGTTCCGAGCGGAGTGATGCCGCACCTCGACTGCCGATTGACCGCTGCTTTACGATCAAGGGCGTCGGTACCGTGGTGACGGGAACGTTGCACGATGCGCCCGTCGCGGTGGGCGACGAGCTGATGGCTTTGCCGTCGCGTACGGTCTGTCGTGTGCGTGGGATTCAGGTGCATGGCGATACGCCGCGGGCGTTGCCCGGTCAGCGTGTGGCGCTCAACCTGGTTGGCGACGGTGTCGCGGCGCTTGACCGTGGCGAGATGCTGGGCGTGGCGGGCCGCTTTGGTCAGACGTTGCGCTTTATGATGACGTTCACCTACCTGGGTCGCGAGGGTGCCAAGCCGCGAGTGCTGGAGTCGGGCGCGCGCGTGCATGTGATGGCCGGCACGGCCGAGGTTGTCGGCCGCATCATGTTCATGGAGGGCGAGGCCCCCATGGCAGTGGGCGAGACCCGTACCGTACAGGTGCGCTTGGAGGAGCCGTTGCCGCTGCGCGCCGAAGACCATGCCGTGGTGCTGTCGTATTCGCCCGTTATGCTCATTGGCGGCGGGCGTGTGCTGATTTCGCGCTGCCGTCGCTCGCGCGAGCTTTCGGCGGGGGAGCGCACGCTGCTTGCGGCGCTTGAAGCCGGCGATACCGCGGGCGGTGTGGGCGCTTGGCTGGCGCTGCAGATGCTGCCGGTTACGGCGGTTGATGTTGCCGAGGCTTTGGATCTTGGTGTCGGCGAGGCCGATGCCGCACTGCGCGGGCTGGTGGCGCAGGGCTCCGTTCGCAAGCTTGCCGTGTGTGATGCGGAACTCTTGGCGGACGCCGCGGTGCTCGACGCCGCGATGGATGCACTGGCGGCGACCCTGTCAGCCATGCATGCGGCGTCTCCCAAGGAGACGGGCTTTACGCCCGGCGCCGTCGCCCACGCTGCGTGGCCTGCTGCTGATGAAGACGTTGCCGCGGCTCTGATTGCCGAGGGCTGCTCGCGTGGCGTGTGCGCCTCCGAGGGCGCCGAGGTGTTCGACCCGCACTCCGCTGCCGCCGCGGCGCGTGTGGTGCGCGAGGCTTGCGAACGCATCGTTGCCTTGCTGGACGATGCCAGTCTCGATGCACCGACGTTGCCCGAGGTGGGCGAGCAACTGCAGCTCGATCGCGACGTCATGACGCGTGCCCTGCGCGAGCTTTCGCTCAATCGCTCGATCGTTAAGGTCGAGCGCGACGTTGCCCTGTCTGCTTCCGCTGAGGCCCATGCGCGCGAGCTTGTTGCCGCCGCCATTGAGGCAGCCGGCGGCGCTGCCACCACGAGCGTACTGCGCGAGGCCTTGGGTGTGTCGCGCAAGCGTGCCATCAGCATCTTGGAGCACCTAGATGCCGTGCGCTTTACGGTGCTCGACAAGGATGCCGGCGGCCTGAGGTCCCTGCGCTAGACCGGCGGCCCGGCCCCGCCTCATCAGTTGCGGTGAAATAGTTCCTATTTGGAGGCTTTGGCAGCAAATACAGGAACTATTCCTCCGCAACTTCTTGCTCGTCTTTTTGGGATAGAGCCGTTTCGGTTTGGTAAAATACCGCCGCACTTGGGAACGGATGGGCTCCGGTGGGCTCCGCGGTCCTCAAAACCGTTGCGAGGCGTGCAAAACGTCTTGGATGTGTTCGATTCACATACGTTCCCGCCATACGCTACCAGCGCTTTTGTGCTCGCGGTCTTGCTGCGTGCCGCAAAGGCGCTGTTTTGTTTTTGCACGAGCTTTTCGTAGCGCCGCTATTTCGGCGGCTGTATTTAGCTTCGTGCATCGGGTTTCGAGCATGCCGATGGAGGTGTTTTGCCGTATGACTACCGTAAGACGTGCCGATCTTTCTTGTGTCGTCCAAGCGGGCGGGCTGTCCTCACGCATGGGACGCGATAAGGCGCGCATGTCGTTTTGCGGCGAGCCGCTCATCGAACGCGTGCTGGGTCGGCTAGCGCCAGTTGCCGGCGAGTTGGTCGTGACGACTTCGCGTCCCAGCGAGCTTGCCTATCTTGAGGAGCGCGCGTTTGGTGGCCTGGTGCCACGCGTGGTAACGGACCTTGAAGGGTCGGCGGGTGCCATGCGTGGCATCGCGAGCTCGCTGGCTGCCGCTCGGTTGCCCCTCGCGGCGATCGTCGCCTGTGATATGCCGTTTGTCTCGCCGGAACTCATCGCCGCGCTTGCCGATCGTGTTGAGGTCGAGGCGCTCGACGTGTGCGTGCCGCGCGAGGAGCGGGGGATTGAGCCGCTTTGCGCCGTCTGGCGCCGTGACGCGTGTGCGCCGGTCGCCCAAGAGCTACTCGCCTGCGACCGTCAGCGCATTCGCTGCCTGATTAATCGCGTTCAGGCTGGTTATATGGATGAGCCGCAGATCGTTAAGGTCGCAGGCTCGACGCTCTGCTTCGAGAATGTCAATACGCCCGAGGAGTTTGCGGCAGCCGAGCTGCTCACCTAGATCTGCACACATCAATGACGGGAGATGCCGTGTCACATGATATTTGCCCCGATACCGGGGAACCTTGCACTTGCGATGGGTCCGAGCCTTGCACCTGCGGCTGTGGCGGCTGTGGACATACGGCCGAGGAAGAGGCAGCGGCGGCTGCGTATCGCGAGTCGCACCGCGAGGCCTCGTCCGGTGATGCCCTCGACCACGAGCGCAAGATCATCGTTTCGTTCGACAGCACCTTCGATGTGATGGAATGCGAACAGCTGTGCCTTGCCGCCGGTGTTCCTGGGCGCATCATGCCGCTGCCCGGCTCCATCACCGCCGGCTGCGGACTGTGCTGGGCCATGCCGTTCTCGGGCGATGCCCTCGCCGCCTTCCGCGCTGCCACCGAAGGCCGTATAACCCCCGCCGACTACCACCAGCTCGTCCTCTAACCACCAACACCACCACAAAGGTGCCTGTCCCCAATGTGGTGGTTTAGAACACGTGGACGAAACAGGTTTGAAACACGGGTTTTGCACGTCAGGCTCTCAAAAACGCTTCTACCTGCATCGTAATCAAAACGAAACATCTGCTCGTCGGCTTATGCGAAACTTTGCTGCAACAGTGCGATATTATCCATACTCGATAAAGTTCGCGGCGCATGGGGTGCCGCGACCAACATTTTTCGTTTCCCATCATTGGAGGAAGCATGAGCTACACGCAGAAAGTTCTCGAAGAGCTCAAGGCCCGCTATCCCGAGCAGCCTGAGTTCATCCAGGCCGCGACCGAGATCCTCGGCACCATCCAGCCGGCGCTCGACGCCCACCCCGAGTACGAGGAGGCCGCCCTGCTGGAGCGCCTCGTCGAGCCCGAGCGCATCGTTATGTTCCGTGTCCCCTGGGTCGACGACCAGGGCAAGGTCCAGGTCAACCGCGGCTACCGCGTCGAGTTCAACTCTGCCATTGGACCCTACAAGGGCGGCCTGCGCTTTAACCCGACGGTCACCCTGGGTATGCTCAAGTTCCTGGGTCTGGAGCAGATCCTCAAGAACAGCCTGACCACCCTTCCCATGGGCGGCGGCAAGGGCGGCTCCGACTTTGATCCTAAGGGCAAGTCCAACAACGAGATCATGCACTTCTGCCAGTCCTTCATGACCGAGCTCTATCGCCACATCGGCCCCAACACCGACGTTCCCGCCGGCGACCTGGGCGTTGGCGGCCGCGAGGTTGCCTACCTGTTCGGTCAGTACAAGCGCCTGACCAACGAGTGGACCGGCGTCCTCACCGGCAAGGGCCTCTCCTTTGGTGGCTCGCTCGCCCGCACCGAGGCCACCGGCTACGGCCTGGCCTACTTTGTGGACGAGTATCTCAAGAGCCGCGGCGATTCCTTCGAGGGCAAAAACGTCGTCGTTCACGGCTCCGGTAACGTCGCCATCTACGCGGTCCAGAAGGTTTCTCAGCTCGGCGGCAAGGTGCTGGCCTGCTCCGATACCCACGGCTGGGTCGAGGATCCCGACGGCATCGACTACACCGTGCTCGAGCACGTTTACAACAAGAAGCGCTCTGGCCACGACAAGGGCGTTACGCTCGCCATGTACGTTGACGAGAAGCCCAACGCCGTGTGGCACGAGGGCGACGGCCGCGGCGTGTGGCAGCTGCCCTGCGACATTGCGCTGCCCTGCGCTCGCGAGAACACGCTGCTGCTCGAGGATGCCCAGGCGCTCGTCGCCAACGGCTGCAAGGTGGTCGGCGAGGGCGCGAACATGCCCACGACCATCGAGGCCACGACCTACTTCCAGGAGAACGGCGTCGCCTTTATGCCCGGTAAGGCTGCCAACGCCGGCGGCGTGCTCGTGTCCGGCCTGGAGATGAGCCAGAACGCCGAGCATCTGTCCTGGACCTTCGAGGAGGTCGACGGCAAGCTCGAGCAGCTCATGCGCGGCATGTTCCACAACGTGGACGACACCGCCAAGGAGTACGGCGAGGAGGGCAACTTCGTCATGGGCGCCAACATCGCCGGCTTCCTGAAGGTCGCCGATGCCATGCTCGCCCAGGGCGTCTGCTAAATCTTCGCTCGACATAGCATGTGATGAGGCTCCCAGCTATCCGGCTGGGAGCCTTTTCTATCCCGGAGGACTCCTCATAACTTGCGGTGATATACGGACTGTTTAGCGTCCTAGAAAGGCTAATCAGTCCGTATATCACCGCAAGTTATGTATGGGTGGGAGGATTTTGTCCTAAAACGGTGTGCGGCCCCTCGTTTGGTACACTTAAAGGTACTGGACAAGTGAAGAGATGGGGGAGAACGTGCTCAAGTTCGGTACCTACGTCCGTGTTGGAAACGCGGCCGAAGCCTATGAGCTCTTACAGAAGAACCGCAACAACAAGATTGTGGGCGGCGGCATCTGGATGCGCCTGGGTTCGCGTCGCGTGGCGACGGCGATTGACCTTTCGGCCTGCGGACTCGATCAGATCGAGGAGACCGAGACTGAGTTTCGCATCGGTGCCATGTGCACCCTGCGCCAGCTCGAGCGTCATGCCGGGCTCAACGCGCTTGTCAACAATGTCTTTGAGTTCGCCGTCCACGACATCGTGGGCGTCCAGCTGCGCAACACCGCCACGGTGGGCGGCAGCATCTACGGCCGCTTTGGCTTCTCGGACGTTCTCTCGGCCTTTTTGGCGCTCGATTCCTATGTTGAGCTGACGGGCGCCGGCCGTGTGCCGCTCGCCGAGTTCGTGGACATGGGCTACGTACGTGACGTGATCGAGCACGTCGTGGTCGTCAAGCACGATTACCGTGCGAGCTACGAGGCCGTGCGCAAGGCCGCGACCGACTTCCCCTCGCTGAACGTCACCGCCGCTTGGTGGGACGGCTCCTGGCACGTCACCGTGGGCGCCCGCCCGCTGCGCGCGACCTTGCTGCAGGGCGAGGCGTGTGGCCTTACCAACGAGCATCCTTCCGAGGACGAGCTTCGCGCTCTGGCCGCATCCGTGCGCGCGCTGAGCTACGGCACCAACCTGTGGGGCTCGGCCGACTACCGTCGCCGCATCTCGGCTCCGCTGGCGATTCAGGCTGTGCGTCGCGCCGCCGGCATCGAGCTTTCGGCCGCGCTTGCCCACGAGCTCGAGGGCGTGCAGATCCCTAAGTTTGCCACGGACGAGTATTCCTGCCGCCGCGTGCCCGGCGTCGATTCTAGCGAGGTGCGCTAATGGCTGCCAAACTCATCGATCTTTCCTTTACGCTCAACGGCCGTAAGGTCAAGGTTCAGATTGCCCCCGACACCATGCTCTTTGCACTGCTGCGCGAGCAGGGCTGTGCGTCGGTGCGTTGCGCCTGCGAAACCAACAACTGCGGCCTGTGCACGGTGTGGCTTGACGGCGACCCGGTGCTGAGCTGCTCGGTTCCCGCCGCCCGTGTTGAGGGCCACACCATCACCACGCTCGAGGGCCTCAAGGCCGAGTCCGAGGCGCTCGCCCGCGCAATGGCTGCTGAAGGTGCCGAACAGTGCGGTTTTTGCGCTCCCGGCCTCATCATGAACGTGCTGGCGCTTGCCCGCGCCGCCAAGGAGGACCCGAGCCTCGTCGCCACGCGCGAGGAGGTGTCGCGCCAGCTGGCCGGCAACCTCTGCCGCTGCAGCGGCTACGAGAGCCAGCTGCGCGCCATCGTCCGCTTCCTCAACGAGTCCGGCGTGCAGGTGGGCTTTGAGATGCCCGAGCTGCCGGTCAACGACACCAGCTGCGACGGTGTCTCCTACAAGCAGATCACCCACAAGCAGCCCAAGAAGGACTCGAAGGCTCTGCTCGAGGGACGTCCCGTCTACACGGGCGACCTAGTGCCTGCTGGCGCCCTGATCGTCAAGCTCAAGCGCAGCCCGTATGCCCGCGCCAAGATCCGCTCTATCGATACGTCGCGCGCCCTGAAGGTGCCCGGCGTCGTGGGCGTCTACACCTACGAGGACGTGCCCCAGCGCCGCTTTACCATCGCCGGTCAGAGCTATCCGCAGCCTAGTCCCTATGACCGCCTGATTCTCGAGAACCTGGTGCGCTACCAAAACGAGGAGGTGGCGATCGTCGCCGCCGAGACCGAGGAGGCTGCCGACAAGGCGCTCAAGCTCATCAAGGTCGACTACGAGGTGCTCGAGCCCCTGCTCGACTTTACCCAGGCGCTCGATAACGACATCGTGGTCCACCCCGAGGGCGACGTGACCTTTATGTTCCCGCAGGGCGGCGACGTTGCTCGCAACCTGGTGTGCAGCGGTACCAGCGATTTTGGCGACTTGGACGAAGCGTTCGCCCAGAGTGACATCGTCTTCACCCGCACCTATACCAGCCAGGCCACGCAGACCGCGCCCATGGAGACCTTCCGCGCCTTCGCGACGACCGATGCGTTTGGGCGCATCTCGGTGACCACCTCGACGCAGGTGCCCTTCCACGTGCGCCGCATGGTCGCGCAGTCGCTCGACATTCCGCAGTCGCAGGTGCAGGTCATTAAGCCGCGCATCGGTGGCGGCTTTGGCTCCAAGCAGACGGGCTGCTGCGAGATCTTCGTTGCGTTCGTGACCCAACAGACCGGCCGTCCGAGCTATTGCTGCTACACCCGCGAGGAGACCATCACTGCGGGCAACTCGCGCCACCAGATGCAGATGACCGTTAAGCTGGGCGCCATGAACGACGGCACTATCACGGCCATCGACCTGCACACGCTGTCCAACGCCGGTGCGTATGGCGAGCACGCCACCACGACGATCGGCCTTTCGGGGCACAAGAGCCTGCCGATTTACAACCATGTGAAGGCGAGCCGCTTTAGCTGGGACGCCGTCTACACCAATACCAACCGCGGCGGCGCGTATCGCGGCTACGGTGCCACCCAGGGCCAGTTTGCCGTGGAGAGCGCCGTCAACGAGCTCGCCGACATGCTGCACATGGATCCCGCCGACCTGCGCCTTAAGAATATGGTGCACGAGGGCGAGATCATGCCGCAGTACTACAACGAGAAGCTCAACGCCTGTGCGCTCGACCGCTGCCTGCTGCGCGCGATGGACATGATCGGTTGGCGCGACAAGCCGCTGGCCGTGGACCTGGGCGACCGCGTGCGCGCCTTGGGCTGCGCGCTCACTATGCAGGGCTCGGGTATCTCCAACGTGGATATCGCCGGCATCGACATGCGCCTGGAAGAGGACGGCTTCATTACCATCGGCACCGGCGCCACCGATAACGGCATGGGCGTCGATACAATCCTGGCGCAGATTGCCGCCGAGGAGCTGGGCGTGGAGAGTTCGATGATCGTGGTGCGCGGCGTGGACACCGATGTGTCGCCGTTCGACGCCGGCTCGTACGCGAGCTCGGGCACGTACGTGACGGGTCTGGCAGCCAAGAACGCCGCGACGGAGCTGCGCGAGAAGATCTGTGCCAAGGCTGCCCAGATGTGGGACGTGGACGCCGCCGATGTGGTCTTCGACGGCCAGTACGTGCGTCTGTCCGACGAGCGTGCCGCGCGTGAGCAGAACCGCTACCTCACGCTGCGCGACTTTGCCAACCTGTGCGTCAAGAATATCGCGGGCGGCGACGCGCTCACCTCGCACGCCTCTGCCTGCCTGCCCGTTTCGCCCCCGCCGTTTATGGCCGGCATTGCCGAGGTCGAGGTCGACAAGGCCACCGGAAAGGTGACTGTTGTGGACTACGCGGCGGCTGTGGACTGCGGCACCGTGATCAACGAGGCGCTCGCGCGCGTCCAGGCCGAGGGCGGCATTGCCCAGGGTATCGGCCACGCGCTCTACGAGATCGTGGAGCACGACGACCGCGGCCGCCTGCGCACCGGCAACTTTATGAGCTACAAGTTGCCCACGCGCCTGGATATCGGCAGCATTCGCGTGGCCTTTGAGCCGAGCTACGAGCCGACGGGCCCGTTTGGCGCCAAGTCGATCGGCGAGGTCGTCATCAACACGCCGCTCGCCGCCGTTGCCTCGGCCGTGGCGCACGCCACCGGCCACCAGGTTCGCTCGCTGCCGATCACGCCCGAGAAGGCCCTGCTGGGGGAGTAGCGGTTAGCGAACAAGTCGTAATGGGCGGGGCGGGGCAACTCGTCCCGCCTTTTGCACTCGTGGTGAGGTCGTGAGCCTGTAAAAGGTGTGCGTGCGCTTGCCGTTCGTATCTGCTATCATTCCTAGTCTGTGCGCTCATGCGGGCGTGGCGGAATTGGTAGACGCGCCAGATTTAGGTTCTGGTGGGATTCCCGTGAAGGTTCGAGTCCTTTCGCCCGCACCAACGCATCTGCGTCGGCTTCGGCCGTCGCGACTCTTTGTTGCATAAAGGTACCAGCACCTCAGATAAGCTGGGCAGTATGAGGAGGAACGTGTTGAACATCACCGCTTCTGACGTCAAGGACGCCAAGCTCACCGCTACGGTCACCATCCCGGCCGCCGACGTCGACGCCGCGATCAAGAAGGCCTACAAGGACACCGCCAAGAAGTACCGCTTCCCGGGCTTCCGCGCCGGCAAGGCTCCCCGTCCGGTCATCGACTCCGCTCTTGGCGCCGAGGCTACCCTCGCTCAGGCCACCAACGACCTGATCGCCGCCAACGAGCCCGCCGTCCTCAACGAGCTGGACATCGTCCCCACCAAGAACGGTGACTACAAGGAGCTCGACCTCGCCAAGGATCACGAGGACTACACCTACACCGTCGAGTTCTCCCTGCGTCCTGCTGCCGAGCTCTCCTCCTTCGACGCCGTCGAGATCGAGATGCCTCCCGCGGAGGTCACCGAGTCCGAGATCAACAACCAGGTTGAGATGCTCCTCAACTACCGTGCCACCTTCGAGGACGTCGAGGGTCGCGCCGTCGAGGCTGACGACTATGTGACCGTCGATCTCAAGGCCGTCGAGAACGCCGACAACTTCGCTGCCGAGGGCCGCATGCTCATCGCCGGTAGCGACAGCAACCCCAAGGAGTTCAACGAGGCCCTGATCGGCGCTAACGTTGACGACGTTAAGACCGTCACCTGGACCGACGAGGTCGAGGAGGGCGAGGAGGCCGAGACCCACACCGTCGAGGTCACCGTCAAGGGCATCAAGGTCCGCAACACTCCCGAGCTCACCGACGAGCTCGTCAAGTCCGACTTTGGCTTCGACAGCATCGACGCTATGCGCGACGCCATCAAGATCGAGATCGAGCAGGACAAGGCTTCCCGCCTCCCGGCCGAGAAGGAGAACCGTTGCGTCTCCGCTCTCGCCGAGCGTCTGCAGCTCGAGGAGATGGACGCCGACTACGAGCAGTCCGTCTTTGAGGAGCTCGGCCAGAACTTCCTGTCCAACCTCGCTGCCCGCGGCATGACGCTCGACACCTGGCTGCCCGCTTCTGGCCTGACCATGGAGCAGTTCATCGGCGACCTGCACAAGCAGGCCAACGACGTTGCCCGTGAGTCCCTGGCGCTCGACGCCCTCGCCCGTGAGCTCAAGATCGAGGTCACCGAGGACGACATCAACGCCGAGTTCGAGAAGGCCGGCGTCAAGGACGTCGAGGCTTCCAAGGCCGAGTTCATCGCCGATGGCCGCATGCCCGCCGTCCGTGAGTCCATCCGTCGCTCCAAGGCCGTCGACCACCTGGTCGAGAACGCCAAGGTGACCGAGGTCGACGAGACCGCCAAGGACGCCGAGTAATTCTCGCCACCTTGCCCGCGAGCGCATGCGTGCGCCCGTGATGGGGTAAAGTTATACACCGGTTATCCGGTTGTTTCGTACGGTGCCAGCCAATGCATAGCATGCGGGCACCGTACGTTTATCTAGAACCAATTTGGTCCGCAAGAGAGAAATGGAGATGCGTATGATCGCTAAGTTCGATTCCGCCCTCGTGCCATACGTTATCGAGCAGACGCCGCGCGGCGAGCGCAGCTACGATATCTATTCGCGCCTGCTCAACGACCGCATCATCTTCTTGGGCGAGGAGATCAACTCCGTCAGCGCCAACCTGGTCGTTGCCCAGCTGCTGCATCTTGAGAGCCAGGATGCCGAGAAGGATATCTCGCTCTACATCAATTCGCCCGGTGGCGAGGTCTACTCCGGCCTGGCGATTCTGGACACCATGAACTTCATCAAGCCGCAGGTCTCCACCATCTGCGTCGGTATGGCCGCGTCCATGGCCGCCGTGCTGCTTTCGGCCGGCGCTAAGGGCAAGCGCTTCTGCCTGCCGCACTCTAAGGTCATGATTCACCAGCCCAGCGGCGGTGCCCAGGGTCAGCAGACCGAGATCGAGATCGTTGCCGAAGAGATCAAGAAGACCCGTCGCGAGCTCAACCAGATCCTGTCCGACGCCTCGGGCCAGCCCATCGAGAAGGTCCAGGCCGACACCGAGCGCGACAACTACCTGACCGCTTCCGAGGCCCTCGACTACGGTCTGATCGACCGTATCGTCACCTCGCGCGATCTCGCCGCGAAGGACGCCTAGGATGGCAGGAAACATGCAGGACAACTTTGACGAGAACGGCAACCCCATCCGCTGCTCCTTCTGCGGAAAAGAGCAGGGTCAGGTCCGTCGCCTCGTAAAGGGCCCGACCAACATCTTTATCTGTGACGAGTGCGTCGCCGCCTGTTCCGAGATTCTGGAGGAGTCGCTGGCTTCGGACTTTATGGACGCTGCCCGCAACGGCAAGCTGCCGGGCTTCCTCAACGACCACGGCCAGGCTGCATCCCAGCCCGCCGTGGACCCCGAGACCGAGGGCTTTGAGCTCGAGGACGACCGCCAGGTCATCACGCATGTGCCGACGCCGCACGAGATCTATGACGAGCTTTCGGCCTATGTTATGGGTCAGGAGGACGCCAAGCGCGCCATGTCGGTGGCCGTGTACAACCACTATCGCCGCGTGATTGAGGGCGGCGCTGCGGTGTCTGCCTTTGATGACGACATGGGCTCGCAGTTCGATGACGATATGGACGAGGTAGAGCTCGCCAAGTCCAACATCCTGTTGCTCGGTCCCACCGGTACCGGTAAGACCCTGTTGGCCCAGACGCTCGCGCGCATCCTCGAGGTGCCGTTTGCTATCGCCGATGCCACCGCGCTCACCGAGGCCGGTTACGTGGGCGAGGACGTGGAGAACATCCTGCTCAAGCTCATCAATGCTGCCGATGGTGACATTGAGCGCGCTCAGGTGGGCATTATCTACGTGGACGAGATTGACAAGATCGCCCGTAAGGCCGAGAACCTCTCCATTACCCGCGATGTTTCGGGCGAGGGCGTTCAGCAGGCGCTGCTTAAGATTCTTGAGGGCACGGTGGCCAGCGTTCCGCCCACCGGCGGCCGCAAGCATCCCCAGCAGGAGCTGCTGCAGATTGACACGACCAACATCCTGTTCATCTGCGGCGGTGCCTTTGTAGGACTGGATAAGATCATCGCCGACCGCGTGGGAAACAAGGGCGTGGGCTTTAACTCCGAGATCGCCGGCCCCACCTCGGTTGACGAGAACGACCTGCTGCGTCAGGTGCTCCCGCAGGACCTCAACGCCTTTGGCATGATTCCCGAGTTCGTGGGCCGTACGCCTGTTGTTACTCAGACACAGGCGCTCGACGAGGACGACCTGGTGTCGATTTTGACCGAGCCCAAGAACGCCGTGGTGCGCCAGTACCGTAAGATGTTCCAGCTCGAGGACGTTGAGCTTGAGTTTGAGGACGCCGCCCTGCACGAGATCGCCCGCATGGCGCTCGCCCGCAAGACCGGCGCCCGCGGCCTGCGCTCCATCTGCGAGGACGTGCTGCAGCAGACGATGTTCGACCTCCCCAGCGAGGAGGGTGTTTCCAAGGTCGTTGTGACCGAAGCCTCCGTAAAGGGCGAAGAGCAGCCTCAACGCATCTACGGGTAAACCAGCCAAAAACGTGCTTACAAATAGCCTCCGACCACCCGCGGTCGGAGGCTATTTTATATATACGCAATAACCCCAACTACCTGTGTTATTCTGTGTGTTTGTTTAAAGTCTCAGCAAAGTCCATTCAGACTGAAGTAATCGATACCTAAGGGGAGGAATGTAGGCCCGATTTTCGTAGATTCCGCACGAGCCGAAGACCACTTAATGTGGTCTTCGTGCGAGCCAGGACTTGACCGAGCGAAAATCGGGCCTACATTCCTCCCCGACGGGCAAGGGAGAGATATATGGAAGAAATGCCCAAGAACTACGATCCGTCGACCAACGAGCCGGCGATCCTGCAGAAGTGGCTCGACGGCGGCTACTACAAGCGCCGTGAGGGCGTGGGCGACTGCACCGTCACCATTCCGCCTCCCAACGTGACCGGCAAGCTCCACATGGGCCACGCTACCGACGACTCCATCCAGGACGCAATCATCCGTATGGCTCGCATGCGCGGTAAGTCCACGCGTTGGGTGCTCGGCACCGACCACGCCGGTATCGCTACGCAGACCAAGGTCGACAAGAAACTCAAGAGCGAAGGCATCAGCCGCCTGGAGATCGGCCGCGATAAGTTTGTCGACGCCTGCTGGGATTGGACCCACGAGTACGGTGGCATCATCGTCGAGCAGATCAAACGTATGGGCTGCTCCGTCGACTTCGACAACGAGCGCTTCACCATGGACGAGGACTACGCCCAGGCCGTGCGCAAGGTCTTCTGCGACTGGTATCACGACGGCCTGATCTATCGTGGCAAGCGCATCGTCAACTGGTGTCCCAACTGCACCACCGCCATCTCGGACGACGAGGCCGAGTATAAGGACGAGAAGGGCCACCTGTGGCACCTGCGCTATCCGCTGACCGAGCCGGTCAACGGCCAGGACTACATCGTCGTCGCCACCACGCGCCCCGAGACCATGCTCGGCGACACGGGCGTCGCCGTCTCCCCGAAGGACCCCGAGAAGGCTGCCTTTGTGGGTAAGACCGTTATGCTGCCGATCGTCAACCGTGAGATCCCCATCTTTGAGGATTGGCACGTCGATGCCAACTTTGGCTCCGGCTTCGTCAAGGTCACCCCGGCCCACGACCCCAACGATTACGCCATGGGTCAGGCCCACGACCTGCCGCAGATCAATATCTTCGATGAGCACGCGGTGGTCGTCGAGGGCTACGGCGAGTTCACCGGCATGAACCGCGACGAGTGCCGCGAGGCCGTCGTCAAGTGGTTCGAGGAGCACGACCTGCTCGATCACGTCGAGGACCTCGATCACTCCGTCATGCACTGCTACCGTTGCGACGCCGCGCTTGAGCCGTGGCTGTCCGAGCAGTGGTTCGTTGCCGTCGATAAACTCAAGGGGCCGGCGCTCGACGCCGTCAACTCCGGCAAGGTCACCTTCCATCCCGCGCGCTGGACGCAGACCTACACCACCTGGATGGAGAACCTCAAGGACTGGTGCATCAGCCGCCAGCTGTGGTGGGGCCACCGCATCCCCGTGTTCTACTGCGAGGACTGTGGCTGGGAGGACGCTCTGACCGAGGACACCGACGTGTGCCCCAAGTGCGGCGGCCATCACGTGCATCAGGACGAGAACGTGCTGGACACCTGGTTCAGCTCGCAGCTGTGGACCTTCGCCACGCAGGGCTGGCCGCAAAAGCCGGAGCTGCTCGAGGGCCATCATCCCACGACGGCGCTCGTCACCGCGCGCGACATCATCGCGCTGTGGGTCGCCCGTATGGTCATGAGCTCGCTGTACTTCCTGGACGAGGTGCCGTTTAAGGACGTCGTCATCTACCCGACGATTCTGGCCAAGGACGGCAGCCGCATGTCCAAGTCCAAGGGCAACGGCGTTGACCCCATGGACCTCATTGGCATGTACGGTGCCGACGCCATGCGCTACAACCTGCTCACGCTGTGCACCACCAACCAGGACGTCAAGTTCGACGCGAACATCGATAAGAAGACCAAGAAGCTCATCGACAGCCCACGCACCGAGCAGGCCAAGTCGTTTGTGACCAAGATCTGGAACGCCAGCCGCTTCCTGCTTATGAACATGGAGGGCTACACGCCCGGCGAGCCCGTCGTGGAGACGCCGGCCGACGCCTGGATGTTCAGCCGCTTGGCCAAGGCCGTCCAGATGGTCACCGAGGGTATTGAGAACTACACCTTTGGCGATATGGCCCGCGGCGTGCAGCAGTTCTTCTGGAACGAGGTCTGCGACTGGTATGTCGAGGTCACCAAGGCCCGCCTGAAGGGCGAGGGCCGTCTGCAGGCGCAGCGCAACCTGATCTTTGTGCTCGATACCTCCATTCGCCTGATGCACCCGCTTATGCCGTTTGTCACCGAGGAGATCTGGGACAACATGCCGGCGAGCGTGCTCGACCTGGATGCCGAGGGTAACGTGGACCGCGCCGAGGCGCTTATGATCGCCAAGTGGCCCGAGCCCGCCGACTACGCCAAGTATGTTGACGAGGACGCCGAGCGCGCGTTTGAGCTGTGCCGCGCCGTCGTTTCCGCCGCCCGCGCTACGCGTTCGCGTTATCGCTTGAGCCCCAAGGCCGAGCTCGACGTGGTCGTACGCGCCGGTGCCGAGGATATCGAGAAGCTCGAGAGCCTGCGCTCGACGATTGAGCCGCTGGCTAACACCGCCTCGCTGGTCATGGGTACCGACGTTGAGAAGCCGGCCGCGAGCATCGCCGTGGTCGACAGCGGCGTCGAGGTCTTTGTGGTGCTCGAGGGCAAGGTCGATCTTTCGGCCGAGAAGGCGCGCCTGGAGAAGGAGATCGCCGCGGCCCAGAAGGAGCTCGCCGGCTGCGAGAAGACGCTCGCGAACGAGGGCTTTGTGGCCAAGGCCGCGCCTGCGGTGGTCCAGAAGAAGAGGGACCGTGCAGCTGAGCTCAAGGAGATCCTGGCGGCGCTGACTGCTCAGGTTGCTGACTTCTCGTAGTTCTTACTGAGGGGCGCGTCCCGACGCTTTGCTCGCTACTGCGGACAGTCCTGCGCAAGACGGACAGCACATTAAGTGCTGTCCTTTGCGTGCGGAACTTGTATCGAGCAAAGCGTCGGGCCGCTCCTAGTGCGGTTACATGGCTGCTTGCAACTAGTTAGTTAGTGCCACTGGGTTGTGGCCTTGATCTCGCTGCAAGCGGATAAAGGCTGATATTGTCAACGCGAGGGGCTCATTCTTTTTGATGAGCCTCTTTTTCTGTTATGGGGGACTTTGGGTTATGGCTAAGCGTTCTGGGTCGTATGTCGTTCCTTTCTCGTTTGAGTTGCTTTCGTTTGATGAGGCTGTTGGGCTGGCTGCTGATACGGGGCGGATTTCTGGGGATGCTGGGCCTCTGCTCGAGACGGTTGTCGATATGCTCGATGAGCTGGGGCGTCCGGATGAGTATTTTGATTGCATTCAGGTTGCCGGTACTAATGGCAAGACTTCGACCACGCGTTTTTCGGCCGCTATCCTTCGCGGCGAGGGGCTCAAGACCGCGCTGTATACGTCGCCGCAGCTGGTACGCTATCCCGAGCGCATGGAGGTTGACGGGCGCGTTGTGAGTGACGAGGCATTTGCCCGTGGCGTTTCTGTCGCCGTCGAGGCGGGCTATCGTGTGAATGCTCGTCGTGTGGCGGCGGGGGAGCGCGCCTATACCATCACGCCGTTTGATCTGCTGACGGCTGCCGCACTTGTGGTGTTTGCCGAGGCCGCGGTGGATGTTGCCGTGCTCGAGGTTGGCATGGGCGGGCGTTGGGACGCCACGAGTGCGACCGATCCCGTTGCCGTTGCCATTACGGGCATTGGGCTCGATCACACACGTATTTTGGGCGACACGCTCGAGGCCATTGCGGGTGAGAAGGCTGCGGTCATTAAGCCCGGACGCCTGGTTGTGCTGGGCGAGGGCACGCACGAGGCGAGCGTTCAACGCGTGATGGATGCACGTTGTCGCGAGTGCGGCATTGTGCCGCTGGTGGTGAACCATGCCACGACCAAGGTTCCGGCTCACGTGGGCGATACAGTGGAGTTTAGCTGCACTACGCCGCGTGCCATCTATACGTCGAGCATGGTTAAGCCGGCGTATCAGCCGCAGAATGCTGCGTGCGCGATTATGCTTTGCGAGGGGTATCTGGGTCGCGAGTTCGACCACGATGCGCTGGATGCATCGCTTATGGGTTGCCCCACGCCGGGTCGTTTTGACGTGCTGGGGACCGATCCGCTCAAGCTGATTGACGCCTGTCATAATCCCCAGAGCTGCGAGAACTTTGTCAGCGCGCTGGATGAGATCGACCCGTGCGTGGAGAACCGCCCCACGCTGCTGTGCGCCGCGCTGGCCGATAAGGACGTGGCGGGCATCGTCGACGTGCTGATTCCCGCCTTTCCGCACGTAGTCGTGACCCAGACCGATTCCGACCGCGCCCTGCCGGCAGAGGAGCTTGCTGCCCTGGTGGGTGCCGATAAGCTTGCGGGCGTATACCCGAGCGTGTCCGAGGCCCTCGCTGCCTTCGATGCCGCAGGCGAGCCCTTCGTAGCAGCCGGTACCATCACCCTAGCCGGCGAAGTGGCCGGCCTGCTGCGCTAACCCATCCCCTCAGCAGTTGCGGTGAAATAGGGACTGTTTTACAAGCCAGGAGCCCCAAACAGTCCGTATATCACCGCAACTCAAAAGCAGTCAATTTGGGACGGGGCTTTTTGCTACCCTGTGCCCTGAGTTGACTCGCTTGCCACGAAATGGGCCTATCTACTACGTTTGACCGGTTACCCCCGACCATACGGAACATCGCGAAATTAAAACCGCAGGTAGACGGCTTGCGTATTTTGCGAAAACTCGGTTATGGTCGACCCATGCGGGTTAAACGTAGTAGATAGGCCGTTTTCGTGGCGCGGCGTTTGCAAGATGCGGCAAAGGGACTGTCCCTTTGCCGCATTACCTAGTCTAGGCGGACTGGGTCGTGGGGGTAGCCGTTGAGAATCTCGACGCCGGACTCGGTAACCAGAGCCAGGTCTTCGATACGGACGCCGGTGCGGCCGGGGAGGTAGATGCCCGGTTCGATGGAGAACGTCATGCCCGGCTCGATAACCTGCTCGTTGACGAGCGAAACATCGCCTGGCTCGTGGTCCTGCAGGCCGATCGAGTGGCCCAGGCGATGCGTAAAGTACTGTCCGTAGCCCGCATCTTCGATTACGTCGCGCGCGACGCGGTCCAGGTCGCACATGCGCACGCCCGGGGCGATGAGCGCCTCGGCGGCCTCGTTGGCGCGGCGCACGATGTCGTAGATGCGTGCGGTCTCCTCGTCCGGCTCGCCCCAAAAGAATGTGCGTGTCATGTCCGAGCAGTAGTTGCGATGACGCCCACCAATGTCGAACAGCACCACGTCGCCGCGCTTGAGTACGGTGCCGTCGGGCTCGTGATGCGGGTCGCCCGCGTTGGCGCTAAAGCTCACGATGGGAGGAAAGCTAAAGCCCTCGCAGTCGTGCTTGCGGTACAGGCCGAGCATCTGGTCGGCAATTTCGCGCTCCGTCACGCCCTCGTGAACGAGCTTGATGGCGTCGGCCATCACGGCGTCGTTGGCGGCTGAGGACATGCGCATGAGCTCCTGCTCCGCGGCATCCTTGTGGGTGCGTGCGGCGGTGACGGCAAAGTCGCCCAGGAAGAACTCGCTCGCGGCGTGACGATCAATAAGGGGCATCAAAAAGCCGGAGCGCATAACGGTGTCGATGCCGAGCGGTTTGGTCGGATCTACCTCGCGAGCGATGGCGTCGGCCACGACGTCGGTATCGGTGTGATAGGCGACGCGGGCATTGTCGTACTCGGGCAGCTGATGCAGGGCGTTGACCAAGATCACCGGCTCGGCATCGCGTGCGAGCAGCACGCCGCAAAAACGCTCGAACATATCGGCATAAAAGCCGGTCAGATAGTAGATCGACCACGGGTCGTTCACAAGCAGCTGCGCGCCGGGGTGCTGAGCCTCGAGCGCATCGAGCACGCGCGCCACGCGCTGGTCATCGACATGTGCCATACATCGTCCTTTCGCTAGGGTGCCACCATGGTATCCCAAGCCCGGCAGTTGGGGACGTTCCTTTTATGCCGGCACTTTGGGACATTCCTTAGCATTCCAGCGCGCTCTCATAAGTTGCGGTGAAATACGGACTGTTTAGCGGCCTGAAGCCATAAAACAGTCCGTATTTCACCGCAATTGAGGAGGGGCGGGGTGGATGGCGGGGGTAGCTAAAGACCCCCGTCCTAAATTAGCTGCTTAGGCTGGGTCGATGTCCATGCTGGCGATTAGGTCGGTACCGGTGTCTAGGAGGTTGGGTAGGACTACGTCGCCCATGCGGATGGGGGCGTTGACGACTAGGCCTCGGATAAGGTCCATGGCTTGGGCGTGGAGTGCCAGCGGGATGGCTTCGGCCGTGCGCACAGGCAGAAGCGCCTCGTCGCCGCCGGATGTGGCCACGGTGGTGGTGAGCACGCGCATGGGGCAGGTGAGCTCCTGATGCGCGAACTTATCGCCGCGCGGGCAGTTGTTGTCGGTTACGGAGCGCACTTCTACCACGGCGCCGTCTGCGTCACGCTCTACCTCTACGGTCAAGAGGCATTCGGATGGGCAGGTGGTGCAGTTGAACTGCAGCGTCTCGGTCGCGTTCGTGCTCATGGCCTTACGCCTCCTCAACGGGATCGACGGACAGGACAATCTCGCTGGCACCCAGATCGAGCGCGCGTTGAATCACCTTCGCCGGCAGCGGGAAGCTTTCCATTACGCTCGGTTTAAACGCGCGGACCTTGCTGGCGAACAGTTCCACGCCGTCGGTCAAGATCCTCACGCGGGCGGCGTCGACCGGTCGGCGCACGCGGAAGTTGAGCTTGGTGAGTGCCACAGCCGTAATGCGTCCCGGCAGCGCGTAGCCCGCGATGCCGGCAGGGGAGACGGTGAGCTCGCAGTTCGGAACGGTGCCCGCGTCGGTCCCCAGCGCGTACGCCGCCGCAGCTGCGCCGGCGCGCTCAGACTCGGTCGTCACGTTGTCGGCCAGGTCGTGCACGTGCAGCACGTTGCCGCAGGCAAAGATACCCGGTACGCCCGTCTGCAGGCTCTGGTCCACCACGGCGCCGCGCGTACGTGGGTCAAGCTCAACGCCCGCGCCCACCGAAAGCTCGTTCTCGGGAATCAAGCCCACCGAAAGCAGCAGCGTGTCGCACGGAACGATGCGCTCGGTCCCCGGAATAGGTGCCAGATGCTCGTCGACCTGGCTTACCTCGACGGCTTCCACGCGGTCGTGCCCGATCACGCGCGTCACGGTGGTAGACAGGTGCAGCGGAATGCCAAAGTCGTCCAGGCAATTCTTAACATTGCGGCGCGGCCCGTTGGCGTACGGCATGAGCTCGTACACGCCCTCGACCGAAATCCCCTCGAGCGTGCAGCGACGTGCCATGATCAGCCCGATGTCGCCCGAGCCCAAGATGACGGCGCGCGAGCCGGGTTTGAGGTTTTCGATATTGATGTATCGCTGTGCCAGGCCCGCCGTAAACACGCCGGCGGGACGGCTACCGGGGATCTTGATCTCGCTGCGGGTGCGCTCGCGGCACCCCATGGCAAGGACGACCGTACGCCCGGTGAGCTGTAGCATGCCGACACGGCTCATGAGCGTGACGGTATGGACCGCGGCGGTTCCCGCGGCCTCGCCCGTGCCCGGGTCGCCCGCGCCTTCGCCCTCGCCCGAATCGATCCCAAGCACCATGCTGTCCAAGAACAGCACGATGTCGGTCGCGCGCACCTGGTCGATAAAGCGCTGCGCGTACTCGGGGCCGGTGAGTTCCTGCTTAAAGTGCGACAGGCCAAAACCCGGGTGGATGCACTGGCGGAGGATGCCGCCCAGGTGCTGCTCGCGCTCCACGATGGCCACGCGTGCACCTGCCTTATTCGCGGCAAGCGCGGCCGCCATGCCAGCGGGGCCGCCTCCGATGACGACAACGTCGAAGGCTTGCGTTTGTACGGCTTCTACGACGCTGCAATCAATCGCGTTCGATTTGAATTCTGCCATCCTAGCGCACCCCCTTCAGCGGTCCTTCAACCAGCCAAGAACCTGCGTCCTCCAACAACACCTCGCTGGGGTTGCAGTCCAGCTCTCGGGCAAGAATCGCCACCACACGGCTCTGGCAAAAGCCGCTTTGGCACCGACCCATGCCGGCACGGCAGCGGCGCTTGACGCCCTCGACCGAAACCGCGCCCGGGCGGCGTCGGATCGCGGCCACGATCTCGGCCTCGGGCACTCTCTCACAGCGGCAGACAATCTGCCCCCACGCGGGATCAGACTCGATTAGCTCTTCCTTGCGCGCCGGCGGTGCGCGGTCAAAGTCGTCTGGCGCGCGGCGAATTGGGTTCCAGTCCGCCCGCTCGTGCAGTTCCACGCCCGCCTCGCGCATCACGTGCTCCATGCGCTCGGCAATGGCCGGCGCGCTTGCCACACCTGGCGACTGAATGCCCGCCGCCTGGAAAAGCCCCGGCACCACGGCCGACTGTCCAATAAAGAAGTCGTTCGTTCCCTGAATGACCGGACGCCCGCCGGCAAATGCGCGCACCACGCGGCGCGTATCCAGATCGGGCACCAGCTTGCGCGCGCCGGTCAGCAGCGCGTTCACATCGCTCGCATAGGTCTGCGTGTCGCCCGGCTCGCGCACAGCAGCGGTTGCGGTGATCACGGTGTTTCCGTGTACGGTACCCGTGACGATAACGCCCTTCGATATCGGCGTCGGCACGGGGTAGAGCGGCATGAGCGTGCGCGGTTCCTTGTCCAGCACCACGATGTTGCCCTGGCGCCAGACCATCTGGAACTCCTCGGCGCCCGCCATGTGCGAGATGTCCGCGGCGCCGTTGCCCGCGGCGTTGATCAAGTAGCGGCAGCGCACGTTGCCAGCGGGGGTCGCCAGCGTAAAGCGCGCGTCGTTGCATGCGCCCGCGACTTCAATCGCTTCCACCGACGCGGACCGCATAAACGTCACCCCGTTGGCCACGGCGTTCTCCAGTGCGGCGATGGCAACCTCAAACGGGTCGACAAACCCAGTCGAGGGGCACCACAACGCGCACGTTGCATCGGTGCTGGCGCGCGGCTCTAATTCGTGGATGCGGTCGGGTCCGACGATTGACAGCTCGGGCACACCGTTGACATGGCCGTTGCACCGCAGCTGCTCCAGATGCGCGCGGTCTTCGTCGTTAAAGCCCAGCACCATGGATCCTGTTCGGCAAAACAAAAATCCTAGCTCCTGCGCCCACGTGCCATATAGCTCGCAACCACGGGCGTTGACCTGTGCCTTTACGGTTCCCGGCGCCGGATCGTAGCCGGCGTGCACCAGGCCGCCGTTGGCCTTCGATGCGCCCAGCGCGATATCGTTGCCCGCCTCGACCACGCAAATGGAAAGGTCAAACCTCGCGAGCTGCCGCGCGATGGCGCACCCGGTGATGCCCGCGCCGACAATCGCGATATCAAACGTTTCTGCCACAGTGCCTCCCAGACGAGTTGACAGGCTGTCAATAAGACTATCCTACGGTCTACAAACCCCCAGCGCGGTGGCAATGCGGCGAACAGCCCCGCAACTCCCGCCAACGGCAGGCGAGAGGAGACCCGGCAACGTCGATAACCTCGTCTGCCGACAACTACGGCAACCGTTCGTCTCGATCTGTAACAGTTAGACGAGGATTTGGGCTCCAGATGTTACAGATTGAGACGTTAGTCTGGCGGATCATCCGTTTGTCTCAATCTGTAACAGTTAGAAGAGAATTCCGCTCCCACCTGTTACAGATTGAGATGTTTGTGTCCGCGCCAGCCCCGCCCCTAGCCGTGGTCCCATATAAACAAACCCGTGGTAAACTTGACCGGACTGTTAATATTCCGAAAGGTACCCGTAATGTCCAAGTACATCTCCGAGCTCATGTCGCCGCAGCTTATGGGCGTCATCTATGCCTTTGTTGGCTTTATCATCGCCCTGTACGTGCTGTCGGTCGTCTATGTGTTCATCGACGCTCGCCGCCGCGGCGCCAGCGCCTACGTGGCATGGGGCATCATCGCCCTCATCCCGTTTGTGGGCCTCATCGCCTACCTGGTCCTGCGCCCGCACTCCTACGCGGCCGACCGCGAGGAGCAGGAGCTGGACATGGCCCTGCGCGAGCGCCAGCTTGCCCAGTACGGTACCTGCCCGCAGTGCGGAGCCCCCATCGAGAAGGACTTTGTGGTCTGCCCCGTTTGCGACACCCAGGTTCGCAACGTGTGCCCCAGCTGCCATCGTCCGCTCGACGCGCACTGGAAGGTCTGCCCCTACTGCCGAACTCGCATCCAGTAACGCATCCATCGCCGGGCTGGCCGCAAGCCACGGGCACCGCGCGTCATGCGCAAGCCGCACGCGCACCCCGCCCCACACGATGAAGCATGCGTAGAAAATCGCCCGCCGTGCCATTAAGGTGCGGCGGGCGCTTGTATACCAAGGCAACCTGCCTATAATGATGCAAGTCAAAAACGCCGAGCGCATCGCACGCACTTGCATCAGGCATCCGAGAGGAGAAAACATACCCATGAAGGCACTCTACAATGACGGTTCGGTGGCCGAGCTCCCGCAGGACGAGGTCACGCACGTCATCCGCCACTCTGCCGCGCACATCATGGCGCAGGCCATCAAGCGCCTCTATCCCGAGGCCGACTTTGCCTACGGCCCCGCGACCGACAACGGCTTCTACTACGACGTCGACCTGCCCGAGGGCGTCAAGATCAGCGAGGACGACTTCCCCGCGATCGAGGCCGAGATGAAAAAGATCGTCAAGGAGAACCTCAAGTTCTCCGTGTACGAGAAGCCCCGCGCCGAGGCCATCGCCCTTATGGAGGAGCGCGGCGAGAAGTACAAGGTCGAGCATATCGGCGACCTGGACGACGACGCCCGCATCACCTTCTACCAGCAGGGCGACTACATCGACATGTGCGTCGGCCCCCACATCTGCTATACCAAGGCGCTGAAGGCCTTTAAGCTCACCGGCGTCTCGGGCGCCTACTGGAAGGGCGACAAGGACAACAAGATGCTCACCCGCATCAACGGCGTCGCCTTTGCCACCAAGGAAGAGCTTGACGAGCACATGCACATGCTGGAGGAGGCCAAGAAGCGCGACCACCGCAAGATCGGCCGCGAGATGGACCTCTTTATGATGCGCGACGAGGCCCCCGGCTTCCCGTTCTTCCTGCCCAACGGCATGATTCTTAAGAACACGCTGCTGGACTACTGGCGTGAGATCCACCACAAGGCCGGCTACGTGGAGATCTCCACGCCGCTCATCATGAACAAGCAGCTGTGGAAGACCTCGGGTCACTGGGACCACTACAAGGACAACATGTACTCCACCGTCATCGACGACGAAGAGTACTGCATTAAGCCCATGAACTGCCCGGGTGGCGTGCTGGTGTACGCCTCCAAGCCGCACTCCTACCGCGAGCTGCCCATCCGCGCCGGCGAGATTGGCCTGGTGCACCGCCACGAGCTGCGCGGCGCCCTGCACGGCCTGTTCCGCGTGCGCTGCTTTAACCAGGACGACGCCCACCTGTTTGTGCGTCCCGACCAGCTGACCGACGAGATCGTGGGCGTGGTCAACCTCATCGACTCCGTGTACCAAAAGTTTGGCTTTAAGTACCATGTTGAGCTTTCCACCCGCCCCGAGGACTCCATGGGTTCGGACGAGGATTGGGCGCGCGCCGAGGAGGGCCTGCGCACTGCTCTGGAGCAGCTGCACATGGACTACGAGGTCAATGAGGGCGACGGCGCCTTCTACGGTCCCAAGATCGACTTCCATCTGGAGGACTCGCTCGGCCGCACCTGGCAGTGCGGTACCGTGCAGCTCGACTTCCAGATGCCGCTCAACTTTGACCTGGAGTACGTGGACGCCGACGGCACCAAGAAGCGTCCCATCATGCTGCATCGCGTGTGCTTTGGCTCCATCGAGCGCTTCATCGGTATTCTGATTGAGCACTTTGCGGGCAAGTTCCCCACCTGGCTGGCGCCCGTGCAGGTCAAGGCGCTTCCCGTCTCTGAGAAGAGCCGCGACTACGCCCACGAGGTGTGCGCCAAGTTGGAGGAGGCCGGCATTCGCGTGGTCTGCGACGACCGCGACGAGAAGATCGGCTACAAGATCCGCGAGGCCCGCAGTATCGACCGCGTGCCCTATATGCTCATCTTGGGCGAGAAGGAGGTCGAGGCCGGCAACATCTCCGTCCGCGATCGCTCCAACGAGACCGTTCAGATGAGCGTTGACGAGTTTGTTGCCAAGGTGCTGGAGGAGATCAAGACTCGCGCCTAAGGCAAGCTTCACAACAATTAACAAAGGCGACCGTCCACATAGGGCGGTCGCCTTTTTTCATGCCCAAATAAGAAAAGCAGCTGGTTGAGCGGCTTTTTTTGTTGCACAAAAAGGTACAGGTTTTTGTATCTTTCGACAGACGACATTATACGAGCAATTAATCAGCGTTTGCCCAGATTACGCAAAATGTACTGCTAGTAGGTGCATCTCCATACCCCTCTACAAAAACCTGTACTTCTGCGACTGCGCCTAGCTGCGAGCGAGTAGCCTGTTCTAAACGCCCCTGCATTTGCGTGCATCGCAAAGCCAAAAGAGGGGGGCGAGAACATGGAACAGACGGCACGGCGCCAAGAGCAGCTGCCGGGCGCATTTAACGGCGCCACCACCAACAGCCAGCACGGCCGCGTCCGCTGGTATCTGGTCCACACCCCCAATGGAAAAGAGCGCGAGACCTGCGAAAAGGTTCGCCGCATTATCCCGCACAACCTTATGCAGGACGCTTTTGTAATGCAAAAGGAGTTCTGGTTTAAGCGGGACGGCGCATGGTCGCTCCAAACAAAACCCATGTACAAGGAATATTTCTTCGTTGCCACGCACGATGCCGCCGCGCTCGATAGGGCTTTGGCCCAGTTGAGCTTTGGCTGTCGCATTGCCGGTAGTAGGGAGCGGGCGTATATGCCCATGCCGGACGATGCGCAGGATTGGTACCGCAGCGTGCTAGACGGCGACGGCGTGGTGCGCAACAGCGTCGCCCGCATAGAAGACGGCGTGTTGCACATAGAACAGGGTCCCTTGGTGGGGCAAGAGGCCCGCGTTAAAAAGATCGACCGTCATAAGCGCTGGTGCCTGGTAGACGTGGGCGAAGGTAACTCCGCATTTAGGGAGCTGCTACCGCTCGACGTTCCCAGCAAAACGTAAGGGAGACGTTGCATCAGCTATTCGTTCGCATTTTTGAATTTACCGATTGGGGGATCCCTGGGGAACGGGGACGTAAGTATGACTGTGGCTGCTAAAGAAGTAACAGAGAGCAATGCGCCCGTGGGGGCGGCGCTGATTGCACAGGCCATGGACCGGCGCGAGGGCGCCGGTCGCTACAAGGCCATGCAATCCTTCATGGACTGGGATAACTCGCGTCTGGCCTACAGGGCGGTGAAGCGCGCGTTTGACATCGTTTTCAGCGGTGTCGTGCTTGCGATTATCGCAATTCCCAGTCTGGTGCTCGCAGCCGCAATTCGCCTAGAAAGCGAAGGTAACCCGTTCTACAGCCAGATCCGAGTCGGTCAGACTCACCCTGACGGCAGCCTGTCTACCTTCCGCATGTGGAAGTTCCGCTCCATGTACAAAGACGCCGATGAGCGTCTCGCCGAGCTCAAGGAGCAAAACGAGATCGCTGGCGCCATGTTCAAGATGAGGGATGACCCCCGCGTCACCAAGATCGGCAAGTTCATTCGCAAGCACTCCATCGACGAGTTCCCGCAGTTCCTGAACGTGTTCTTGGGCCAGATGTCCGTCGTGGGCCCGCGCCCGCCGCTGCCCAACGAAGTGGCGGAATACACCGAGTACGAACTGCAGCGACTGTCCGTTAAGCCCGGCATCACCGGCTGGTGGCAGGTGACCGATCGCAACGACACCGACTTCGACGGGATGGTCCGCCGTGATTTGGAGTACATCGCCAAGCGCGGCCCCATCACGGACTTGAAGATTGTTCTCCTCACGGTCGTTGAGGTCTTTACCGGTGGAGGTGCTTGCTAAATGACTGAACCGGTTAGGGTGGCTCAGGTTGTTGGCAAGATGGTTGGCGGCGGCGTCGAAGCTGTCGTTATGAATTACTATCGTCACATCGATCGCAGTAAAGTGCAGTTTGACTTTCTTGTTGATTCCGATTCGACGCTTGTTCCCCGTGACGAGATCGAATCGCTCGGTGGCAGGGTCTTTGAGATACCGCCCTATCAGCATATAGCTGAATACCAGCGAGAGCTTCAGCGTCTCTTTAAGCAAGAGGGCTGGAAGATTGTCCACAGTCACATCAACGCGCTTTCGGTCTTTCCTCTTCGTGCTGCGAAGAAGGCGGGTGTTTCTGTGCGGATCGCCCATAGTCACTCTACGAGCGGTAAGGGGGAGTATGCCAAAAATGCCCTGAAGGCCGTGCTGAAAACGCAATCGAATCGGTATCCAACACATCGATTTGCATGTAGTCAATTTGCCGGTGAATGGCTTTTCGGTAAAGCTGCGCACTTCGAGGTCGTATACAACGCAATCGATTTGGATCGCTTTCGCTTCAATGCGGAGGCTCGTGCGCAAGCGCGAGCCGACCTGGGCCTCGTCGGCAACCAGTTTGCCATTGGACATGTGGGGCGCTTTACTGCCCAGAAGAACCATGCGTTTTTGATTGACGTGTTTGCTGAGGTCGCAAAGCGCCGCGACGATGCTGTCCTGCTGCTTGTCGGTACCGGCGAAGCCGGGGCCTCCGTAAAGGCCTTGGTGGGCGAACGCGGTCTTACTGATCGCGTTAAGTTTCTGGGGCAGAGAAGCGATGTCAATCGCTTGTACCAGGCGTTTGATGCGTTCGTTCTGCCAAGCCTTTACGAAGGCCTGGGCCTCGTCGGCGTCGAGGCACAGGTGTCTGGCTTACCGTGCTTGTTGAGCGATGCGATTACGCGTGAAGTAGACGTAACGGGGGAGTGTAAGTTCTTGTCGATTGATAGCCCTGTCGTGTGGGCAGATGAGATTTGCTCTCTTTCAAAAAAGTCTGATGAGGGGCGCGATTCCACTTCTCCCGGTTCATTTGTACATTACGACATTGATCAGCAGGCCGATTGGCTTTTGAGGCGATATTTGCAACTAATAAACGGAGACAGAAATTGATGGACAAGAGAGTCAAAAACGTCATTATTGTTGATGATACGGCTGATAATTTTGGCGGTACCGCCCAAATCGCTTACATTACCGCCGTGGTTCTCCGTGACCGCGGGTATAACGTTGTCTACTTTGCTGGTTGCGGGCCAATTCACAGTCGACTTGACGGTTTCAAGGTTGTTGTTGCAAATGAACAGCCTTTTCTCGAGTCAGATAACAAAGTTGCCGGTGCCCTTAGCGGCCTGCACAGTAAAAAATCTTACGAGAGGTTTTGTGCCTTATTAAACCAATTCAATCCTGATGACACTGTCGTACACGTTCATTCCTGGACCCATGCTCTTTCATCTTCAATTTTTGATGCTATTGCCGATTCTGGCTTCAAGGTGCTCGTGACGCTTCATGAGTATTTTCTTGTATGTCCTAATGGTGGGTTTTACGATTACAAGAAGCATAGAATATGCCATTTGAAAGCATGCTCCGCAAAGTGCATTCGATGCAATTGTGATAAGAGAAGCTATGTGCAGAAGCTATATCGAGTGGTTCGCATCGCTCTTCAAAATCGTTCAATCAAGCGTGCCCATCCAAAGTTTTGTTATCTTTCGGATTTTACCTATGACATTATGCGTGGCAGTGAATTTGATGATGGCATGCCATGCATTCTTCCCAATCCAATTTCTGTTGAAGGGGAGCTTTCGCTTGGTGTGCCATCTGAAAAGAACGGCTATTTGTTTGTAGGCCGTTTTGATAAGGAGAAGAACCCCGAGCTGTTTTGTAGAGCGCTTACTTCTTTGGGTTTGCCAGGAACATTATGTGGATCTGGTCCTGAGTTCGAGAGACTAAGAGATGCTTACCCAAACCTTAATTTTTTGGGTTGGTGTGATAAAGATGTACTCGCAGACCAGTTCAAATCAAATAAGGCTTTGGTGATGACTTCATCCTGGTACGAAGCTTCTCCTTTAGTATGCCTTGAAGCCATGTTTGCCTCTGGTATTCCATCAATCGTTCCCGAGACCTGTGGGGCTATTGCATATATCAGGGATGGCGTAAATGGTCTTCTTTTTAAAAATGGCGACGTTTCCTCTCTCTGTGAGGCGATTTCTAAACTAGAAGACAGTAATTATTACGAAATGCTTTGCGAGTCAACCAGGCGCTTGTTGCCTTCTCTTCAAGAAGACCGAAGCTATGAGACTTACGCAAATCGAGTTAGCAATCTTTACGAGGGGCTATATGTTTAAGAGGGTTATATATATTGTTAAGTCCGACTTGGCGTTCTATCCCCCCTGTATGTCACAAATAAGAATGATTAAAGATTTGGGCGTACAGATTGAAGTCTGGTTTGGTTCCAGCAAGGATACGGCCAAGGAAATTCTAAAAGGCGAGGGCATTCCTTTTACGGAGCTCGTTGATCCGCATCTGAGCGTTGGCGGAAAACTGGATACATTGAATAACTGGACTCATTTCCGCAAAGCCGTCCTCACTCGGCTAAAAAAAGAGCCAACGGATTATCTTATCTGGTTTGGAACTGCTGAATCTGCGCTTCCGCTTTACGGGGCACTTTCCGGTATTCCCTATGTGGCCACGGCGCTTGAGCTGTGTGATGATCAACCGACAAAAGAACGACTATTTGCGGCGGTTTGTCGCAAGGCTCTTGCGGTTACGTGTTGCGAGTTAAATCGTGCCTACTATATGAAAATTAAATGGGGGCTGAATTCGCTTCCCTCAGTTTTCCCGAATAAGCCATACGGGCTCAAAGCGGGTGAAATCCCCTCTGTTTCGACAAACGTCACAAAGCAGATCTTGGATGAGCTTGACGGAAGAAAGATTCTTCTTTACCAGGGGCTATTCCAGCGTCCTGAATATGTTGCGCCCATCGCTGAGGCTCTTCGTATGATGGAGTCTGATTACGCTTTCGTTCTTATGGGAAAAGATCGCTACGGTACGACTGAACGAATGAAGGAGATTTACCCGGATACTTTTGTGTATGGTTTTGTTCCAGCGCCAAAGCATTTGGAAATTACTGCAAGGTCGCGAATTGGCGTCGTGCTTTATGATGACACATCGCTTAATAAGGCCTTTTGCGCGCCTAATAAAATATATGAGTATGCAGCATTTGGCCTCCCTACGCTTGCAAATCGTTTGCCGGGCTTGGTTTCAACTGTTGAGGCCAGCGGCAGCGGTAAGTGCGTTGACTTTGAACCCGAATCAATAGCCGATGCTATTAAGCAAATCGATCATGAATATAGTCAATTTAGATCTTGTGCATATGATTTCTTTAATGGAACAGATAATCTTGCTGTTATGAAATCGCTGCTGCAGAGTCTTGGTGCGTTTGACGAGGCGGACGATTAATGGAGCTTTGGCGAGTTGCCCTTGACTGGATGCTGATCCTGCTTTCTTCATTTTATTTGTGCGTAATTTATAATCGATTAATTATGAAGCCGCAGGTTTCTATTGCAAACTATGTATATTTAATTTTATGGGCGTTCTGTTGTCTACCTATTTTGCTCGATTATGCAATTGGTAGGCCAAGTTACCAGACAGTTTACTGGTATAAACCTTTTATAGCCCCAATGGCCAATGACTATGTGTCGGCCATTTATGACCTCTTGCTTATAACGGCCTGCACTTCATTGTTTTTCTACTCAAATTACTATCAAAAAAAGAAGATTAAAGTTCAAAAAAAATGGGGAGGGGCGATATTTGACAATAAAGTCGTAATGTATTTGTTTACTATCTCTCCATATATATATATTTTGCTTTCCGGCAATGTCAGCTCTTATCTAACTTATGGTGACTCGGTTTCTCGTGGAGTTGCCTCTAGCGGCGTGAGTATGATCGTTGCGGAGCTGCTTCTGCTAAGTGTAATTTCTTTTTGCTCCCTGTTCTTTCGTCAGGACAGGCTGGGGACGGTCGCCAATTTAGTTCTTATTGTCTGTTACTCGATTGTTACTGGCTGGATTTCTGGCAAACGATTCATGCTTGCGATATTAATTGTCCTGTATTTGTTTTTCTATTTAAGAAGAAATCCTGCTCTTGAACAGAGAAAAAAGTTGAGGGTCTTTTTTCCGCTCGCGCTTTGCGCGCTCCTTTTCTTCTCATCTTTTTATCTAATTGTTGTTCGACCGTTGAGGGATACGGGTTTCAATAGCGTCTATGAGATGCTCCGCGTTGATTTTGGCAGAGACGATGTTACAAAATATGTAATCTATCATGAGTTCTTTTTAGGTGATCATATACTCGATTATTACGGTCAATCGTTTCTTTCGACACTATTTATTTGGGTCCCTAGATCAATTTGGCCTAGCAAACCATATCAAGATTACCAATACTTAACATCTTCTATTCTAGGATTGCCAATATCCGAGCTTCCGGCTGGCACAACGCCATGCTGGTTCGAGATGTGCATCATTAACTTCTCATACTTTGGTCTTCTCTTGAGCTGTGTGCTGATCGTTGCCCTTTGCCATCTTACGGACTGTGTTAAAAGCGCTTCGACAGAAGCGATGCTATTCGTTGTCATTCTTGCCTTGCTCACGCAGAGTATTGATGTATATCTCGTTTTTGTTTTCCTCATTGTCCTCCAAAAAGTAATTAGTTTCGTTATGCCGACAAACAACACGCGTCTTAGGAGTGGGTATGGACATAAAGACTGCAGTACTGCCTGCGTACAATAAAATTCGAAGATTGTCGTTTGCTGTTAAATCGAATCGTTTGCTTGCTTGCGAAGACTTTAGGTCTTTAGACACCTTGTACAGAGACTCTCTTCTTATTGCTCATTCATTTGAGAAAGCTCTTTGTATTGAAGGCTGTCGCGATGATTTTGGAACACAAAAGGCCGACCGTCTCCTTGATTATTTAACGCTTGCAGCAAAAGATCCTTCTTTTGATAATCATTCATATGCTTTTACCGAGTCCATGGCGGCACTTGAGAACTGGCTTGTTCGTCGAGCTCAGTTTGGACTTGATTGCTCTAAATGGCAGCCTGGTTTTGAATCGCTCGCTGAACAAACTTCATATGAAGTTGGCCGAATTGACTTGAGTGATAGGGCTGGAATTGTTTCCGATTCTTTTGCTTCTGTCTCTGATTGCGATAAGTATGCGATCAATTTTATTAACGGGAGACATAGTGTTCGGTCATTTGATCCAGCCCCTGTTCCTCAGGAAACGCTGACGCAAGTTGTTGAGCTTGCGCAGAGCGCGCCTTCGGCGTGCAACCGTCAGCCAAGTCGTGTGTATTTTTCCGGGCCAAAATCTGCTCAGGTTGTCTCTGCTGCCGTGCGTGGCAATAAAGGGTTTGAGCAATCAATTTTCCAATGGGCAGTTATTACTACCGACACTTCTCTGTTTTCCTGCGCCGAATATAACCAATGGTTTATCAACGGCGGCATCTATCTTCAGTCATTTGTTTTGGCGCTGAAAGCTTATGGAATTGGTTCATGTATTTTCCAGTGGGTTGTTGGTGACTTAGGAAAAGAAATGCGTTCTTCTTTAGGCATTTCGACAAGTGAAGCGATTATTGCGGTCGTCGGATTTGGCTACCCAAAAGAAACGTTTGCGAGACCGGTTGCTCAGAGAATGCCTGTTTCCGAAGTTGTGTCTTGGGCTGATTAACGTTGGAATGCTCGCTGGAGTATTATTTGATTGGAAATTAATAAATGAAAATTGGAATCATTACTTACCATTTTGCCCGCAACTACGGTGCGATCTTGCAGTGTTACGCACTACAAGAGCAGCTTCGCTCTATGGGTCATGATGTTTGGGTGCTTAACTTCCAAAATGATCGCCAGGAGCGCAATAACTCCCTTCATCACAAAAGGGATGGTTTTCTATCTAATTTAGCGGTTAATGTCGCGTTGCTTCCTTTTGAAGGCAAAAGGCGTTCTAAGGAGCGCAAATTTGCTGAATATGAGTCGCGTTACCTTCATCTGACGCCTCGGTTCTATTCAATTGAAGAGATGCGCGATTTTGTTAATAAAGAAAGTTTCGATCTCCTTATCTCTGGAAGCGACCAGGTTTTCAATCCTAATATTGCCGATTTCGATGAAGCTTTCCTTTTTCCCTTTGAAACGTCGGCTCGTAAGGGCAGTTTTGCGGCAAGTCTCGGCAGCGCTACCGAAACTGAATTAGCTCCTTTTTCAGATGACCTAGCTTCTTTTGATGTCCTCTGTGTAAGAGAGAATACTGATGCACCCGTGGTTAATAGCTTATGCGGGCGGTCTCCCGAGGTGGTTGACGACCCTGTTTTCCTTTTGGATTCAAAGCGCTGGGCACAAGCTGTTAATACTTCGGTTGAAGACTGTGGGTATGTTTTAGGTTATTACATTAATAAGGAGGCATCCGCGCGCTATTTGGAGCTTACGAAGCAGGCTGCATCTGAGCTTGGATTGCCCTTGAAGGTTATAAATGTGCGTTATGGGCGGGACTCATTTAAGCGCGAGATGATTACTGATGCTGGCCCTGAGGATTTCCTTAAGTTATTTGCGGGCGCTTCTTTTGTCTGTACGGACTCTTTCCATGGAACGGCGTTTTCGCTGCTATTCGGAAAGCGTTTTGTATCTTTTGAACCCAAATCAAATTCTAGTGACTTCCGCAAGAGGGATCTATTAAGCAAGGTAGGAGAACCTTGGAGAAGCGTTGCGGTCGATTCTACTTCTGCGAGCGCCCTTGTCAGTGAGTTGTGTGGGCGTTCTGCTCCCGCTGCCCAAGATGGAATCAGGCGTGTTCGCGAGGCACAACTGCTATTCCTCGAGAAGATGACGAAGGAGAATTAGTTTGGCTTTTAAAGAGAAAAAGCTTCTCCAGAATACTGGCTGGCTGCTTGCGCTGCAGGCAATTAACATTGTGTTGCCTTTTGTTACGGTGCCTTACGTTACCCGCGTGTTTGGCGCTGAGCGGTATGGCGTATTCTCTATTGCTCTTAATTGGATAACTTATTTTCAGCTTGTTGTTGAGTTTGGTTTTAACTTGAGCGCAACGAAAAAGGTCGTTGAGGTCAAAGATGGGGAAGAGCTTAACGACCTCGTGTCCGCTGTCGTTATTGCTCGACTGGGACTTGTTGCCGCCTGCTTTGTCGTAGTAATAATTCTCGGTATTACGTCGGCTGCAACCGGGGACCAGCTATCCTGTATGCTTGCGTTGTTTTCCATGCTTGTTGGCATTGCTTTACAGCTCAACTGGCTTTTTCAGGGTTTGCAGGACATGAAGGTCATCACTATAGCCACGGCGGCTGCGCGAGGGCTTTCTGTCATTCTGATTTTCCTCCTTATAAATAACCCCGGCCAATTGATGCTTTACTCGTTCCTGTATTCAATTACTTTCCTTGCTTCGGGTGTTACTACTCATGTATTTGCTTGGAAGCGCTATGGGATCAAAATGGGTTTTGCATCTATAAAGCAGATACTCGGTGAGATGCGAGACGGAATGCCGATTTTTCTTTCATCTGCCGCCGGCAAGATCATTGGAAATGTTGGCGTCACGGTGCTCGGCGGTTGCCAGCCAAGTGCGGTCGTTGGCTCGTATGCTGCCATTTTGAAGGTGCCGCAAATGGCGAGCCTGATGTTTACTCCTGTTGGCCAAGCGCTGTATCCACGTGTAAACGAAGAACGAATGAAATCTCGGCGCTCCGCGGCGCGGCTTGTTGCTAAGTTTGGTATTCCCGTGGTCGTATTGTTTGCGGCTGGTTTATTTGGCATGGCGATCCTTCGCAAACCGGTAGTCGAGATTCTCTATGGCAAAGAGTATCTAGTTTGCGCCGATACACTCATTCCGCTTGCTATTTGGGTGTTGCTGGGCATCGTAAACAATTTTCTCGGTGTTCAGCTTCTCATTCCTTTTGGATATCAATCTCTTTATAGCCTGCTCATGATAGTCGATTCCATCCTTTCCTTGGTGCTCAACGTTTGGCTTGGTCATGGTTGGGGCGCTATGGGCGTGGCATCGGCGATTGCGATATCCGAGGCCGTCCTAACGATAGCTTTGTTTTTAGCTCTTCTTTCTGTAGTGAGGCAATCGTCCGCTGTTTCTTATAGCTCTCATGCCCATAAGGCTCAGCACATGAGAAAGGACCGATAATGAAAAAAATCATGCTCGTCTTCGGCACCCGCCCGGAGGCAATCAAGATGTGCCCGCTCGTCAACGAACTGAAGGCGCGCAAGGAGGAGTTCGAGACCGTCGTGACCGTGACGGGCCAGCACCGCGAGATGCTCGACCAGGTGCTGCACGTCTTCGGTGTGGCTCCCGACTACGATCTGGCGATCATGAAGCCTGGCCAGACGCTGTTCGACGTGACGTGCGATGTGCTGCTCAAGCTCAAAGCCGTCCTCGAGGACGAGAAGCCCGACGTCGTCCTGGTCCACGGCGACACCACGACCAGCTTCGCCGCTGCGCTCGCGTGCTTCTACCTGCAGATCCCCGTGGGGCACGTCGAGGCGGGCCTGCGCACGCACGACATCTACAGCCCCTGGCCCGAGGAGTTCAACCGCCAGGCCGTCGATATCGTGAGCGAGTACTACTTCGCACCCACGGAGGCGAGCAAGCAGAACCTGCTTGGCGAGGGCAAGCCGGAGTCGAAGATCTGGGTCACCGGCAACACCGGAATCGATGCCCTGCGCACCACCGTGCGCGAGGGCTACTCCCATCCCGAGCTCGAGTGGGCGGAGGGCTCCCGCCTCATCCTCATCACGGCGCACCGCCGCGAGAACCTGGGTCAGCCCATGCACCGCATGTTCCGCGCCATCCGCCGCGTGATGGAGGAGCATCCCGACACCAAGGCGATATACCCCATCCACATGAACCCGCTCGTCCGCAAGGCAGCGCACGAGGAGCTGGACGGCTTCGACCGCCTGCACATCATCGACCCGCTCGAGGTGCTCGACTTCCACAACTTCATGGCCGCGAGCCACCTCATCCTCACCGACTCGGGCGGCATACAGGAGGAGGCCCCGAGCCTGGGCAAGCCGGTGCTCGTCATGCGCGACACCACCGAGCGCCCCGAGGGCGTGGCCGCCGGCACGCTGAAGCTCGTCGGCACCGAGGAGGACGTCATCTACCGCGAGTTCAGTCGACTGCTCAGCGATCAGGCCGAGTACGAGGCCATGAGCCATGCATCGAACCCCTATGGTGATGGGCATGCGAGCGAACGCATCGCGGACGTGCTTGCGCAGTAGTTTTCTCCGAGCTGTTTTATGAAGCTGCTCTTTTGGAACATAAACAAGAAAGACAATGCCGACCTTGTCGTCACGCACATGCGAGAGGATGAGGTCGGCATTGCGGTTTTTGCTGAGTTTTTGGAACTGACTTTTCAAATTAGCTGTTAAATAGAACCGGTTGTGGTGCCGTCAAGAAGATCGCGTCGAAAATGTTGGTGTAAGGGCGGCACCCTAGCGCCTGTTTAACGAAGAATGGCTCGCCGAGCATGTCGTCATGGGCGAGACCAACATGCGGCAGCGCCGCGGCGTCGAATGTCAGCAATAAATGGGCACCGGGATCCATATCGGCCCCGGTGCCCAAGCGCAATAACGGCGGTGCTGTTTCGCGATATTCGGCAGTGCTTATGCGAGCAAATACTCACGACGAGCCGCTATTCATTGAGCCTTGAGCAATTTGCGTCTCGGCTTAGAGCCTCATTGCCGACTTGTTCAACCAAATCCAGCGGTTTCCGCTGCAGTCAGCATACTCAATTCGATTTACTGCCAAACCGAGGTCTATAAGCCTTTTTGCCAAAGGCAAGTCCTGGCGCTCTACAAAGGCCTGGCCGTTTGGGAACGCGATTGCAAGCAGTGAGTCCAAATAGTGCTGAGTCGTCTCGTCCATATCTTTACCTCCTTTCGGGGCTTGATTTACGACCCATATATTCGGCTATCCGTCAAATACCATCGTGCGGGATTGAGTCACCTTGTGTCTCGCGCATCAATGAGTATGGCGAGAGCGCTGTCGAAAACAACCGCAGCGATCCACTCCTCATTTGGGTTCAAGGCTCACAACTCGATCGCAAACCTCCAGCGCGGCAGGCCTGTGCGTGACGATGATGACGGTACGGCCGAGATTTCGCATGCGGTCCAGCATTTCTCGCTCGGTCTTGGGGTCGAGGGCCGAGGTGCATTCGTCGAGCAGGAGTACGGGGGAGCCGGAATAGATTGCACGCGCAACGGTAAGGCGTTGCTCCAGGTCTCCGTACCAGTTGTCGCTGGTGTGGTCCCAGGTTAGGTCCATCTGGCACCATTTGCCGTCGATCTTTACGGCGTTCCAGGTGTGGCCGTTGCCGGTGATGCGGCCGTTGGCGATGCCCGCGGCGTCAAGGAGCTTGGAATAGATGCGCTGGTAGCTTTCGCAGGTGCCCTGGTGGCGCGTGAGGCCGCTTTCGGCCGAGCACCAGTTGAGGCTGTGGTCGTACTCCAGCTGGTCAAGAGTCCAGTCGTGCAGCCACAGGGCGCGGGCGTAGTCGGACCCGTCGGTATCGGCGCTGCATTTGTCGACTGCGGACTTCACGATGGCGCTGACCGCCGGATAGGCGTCGTCGTTCGCGCTCGCAAACACGTTTGAGCGCAGATAGTACACGCCGGCCGCCTTATCCATCAGGTAAAAGCGCAGGTAATAGGTGCCGCTAGCGGTCATTTCGAACTGGTAGTCGTGCGATGTGCATTCGCCGGTGTATTGCTGCCACTGGTTACGGCTGGGGTCGGCAACGCTTTCGCTGCTACCGTCGGGATCCATATACGTCGGTGCGTCCATGCGGAATTGGTACGCACCGCTTCCGCCCGTCGCAGTCACATGGAACGTGGTCTCCTGGCCGAGCCTCGGGTCGTTCCATTGGACGGTGAGCCTGATGTCGCCGCTTTGCGCGGTGGTGCTGTGCTGGTAGTTCGCGGCCGCGTTCGCCGGTTTGATTTCAAATGGGATCGCGCAGGTGCCGCTGTAGTTCTGGTCGTCGGCGGTCACAACGGCGGTCGCCTGACCGATGGCTACGTTGTTCTCGTAGGCGACAGTGTACTGGTCGCTCGGCACGGTCGACGACGTGACGGTGGGCATCACGGGATTGCCCGTGTAGCGAATGTCGGTGTCCTCGATACTGAACATGCTGGCGTCGATCGGCTGCGTTGCGTTGGCCGTTACATTGGTGCCGGAGGCGGCGCTGATTTGATCGTTTGCCCGGGCTTGGCCCGACGTGGTTTCGGCTGGGCTCTCGTTAGGTTTGCCGGCGCTTTGCGCGGCGGGTTCTGGCGCACTGGCGATTTCGGCAAGCGCGGGTGACGGGATAAAACCAACCGTCATTACGAGCGAGAGCGCGATGGAAAGGACGCAGGAGGCAGGCTTACGCATGACGGCCCCTTTTCTGTAATCGGAACAGGTACGATTCTGCAAGCGTACCGGCATTTAATATGAGCAGGACATTGTCAAGAGGCAGAATCGGGCCTGGCCCCAACGATATGGGGTCAGGCCCTCTCCCTATATCAGCCCGT
>UQOJ01000013.1 GCA_900542635.1 uncultured Collinsella sp.
CTACACCTATTAAGTCGTCGGCAGCGTCAGATGTGTATAAGAGACAGGTCGAGGGTTTGACGCAAGCGGATAAACCGCTGAAGCAGATGTTCCGCCTGCATGGCGTGCGGGGCTGGCGACTGTTTTGCGCCCACACCTGGCGCGAGGTCCTGCCGTTTGTGCTTTCGTGCGCCCGCGCCGTGATTGGCATGAGCTGGAAGGCCGGTGTGGCGGCGGAGCTGATCGGCATGGCGACGGGCACCGTGGGCGAGCGCATCTATCAGTCGAAGCTGCTCATCGAGACCGCCGATCTGCTGGCGTGGACCGTGCTGGTTGTTGCCGCCTCGTGGGCTTGTGAGCGCGTGCTGGTGTGGCTACTGCGGGTTTCGGGACCCGTGGCGTGGCGCGTGGCCGTGCGGGCGCATGGGCATGGATTGCGCGGGCGTGCGGGGGCTGCGAGCGATAGCGCTGCGGCGGAGCTTGCGCTTGCCGTGGGCGATCGCGCGCCCTGGGCTCCGGCGCTCGACGGTCTGGAGCTCAACGTGCCCGCGGGTGGGCGTATCTGTGTGATGGGCGCTTCGGGCATGGGCAAGTCGACGCTGCTTTCGTTGGCAGCGGGGGAGTGCGCGCCGTGCTCGATGGTGTTTCAGGATGCGCGCTTGGTCGAGTCCGCCTCGGCGCTGGATAACGTGCTGGTGTGTGCCGATGCACACGTGGGCGCGTCGAGCGCTGCGGCCTTGCTGCGCCGGTTGGTGCCGGGAATCGACGTGCATTCGCGCGTGGCCGAGCTTTCGGGCGGGCAGCGCCGTCGTGTCGAGATTGCCCGCGCCCTGCTGTGCCCAGGCGACGCGGTGATTCTGGACGAGCCCTTTACCGGTCTAGATACCGCTGCGCGCGACGCATGCGCCGAAGTCGTGCTCGACTTGCTCGACGGTCGCATGCTGTTGCTTGCCACGCACGATGCCGTCGACGCTCGGGCCCTCAATATCTCGGACATCATCACAATCTAAATACTTATTCAGCAACAAAATGATCCGTTTTCCTCCGTCCCCAAGGGATCAGGTGTGCTATTCTATCTGCGGGGTAATACTTAGGGATACCAAGTAATACCAACGCCGTAGAAACAAACTCCAGATGCGGGCCAATCGGGTTGCCTTCACAGCCCGTCGCCCAGCCGCGTGGCCCGCATCTATCCGCACCACCGTCGTTTCAAAAAGGAAGCGCCATGGCAGAACACATGACCCCGGTTGTAGCGAAGGTCTTGCCTGAGGAAAAGGCGGCCTTCGCGGCGGCGACCCAGCTCGTGGGCACCACGCCGTCCAACGCCATCCGCATGTTTATCGCCGCGTTCAATCGCTGCGGCACCTTCCCGTTCGACATTTCGCCCAGCGGGGCCTTTGGCAAAGACTGTCCCCAACAGCTAGTCGTTGAAGAACGTCCCCAATGACTAGTCGTTGGGAGGAGGTCGGCATGCTCAATGCGCTGGTTTGGGCGCTTGCCTGTTTTGGCGTCGTCGCTGCCGATATTGTCCTGAGCATGGTTTTGTTCTCCGTGCTGGACATCGTGTCGGCGCTGACGGGTTTCCCGATCGACAACCTCGATATTCAATGGTTTCAAGCCGTCGCTCAGACGGCGTCGTTTTTGATGGCGCTGCTATGGTGGCGTTATTTGTGGCCGCGGTCGTTTATCGCGCGCTGGCAAGGTGAGCGTCCGCTTGGCGGGGGAGTGCGTAGCGCGTGGAAGCGCATTGCCTGCGTTATCGTGATCGGCTTGGCACTGCAGGTGGTCGTTGGCTACGTGACCGACGCCGTACTGTCATTGTTGCCCGAGGTCGCGGCCGATTACAGTGAACTTGTCGAGGAAACAGGCATGGGCGACACCAGCTATCTCGCCGTCCTGACTACGGTGCTCGGCGCGCCGTTTTGCGAGGAACTGCTGGTGCGCGGTATCATTTTTGAGTTTTCGCTCCGAGCGTTTAACCCACAGTGCCGTCCGCTCTGGAAACGCCAGCGTCGCGCACGGGCGCAAGACGGCGCCATAGTGCCCTGGGCGGCCCCGAGTACCTGGGGCGTCGCCGCGGCAATCGTGCTGCAGGCGGCGGTCTTCGGCTTTATTCACATGAACTGGGTGCAGGGCTGCTATGCGGGCGCTGCCGGCCTCATTTTTGGCTGGGTGCTCGTGACGACCGGAAAGCTCCGCTACACGATCCTGTTGCACTTTGCCTTTAATGCCGGCTCGTACCTCATGACGTTGCTCTGGTTTGTGAACACGCCGTTCGACGTGGCAATTACGGTTGCTATCGCCGGTGCCATCCTCGTTGAGGCAATGCGCTCGCTGCGCCACGCGTGTGGGATGGACGCAGCGAGCGCACCACTGCCCTAGTTGCGACGTCCGCCTCCGTTGGCGCCCTGCCGTCCCTGGGCCGCGCGATTGCGCCCTGCGGTGTTTTGCGCACGCGACATGCCGCCGTGGCCCTTGCTGCCTTTGGGTCCCTTGCCAGCGCCACCGTGGGCCTTGCCGCCCTTCTTGCCGGTCCCATGTCCGCCGCCAGCAGACGTCTCGCCCGGGCGCGGCGGTACGGGACGGATCAGGCAATGCTTGGTGTAGCCAATCAGGTCACGACGCCCGGCCTTCTCCAGCGCCTCGCGCACGAGCTTGTAGTTCTCGGGTTTGCGATACTGAATCAGCGCGCGCTGCATGGCCTTTTCGTGCGGGTCGCGCGCCACGTAGATCGGCTCCATGGTGCGCGGGTCCACGCCGGTGTAGTACATGCAGGTCGACATGGTGGACGGGGTGGGGTAGAAGTCCTGCACCTGCTCGGGCATGTAGCCCATGTCGCGCACGGCCTCGGCAAGGTCCACGGCTTCCTTCATGGTCGAGCCGGGGTGGCTCGAAATCAGATACGGCACAACGTACTGCTTGAGTCCGTATTCGCGGTTCAAGCGCTCAAATTTGCGGCAGAACGCATCGTAGACGGCGCGGCTCGGCTTGCCCATCACGGAGAGCACCGCGTCGCTCACGTGCTCGGGCGCTACGCGCAGTTGGCCCGAGACGTGATGCTCCAGCAGCTCGCGCAAAAACTCGTCCGAGGCATCGGCCATGGTGTAGTCAAAGCGGATGCCGCTGCGGACAAAGACTTTCTTGACGCCCGGCAGCTGGCGCAGGTCGCGCAGCAGCTGCGTGTAGCCGCTCTCGTCGACCACCATGTTCTTGCATACGCTCGGCCACAGGCAGCGCTTGTTCTTGCACACGCCGTGCTTGAGCTGCTTGTCGCAGGCGGGACGGCTAAAGTTGGCCGTCGGCCCTCCCACGTCGTTGATGTAGCCCTTAAACTCGGGATCGCGCGTGAGCAGCTCGGCCTCGCGCACGATCGAGTCATGGCTGCGCATCTGCAGCACGCGGCCTTGGTGGAAGGTGAGGGCGCAAAACGAGCACTCGCCAAAACAGCCGCGGTTGGAGCTAATGGAAAATTTGATCTCGGCAAAGGCCGGCACGCCGCCCGCCGCGTCGTAATCGGGATGCCAATCGCGTGCGTAGGGGAGTTCGGCCACCTCGTCCATCTCGTCGGTGGTGAGCGTGGCCGACGGCGGGTTTTGCACCACATAGACGTTGTTGGGGTAGGGCTCTACCAGGCGATGCCCGGTGATGGGGTCCATGTTCTGCTGCTGCACGTTAAAGCTGCGCGCGTAGTTGAGCTTGTCGGCGGCAAGGTCGTCCCAGCTGGGCAGCAGGTCGTAGTCGTAGACCTCGTCGAGCGAGCTGGTGCGGTAGACGGTGCCATTGATATAGGTAATCTGATCGATGGGCAGCCCCGCGTCGAGCGCGTCGGCGATCTCGACGATCGCGTGCTCGCCCATGCCGTAGATGAGGATGTCGGCGCCCGAGTCGAGCAGCACCGAGCGCTTGAGCTTATCCTGCCAGTAGTCGTAGTGGGCCAGGCGGCGCAGGCTCGCCTCGATGCCGCCGATGATGATGGGGGCATCCTTAAACGTCTGACGGATGAGGTTGCCGTAGACCGTGACGGCTCGGTTGGGACGGTGCCCCTCCTCGCCACCGGGGGTATAGGCGTCGGTGTGGCGGCGATGCTTGGTCACCGAATAATGGTTGACCATGGAGTCCATGTTACCGGCACTGACGAGAAAGCCTAGGCGCGGCTCGCCGAGCGCGGTAATGCTGGCGGGGTCGGTCCAGTCGGGCTGGCAGATGATGCCCACCTTGTAGCCGTGCGCGTCGAGTACGCGGCTGATGATGGCCATGCCAAAGCTGGGATGGTCCACGTAGGCATCGCCGCAGATGTAGACAAAGTCGCACTGGTCCCAGCCGCGCGCATCCATATCGGCGCGGCTGACGGGGAGGAACTTATCGCGGCCCGGGCGCCAGGGACGGGCGGGCGTCGCTTGGGAATGCTTGGTGCGGGCGACCGTGGCCTGCGCCTTGCCGCCGCGCTTTTGCTGCTGGCCCTGTTTGCCCTGCTGACTGCGCTGGTTGTTCTGAGCGTGCTGAGGCTTTTTTGCCACGATCCCTCCCGGTGTCTGTATGCTGCACGTAATTGTAACCAGTCTTTTTGGGACGGAGCTAAAAAGACTGGGGGAGTACATGGGCTGGTGAGTGAGAGCGTCGCCGCGCCCGCCGTTTGTTTCCAGACTGTGTATCTGCGCGTTGGAGAACCCGTCTCGCGCGCACGCCATGTTGTCAATGGGTTACAGTATGAACGGCGGTTATGTTTCCGCCAACGCACGAGAGAGTCGTCAACAAGGAGGATGCACGACGATGCAGCGTGCCAAACAGATATCGGAGTCTATTGAGCTGGGCATCATCTTGGCGCTCGCCGGTGGCTTTATGGACGTGTATTCGTACATTGGGCGCGACCATGTTTTCGCCAACGCGCAGACGGGCAACATCCTGCTCGTGGGTGTAAGCATCTCGGAGGGCAACTGGCAGCTGGCGGGACGCTATTTCTTCCCCGTGGTGTCGTTTGCCGTGGGCATTATGCTTGCCGACCTGGTTCACGAGCGGTTCGGCAGCGTGATTCACTGGCGCCAGGTGACGGTGTTTTTTGAAGCCGTCATCTTGCTGGGCGTGAGCTTTATCCCCGGTGGCGGTTACAACCTGCTCGCCAACTGCCTCACTTCGTTTGCCTGCGGTATGCAGGTTGAGAGCTTCCGCAAGATTCACGGTCACGGTATCGCTACGACCATGTGCATCGGCAACTTGCGCAACGCGCTGCAAAACGTGGACGATTACATCATCACCCACAGGCGCGGCTTTTTGGAAAACGGCCTGCTGTACTTTGGCGTGATCTTTATCTTTGTGTTTGGCGCCGTGTTGGGCAACTGGTGTATTGAGCGCATGGGCCTGCATGCCATCGTCGTGGCGAGCTTGCTGCTGTTTGTCGCGTTTGCCATCATGTTCATCGACCGCGAGCGCGACTTGCGCTTACGCTGGAAGGTTGCGGCCGAGGCTTGGAAAGAGGGCTGCCGAAAGTAACCGAATGCGGCAAAGGGGCTGTCCCTTTGCCGCAATATTTTTCATCATCTGTTGAAACGCTTTAACAATTTTGACGTTCTCACGCGTTTTTCGTTTCAAAAGCGTTAGGATGGGACTCATAGCGTGGGGCGTAATGGGTGCCCCGCACACGATGGGAGGCTATCAATGGCTAATCGTTTCGTTCTCAATACCATCTCTTATCATGGTTCCGGCGCCATCAAGGAGATCCCCGGCGAGCTCCAGCGTCGCGGCTACAAGAAGATCTTCGTCTGCTCCGACCCCGATCTGGTCAAGTTTGGCGTTACCGCTAAGGTGACCGACGAGCTCGACGCCGCCGGCATCGCTTGGAGCCTCTACTCCGAGATCAAGCCCAACCCCACGATTCAGAACGTCAAGGACGGCGTCGAGGCCTTCAAGGCCGCCGAGGCTGACGCTATCGTGACCATCGGTGGCGGCTCCTCCATGGACACCGCCAAGGCCATCGGCATCATCATCAACAACCCCGAGTTCGCCGATGTCCGCAGCCTCGAGGGCGTTGCTCCCACTAAGAACCACGCCGTGTTCACCATCGCCGTGCCGACGACCGCCGGTACCGCTGCCGAGGTGACCATCAACTACGTCATCACCGACCCCGAGAAGGTCCGCAAGTTCGTGTGCGTCGACACCAACGACGCCCCCGAGGTCGCCGTCGTCGACCCCGACATGATGGCTTCCATGCCCGCCGGCCTGACCGCCTCCACCGGCATGGACGCTCTGACCCACGCCATCGAGGGCTATACCACCAAGGGCGCTTGGGAGCTCTCCGACATGTTCCACTTTGAGGCCATCAAGCTGATCAGCGAGAACCTACGCGACTCCGTTGCCGAGGCCAAGTCCGGCCAGCCCGGCTCCGGCCGCGAGGGCATGGCCCTTGGCCAGTATGTCGCCGGCATGGGCTTCTCCAATGTTGGCCTGGGCATCGACCACGCCATGGCTCACACCCTGTCCGCTCACTACGACACCCCGCACGGCGTCGCTTGCGCCATGCTGCTGCCGATCGCCATGGAGTTCAACAAGCCGGTTTGCGCCGAGCGTCTGGCCAAGGTTGCCGTCGCCATGGGCGTTGACACCACGGGCATGAGCACCGACGAGGCTGCCGACGCCGCTATCGCCGCCGTCAAGCAGCTTTCCGCCGACGTGAATATCCCGCACGTCTGCGAGGCCATGAAGGCTGACGAGATCGAGGTCCTGGCCAAGGACGCCATGGCCGACGCTTGTTTCCCGGGTAACCCGCGCGAGGCAACGCTCGACGACGTCATCGAGCTCTTCAAGAAGATCTGCCCGGCTGCCTAGCCCAGTTTGGTGGTCCTTCGCCCGTAGGTGTATGGTCTTTTGACGTGCCGCTGGCCCCGCCGTGCTACGCACGGCGGGGCTTTTTGTGCTGCGTCGATGCCCTGAGACGGACAAAACCAAGGCGTACTGCCCGCTGCGGATAGGTGGTGCACTTCCCTGCGTGCATTTTTGGGAGTATTCAACAAGCTCTTAAAAATGCATAACGTTGTGAATGGGCGGTAGTGATCCGCAGGCGCCCATCGACAGCCATTGTGGGCGGGCTATCGATGAGTGGAGGGGGTTGTTACTGAGTTTCTGCTTTGCGACGACCTGCAACACTGCTGTAACCGCGTCGTTTTGTCGTTCGTGATGGGGCCGTTGGGGCCCACGGTGCTGAATACTCCGTTTTTTGCACGGTCCAAGGTGGGGCACCCTGAGACGAAGCAAAAAGATGCCTCATTTCTATGCAAATACCAATAGGATTTATGCAAGATTGAGATTGTAAACCGTGCACGTGCACAAAACCGGTGCGGGGACGTCTGGAGGCGGCTCGGCTCCTGGGGCATTGCACGTGCAGAACGGTTAAAATCGGGACTCGGTCTTAGTTTTACTTGGAAGGATGCATATGACTTCTAATATTGATGCTTCTCTAGAGGAGACGCTCTCCTATATTACTGGCCAGTTGAAGACGCTTACCTCGATTGCTTCGCCTACGGGCTATACCCGTGCGGCGACTGATTATCTGATGGAGACCCTGCGCGATATGGGGTTTGGGCCTGAGCGTTCTAATAAGGGTAACGTGCTCGTTGAGCTTGGTGGCGAGGGCGAGCCGCTTGTGTTGGCGAGCCATGTCGATACCTTGGGTGCCATGGTGCGCTCCATTAAGGACAATGGCCGCCTGCGTCCCACGACGCTTGGTGGGCACCAGTGGTCTACGGCCGATGGCGAGAACTGCACCGTCTACACGCGTGACGGCAATGTCTACACGGGCGTGGTCCTCAATACCGAGCCTTCGGCGCATGTGGCCGATGAGCCGGTCAAGACCATCGAGAAGAACATGGAAATCCTGCTCGACGAGAACGTTGACAGCAAGGACGATGTGCTCGAGCTGGGTATTCAGACCGGCGACATCATCGCTATGGACCCGCGTACCACGGTGACGGAGAGCGGCTACATCAAGAGTCGCTTCCTTGACGACAAGCTGTCCGCGTCGATTCTGCTGGGCTTGGCGCGTGCCGTCGCCGCTGGCGAGGTGACGCTTTCGCGCAAGGTATCGCTGCTCTTTACGGTGTACGAGGAGGTCGGCCACGGCGGTGCCTTTGTGCCGGCCGACACGCGCGAGATGATTAGCGTGGACATGGGCTGCGTGGGTGACGACCTGGGCTGCACCGAGCGCATGGTTTCAATCTGCGCCAAGGATTCGGGCGGTCCGTACAACTACGACCTGGTAACCACGCTGTCCAACATCGCGCGCGAGCTGGAGCTCGATTACGCCATCGACGTGTATCCGCACTACGGCTCCGATGTTGAGGCCACGCTTTCTGCCGGCTACGACATCCGTCACGGCCTGATCGGCCCCGGCGTGTACGCGAGCCACAACTACGAGCGCAGCCACATCGACGGCGTGCGCAACACCTACGAGCTGGTCCGAGCCTACGTACAACGCTAGGGGAGCAGCTTGCGACTCGGCTGACCAATTGCTCTAAGGCCCGATTGCTCGGGCCTTTTTTCGCTTCAGTCTGTTTAGTATTATGCTGTATGTAACCAATTAACTTTACGTTTGGAATACTTAACGAGGTGATGCGGCATATGAATACATCTGAGTACTTATCTATGGGTGATGCGGCCCACCTGTTGGGCGTTACGAAAGCCCGCATATCGCAACTTGCCGCATCGGGGACGCTTGTGTGCGATATTGTGGGCGGCCGGAAGATGGTCGAGTACAATTCTGCGATCGCCTATCAAAAGGTCCGCAAGCGAGGACGCCGTCCTGCGGCCGATGTGGGACGCAAGTTTACGCTGATGTCGGCCGACCATGAGGTCGCGCATGTCTCATTTGATCCGACGCGCGAGTTTCCCTTCGAAATCGCCGAGGTCCTCGATGCGCAACGAATGCCGTTCGGCACATGCTCGAGTTCTTCTCCAACGGTGAATAAGCGGGAGCTCAACGCGTGGTGGGGGCATCGGTTGGTGCCCGATGTTCGCCCTGGGCTTATCTCGCGCTATCGTGAACTGGGGATTGCCAGTGGCATCGAGGTTCCGGTTCGGTGCCTGGGCCTATCGCTTTCGGATTGTTATTGGCTGCGGCCGGCCGATTGCGACGAACTCAAATGGCAAAACATCAATTACTTTGAGAACGAATTTGAGCGATCGGCGCCCGAGGGGCGTTCGGGTTGGCTGGAGGGCATCGGTCTTAATAATCCGGATAACACGTCCGAGGGCGAGCTCCCTAAATCGTGGATGATTCGCAACGGTGTTCGCGTTCTGGTCAAGGGGTGCGGCATGGACGATCAACGTCCCTTTAACGAGGCGGTCGCAACGGCACTGCATCGCCGCCTGCTATCGGAGGGCGAGTTTGTTCCTTATACGGTTGAGCGGATGTTCGATGGCCCTGTGTGTCTGTGCGACGACTTTCTTGACGGCCGCGAGGAATATGTTCCGGCTGTTTACGTTAAGAACGCCCTTGGCGGCCAGCGAGGAAACTCGACGTACGACCGGTACTGCCGCTTCCTTGGTAAGCATGGAGCAGACGAGGCTGCCGTGAGAAGGTCTATGTCGCAGATGATCGTTTGCGATGCCCTTTTGGCCAACAGCGACCGCCATTGGCGAAACTTCGGCATCATCCGCAATGTCGACACCCTGGAGATAAAACCTGCTCCGCTGTTCGATAGCGGCAACTGCCTGTGGTACAACGTGCCAACTGCCGTGCTCGCAGCTGGGGAGTTTGGGTTTTCCGCTAAGCCGTTTGGGCCTGACCCTTCCGTCCAGCTGGCGCTTGCGGACTCACTCGGTTGGTTCGACGCATCGCGACTCGACGGATTTGTTGATGAGGCGATCGAGATTCTTTCGCAGAGCGAATGGGCGACGGCGGAGGGTCGACTCGAGGCCATTTGCCGTGGCCTCGAGCGTCGCGTAATCGAGGTTAGTGCCGCCGTTGAGGTACTTCGACACGTGCAGCGATAAACCCGCGGCTACTTAAGTGCGCCGGTTACCGTGCCGCCGCCGAGGACGATGTCGCCGCGGTAGACTACAACGGCTTGGCCGGGGGCGATGGCTCGCTGCGGCTCGTCAAAAGTTAGCAGCATTTGCCCGTCTTCGCCGCGCGTAAGGGTTGCTGCCTGGTCTTTCTGACGGTAGCGGTACTTGGCGCCCACGCGAATGCCGCCGGCATCGAGTTCTGCCTCCATGCGGTCGGCAGGGGCGCTCCAGATCCAGTCGTCGGCCGTGAGTGCTGTGGCCGTTAGGTCCTCGGCCTCGCCCAGATGCACGGTGTTGTTGGCGGCGTCGACGCCCGTCACATACACGGGATGCGCCATCGCGACGCCCAAGCCCTTGCGCTGGCCGATGGTATAGCGCAACGCACCGTTATGGCGTCCGACCACGCTGCCGTCGCGCCATACAATATCGCCCGGCTCGGCGGCATGTCCGCAGCGGCGCTCGATATAGCCCGCGTAGTCGCCGTCCGCGATAAAGCAGATGTCCTCGCTCTCGGCCTTCTTGGCGTTGATGAAGCCCTGCTCGGCGGCAATGCGGCGCACGTCGCGCTCTTTGTCCAGCCCGGCCAGCGGAAAGATTGTGCGCGACAGCCGCTCCTGCGTGAGCGAATACAAAAAGTAGCTCTGGTCCTTCTTGGGGTCTTCGCCGCGATGCAGCTGCCAGGTGCCGTCGGACGCCTGGCTTGTTTTGGCGTAGTGACCTGTGGCGATGTAGTCGCAGCCCATATCCAGCGCCGCATCCAGCAATGCGCCAAACTTAATGTGGCGGTTGCAGATGATGCATGGGTTGGGCGTCAGCCCCTCCTGATAGGCGGTCACGAAGCGCTCGATAACATTGCGGTCGAAGGTCTGCTGCAGGTTAAGTACATGGTGGGGTATCCCCAGGCGCTCGGCGACGGCCTTTGCATCGGCGATGTCGCGGTTGACCTTACTCGTGCTCGTGACGGGATCGGGCGCGGGGCAGGTGAGGCGCATGGTGGCGCCGACACATTCGTAACCCTGGCTTTTGAGCAGATACGCGGTCACGCTGGAATCGACGCCGCCACTCATGGCGACGAGCACGCGCTTGTTGTGCATGGGGAGGTTCTCCTTGGTGGCATGTGGCCAAAAAAGAAAAGCGGCGCGGGAGGCTGGTTCCGCGCCGCAGACATTGTAGCAAGTTCGGGCGTCCTGTGGGACGCCCTAATGAGATGGGCTCAGACTGCCGGGAGAGAGAGGAGACCGGCTCGTCCGTGGGCTCAACCTATGGGCGACAGGCTCTAGTCCTGGAACAGTGCCGTGGACAGGTAGCGCTCACCGGTATCGGCGAGCAGGGCCACGATGGTCTTGCCCTCGTTCTCGGGGCGCTTGGCCAGCTGCAGCGCGGCCCACACGGCGGCGCCGGACGAAATGCCCACGAGCACGCCCTCCTTGTGGCCCACGGCGCGGCCGGTCGCAAAGGCGTCGTCGTTCTCGACGGGGATGATCTCGTCATAGACCTGGGTGTCGAGGACGTCGGGCACAAAGCCGGCACCGATACCCTGGATCTTGTGCGGGCCGGCCTGGCCCTTAGAGAGCACCGGGGAGGTAGCGGGCTCGACGGCGACGATCTGAATCTCGGGGTTCTGCTCCTTGAGGAACTCGCCCACGCCGGTCACGGTGCCGCCGGTGCCGACGCCGGCGACGAAGATGTCGACCTCGCCGTCGGTGTCATCCCAGATCTCGGGGCCGGTCGTGGCCTTGTGGATGGCGGGGTTGGCGGGGTTCACAAACTGGCCGGCGATAATGCTGTTGGGGGTCTCCTTCTGCAGCTCCTCGGCCTTGGCGATGGCGCCCTTCATGCCCTTGGAGCCGTCGGTGAGCACGAGCTGTGCGCCGTATGCCTGCATAAGCTTGCGGCGCTCGACGGACATGGTCTCGGGCATGGTGATGATCACCTTGTAGCCGCGGGCAGCCGCCACCGAGGCGATGCCGACGCCGGTGTTGCCGCTCGTGGGCTCGATGATGGTATAGTCGCCGCCGCGCACGAGCTTGCCGGCCTTCTCGGCCTCGTCGATCATGTTCTTGGCGACGCGGTCTTTGACGGATCCGGCGGGGTTGAAGTATTCCAGCTTGACGAGCACGCGGGCCTTGAGGTCCTCATCGGCCTCAAAGTGAGTGAGCTCCAGAAGCGGAGTGTGGCCGATAAGCTGATCGATGGACGTGTAAACATTGCTCATGGTGAACCTCCAAAGTGTTCAAATGACTGGATACCGTGTGGTTTTACGGTGTGTATAGCAGCGAAACCCACAAACCTTATGGGTTGTTCGTTTTGCTGTTGGCAAGCATAGTAGACAGTAAAGCCTAGTAACGCAATAGGAAATAGAAGATTATTACGAGTCGATTAACCATCTTGACCGGAACGGGTATTTTCAAAACCAATTTTTCGGCTAGAATTTCTACGGACTAAATGACCGAAAGGCAGCACTATATATGTTGGTTTCTACTAAGGGCAGATATGCCCTGCGCGTTATGGTCGATCTGGCCGAGCACCAGGCGGCCGGCCGCATCCCGCTCAAAGAGATCGCGGCGCGACAGGGGATTTCCGAGAAATATCTCGAAAACATCTTGGCTACGCTCGTGCGCGCCAACATGCTTTCGGGCATGCGTGGCAAGGGCGGCGGCTACGTGCTCACGCGCCCGCCCGAGCAGTACACGGTGGGTGAGATTCTGCGCCTGACCGAGGGTAGTCTGGCGCCGGTCGCCTGCCTGGATGGCGACTGCAAGGGCTGCTCGCGTTCGGACGAGTGCCCCACGCTCGACGTGTGGAAGAACCTGGATAAGCTCATCAACGACTACCTCGACGGTGTGACGCTCGATCAACTTGTCGCTCCCAACCGTGGCTACGACTACGTCATCTAACCCCACCCGTCATGTGGGGACGGGGTAGAAATGGTAGATGCTCTCGCCCTTTAAGACTTGACAAATAAGAAGGCCGCCCATTTTTGCGATGGGTGGCCTTCGTTTTGGACTGTTGAGACGGGCACGGCCGGAATGGCCGTTTTAGTCCTTGGCGATGCTGTCGAGAATGCTACGCATGATGGACACCAGAATGCTGCCCATAAAGGCCGAGCCAAAGCCGGCGATGGAGATACCGACGCCTAGCAGATTGACCGACAGGTAACTCGCGAGCTCGAGCATAAAGCTGTTGACGACAAGCTGGAAAATGCCCAGCGTAATGATCGTGAGCGGCAGCGAGATGACCGTCAGGAACGGCTTGACGAACGAATCGACGATGTTCAGGAACAGTCCCACGAAGGCGAAACAGACCCAGGCCTCGGCAAAACCGAAGGGCTGGATGCCGGGAACGAGGAACGTGGCAACCGCGATGGCGATCGAGGTAAAGAGCCAGTTAAGCATAAAGCGCATGGTGTGAATCCTTTCTTGCGCAGGGCGCGTTGGTATCGCGTGAAGCGGCTTGTTGCGGCAGCTTGGACGGCCGCGCGGGTGTGCCGCCTTGTTCGGCCGCCCATTGTCTCAGATATTCGTGGAGCTTACGTGCGCATTCGGTTTCAAAACGGCGTTCGTCCTAAAAAACGTGCCGCTGGCAGAGAGTCTTGGCACTTTAGTTTGGTGGTGTGCTACACTGCTACGGGCAAATGGCTCATGCATAGTTTTATTGCATATTACGGGCGAACGATGCCCGATGTCAGTATCAACTTCGATGCCTTATGGCGGGTTTGGCGGTGATCGATGAACATCGAGAACATGTTTGACAAGCCTGATGTCAAGCAGCTGGTCCACGCATTTAGTCTTTTGGATGACGAGAAGGATATCCAGGCGTTTTTAACCGATATCTGCACGCCGCGCGAGATTTGCGATCTTTCGCAACGCCTGCAGGTCGCGCGTTATCTGGATGAGGGCGAGCCCTATGTTGAGGTTCAGGCCCGCACGGGCGCTTCGTCCACCACGGTGAGCCGTGTTTCCAAGGCGCTCAACGGCGAGTACGGTGGCTATCGCAAGATCCTCATCAAGCTGGAGGATGGCGAGTAGGCCAACGGCAACAAACGAATCAGCTGGAGCCGCCCCTTCGGGGGCGGTTTTTGTGTGTCGATAATTGATCCCTTGGGGACGGAGGAAAACGGATCATCGAGGGGATCTGGTGCATTGGGGTCAGGTTGTCCGTGCGGGCGGGTAGGATAGATGCGTTGAATATTGCGAACAGTTTGAGTGGAGGGCCATGCCTGTTCGAATCTATACCACAAATGCCGGCACGGATTTGATCGATGCCGAGGCAGCGCTGCTGGCCGACCTGGTTGCCCGCCACGGGCGCGCTGTTCTGTTGGCGCCAACATTTGCCGAGCTCGACCTGTGCCGTCATGATGCGGCAGAAGCTGGGGTTTCGCTGGGTATCGACTACAAGACGCCTACATCGTGGCTCCGCTCGCTGTGGGAGCTTATGGGCGATGGCCGCAGCTTTGTGGATAACCTTCAGCGACAGATGCTGTTCTCGGGCATGATCGACCGCCGCGACGACGCTGCTCTGCAGCCGCTCTCGCGCAGCCAAGGCACGGTACGCATGCTTGCGCGTATGGCCCGCGACGTGTTGCCGGGCGTGGCGGGGACGGGCGACGAACGCTGCCGCGATGCCGCCGCTCGGCCCGAGCCCAAAAGCGACGCCGAGGCCCGCGTGTTCGAGTTGTTGAGCGCCTATGCGAGCGGCTTGGACCGTCGAGACATGGTCGAGCCCTGCGAAGCCGCCGATATGATGGCAGAAGCCCTGGCGAACAACCTGCCGGGGTGTGTCCGCGCCATCTGCGTCCGTGGTGTCACGTCGTTTACGCATGGCCTGCTCGAGCTGTTGTCGGTCGTGGCGAACAATGGGGGAGAGGTTGTCGTGCTGCTCGCTTGCGAGCAGGCGGCGATGCGCGAGGACCTGGCCGCCGCTTTTGATGCCCGCGGTGTTCTGTTTGAGGCCGCCCCGTTGGGGGAGGACGTCGGCGCGCCCGAGACCGCTTCTGCGCCTGCTGCCCAGCCTATTTTTATAGAGGTGGCCGGCCCTCATGCCCGCGCCCGCGCTTATGTGGATGCTCTTGAGAACCTGGTCACGGCATGTGAGGAGTCCGTGTCGCGCGACGGCGCCGCGACGAACGCCGACCCCGCGCGCGTGCTCGTAGTTTCCGCCCGGGCGCCCCAGCTGTTCGGCGAACTCGCTGCCCGTTTGGCGGCGCGTCACATTGCGGCCGAGACGGCTGAGTTCACGGCGTTTTCCCAGTCCATTGCGGGCAGGCAGTTTACGGCGCTCGCCAACCTGATCGAGCGTATGAAAGCCGCCGACGAGGGCACCGCTTCCAAGACCGAGTGGTGGCCCGCTCCAGAGCTTACCGACTGGATTTATAGTCCGCTTTCGGGTGCCGACGCCGCGAGCGCCCGCGGCTTCGACAAGAACATGCGCCTGTCGCGCAACAAGACCACTGCGGGCGTCAAGAGCTTGCTGCAGAGCGTGCAGGGCCAGGTGAGGGGAGCCCGCAAGGCCGCCAGCGACGATAACTGGTTTAAGAACGTGCCATGCGTGGTCTCGGACGTGTTTCAGGCGCTGTGGCGCGACAAACCCGTGACGGCGCTCAAGGCCATGCTCGCCGTTGCCGAGGCGCTGCCCGATCGCGCGCTAGGCGGCCTTGACGGCCAGGCTCGTCGCCAGGCAGAGATGGCTTTGCTGCGCCATGCCATCGACATCCTTATGAACGATGCTCGTGCGCTCGACGTGTCGCAGGCCGCGACCGTGCCGGTTCTCGACGGCGTTCGAACCAAAGTGGACAAGCGCAGTACCGCTTACGATTACGAGACCTACGAGGTCGATCGCACACCACGGGCACAAGTGCGCTTCGTGTCGCTTGCCGATGCGTCGGCTCTGCGTCCTGGCGGCTACGATGCCGTGCTGTTTGCCGATGTCGACCTGGACAGCTATCCGCTTTCGCACGAAGAAGGCCCGCTTGCCACGTTGACAGCCGAGCTGCGCCGCGACGGCGTGTCGTTGGAGCCCGCAGCCCTGCTGCGCGTGCGCTTTGGCCGTGCAATGCAGGCGGCGAGCGGTCCGGTCGCGCTCGCCCGCGTGACACACGATCGCCAGGCACGCGAATGCTACCCGGCAGCCGTATGGACCGAGCTGCGGGCACATGTCGAGGCCGCTGGCGCTGCCAAGCCCACGCGCGTGGGCGAGGGCGATATCATCGCCGACTTTGATTCCGCGGCAGGCGAAGGCCTTAGGCGCGAGCGCGTGACCTGCGAAGCTCCTCAGCATCTGAGCGATGAAGCCATTCCGTATCTGGTCCTGCGCCGCCGCGATGGCGAGGGCGAGGATGCACCGCTGGTGCCGCGCCTGACGTCTGCCTCGCAGATCGAGGCCTATTCGACCTGCCCGCTATGCTGGTTCGTCTCGTACCGCGTGAAGCCCCAGTCGATCGACGCCGGCTTTGGCAATATGGAGAAGGGCAACTTTGTCCACGACGTGCTGGAGCATCTGCACGCCCGTCTGCCCCATGAGGGCATGGAGCGCGTGACGCCCGAGAACCTGTCGCGCGCTCAGGAGCTGCTGCGCAAGGTCTTTGACGAGACCTTGGTCGAGCATGCCTCCAAGCGTGGCAACGAGGGTCCGCTCGTGCCGCTCTCCCCGGTAGGGGAGCGCCAGGTGGCCGAGATCCTGCCGCAGCTGGAGGGCGTGCTTGCCTATGAAGCCGAGGCGCTGACGCCTTTTGCTCCGCACTACCTGGAGTTCGCCTTCAACGAGCTCAAGGTCGAGTATGCCGGTTGGCCGCTCGGCGGGCGCATCGACCGCGTGGACGTGGATGCCGAGAATCGTGCCGTGGTGATCGACTATAAGCATCGCACAGGCGTTGAGGAGTTTAAACTCGCCGACCCTACGGTGCGCGACGAGGAATCGGGCACGGCGCCCATCGACGACCCGCGGTGGCTACCGCCCCATACCCAGACGCTTATCTATGCGCAGGCCATGCGCCGGGCGCTGGATCTGGACACCCGCGCGGCGCTCTACTTTTCGACCAAGGGCGGCAAGCCGGCGTTGCGCGGTGCCGCGAGCGCCGAGCTGCTCGAGGAAGAGCGCGGCGACGGTCGCATCCCGGGCCTTAAGAAGGGCTTTCCGGGCGAGGGTGGCAGCATGGACTTCGATGCGCTGCTCGATCGCGTGGAGGCCGGTATCGCCGAGCGCCTGCGCGAGCTCGAGGCGGGCAACGTTGCCGCCGTCGACCCGACGTCGGCTCAGGCCGCGCATGCGCGCTGTTCGTATAACCACGAAGGAACGTTTGTAAGGAGGGACGTGTAGACCATGGATCTTTCGACCTTGATGCCGCAACAGCTGCAGATCGTCAAAACGCTCGACCGTCCGCTGTTTGTCTCGGCGGGCGCCGGTTCGGGCAAGACCTTTACCCTCACGCGCCGCATCGTCTACGCGCTCTCGCCCGAATCCGGTCCGTTCGTCGAGCATCTGGACCAGGTGCTCGCCATCACCTTTACCAAGGATGCCGCGGCCGAGATCCGTGACCGCGTGCGCCGTGCGCTTATCGACGAGGGCATGGACGAGGAGGCCCTGACCGTCGACGACGCGTGGATCTCGACCATTCACGGCATGTGCTCGCGTATCCTGCGCGCACACGCGCTGGAGCTGGGCATCGACCCCGAGTTCACGGTGCTCACCGATACCGACGAGCTTATGGACCAGGCTGTTGAGCATGTGCTGGCTCGCGCGACGGCGCACGATGCCGCTCCCGAGCTCGCGGCATCGCTCAAGGCCCTCTACGCCTGGTATCCCATGGCGGGCGAGGGCGGTTCCTTTGGCGCCGGCACGACCATCAAGGGTCTGGTGCGCGAGCTGCTGGAGCTCTCGAGCCAGCTGCCGGGCGGTATGGACGACGTGCGCGTGGCACGCGGCCAGGCCGATACCTCGGCCCTTGCCGATGCCTATCGCGCGGCTCTGGGCGCAAGCAAGGCCGCGACCGAGAAGGCGCAAATGGCGCTCGATGCCATCGACGCGTTCGAGGCGAGCGGCAAGACCATGGCCGATGCGGCGCGACTCATGATGTCGTGCACCATGCCGCGCGCGAGCAAGGCATTCCCTAAGGAGCAGGTCGAGCTGCTCAAGGCCGAGGCCGCCGATGCGTTTATCAGTATCGTGCTTGCCTGCGGTGGCCCGGCGCTCGATGCGCTGGTGGGCCTGGCCCGTTCCGTGGAGGTCGAGTATCGCGCACTGAAGGCCGCCCAGTCCGCCCTCGATAATAACGACCTGCTGCGTATGGCCTACGAGGCCCTGCGCGATTACCCTGCCATCCGTGCTGCGTACGAGGGCCGCTTTAAGATGGTCATGATCGACGAGTTCCAGGATACCGACCAGATGCAGGTCGATCTGATCCGTTACCTGACGGGTGCGGGGGAGCGCGCGCTGTGCACCGTGGGCGATGCACAGCAGTCCATCTATCGCTTCCGCGGCGCCGAGGTCGAGGTGTTCCGTCGCCAGGAGCGCAAGGTGGGCTCGTCTGCCGCGCCCGAGGCGACCACCGTGGCCGACGCCCCTGCTGGCCAGCTCGTCAAACTCGTGCGCAACTTCCGCAGCCATGACGAGGTGCTGCGTTACGTGGCACGCGTCTTCGATGGCGATGACGGCGGCCTGATGCAGGGCTTTTTGGATCTTGAGGCGAGCGACGGCCGCAAAGACACGCTGGTGGCAGACGCCTCGCGTCGCCAGGCCCTCTTTGTTGCCGGCGGCAGTACACAGGAGCGCACGCAGGCCAAGGCCCGTGCGATCGCCGAGCGATTCCGCGCGCTTGCCGATGCCGGCCAGCCCCAGGGCGGCATGGTGTTGCTGCTGGGCCGCATGACCAACGCAGACGTCTACGCCCAGGCTTTCCGCGACCAGGGGCTCGACTGCGTCATCGTGGGCGGCTCGGTCTTTGCCCAAGCAGCCGAGGTGCAGACGGTGCGCGCCCTGGTTTGTGCGCTCGCCAATCCGGCCGATACGGCGCAGGGCCTTATGCCGCTGCTCGCCTCGCCGATGTTTGCGCTCGGCGCCCAGGAGTTCCTGGCGCTGGCGACCAGGCTCGATAGCGAGACGGGGGAGACCTCGCGCCGGAATATCGACGCGGGCATCATGAGTGATTTCGACGTGCCGGGTTTGCAAGACTTGCCGCTGGTGACGCGCGCCCGCGAGGTGCTGCGGTATGCGCTTCGTCGCGTGGGCCGTGATTCGTTCGCCGCCATCGCGCGCGACGTGGTCAACGCCTCCGGCTGGTTTGTGCGTCTGGCACAGCGTGGCCCCGAGGGCAAGGCCATTGCCGCCAACGTGCTCAAGGCGCTCGACGCCGTGGCCGAGGCGGAGGCCGAGTTCGGCAACTCGCCGCGTTCCATCGCGCTGGCCTTCGACCGCTTCTTGGCGGGCAAGGAAGCCCCGGGTGCCCTCAACGAGGAGGGCGACGGCGCGGTGCGCATCATGACGGTGCACGCCTCCAAGGGTCTGGAATATCCGGTCGTGGCGGTCGCCGAGTGCTTTGGCGTGCGTAAGTCCTCGGGCGCGGCACAGATGGGTCGCGTCGAGGGTGGAGCGCAGGTCGTAGCGCTGCCGGCACGCTTCGATGGCGTCAAGCTTGCGGACGGAACCTTTGTGAAGGGCGACGACGTCAAAAAGCAGTTTGAGCATGCGTTTAAGGGCAAGGGCACGTCGCTGTGGCTGCCGCCGGAGCTCATGGAGGATGTCTGTGCGACGGGTTCTCCCGCCGAGGCATTCGTTCGCCTGCGCAACGACGACCTGCAGCTCTCGCTCGAGGAGCGGGCCCGCTTGCTCTATGTTGCCATGACGCGTGCGCGCGAGCTGGTGATCTTGGCGATGGATGCCGGCGTGAGCCGCGGCAAGCTGTGTGCGCCGACCTTCGACGTCGAGACCGATTTGACCTACGACGTGCTGCGCCGTATTTTGCCGACCGACGCTCTGGACGTGCCGCAGCTCGATAGCGACCGTTTAGTGTTCGATAACTCCCAGCCGGGCGACTACGAGCTCATTTCGCTTTCGGACTTTACCTTTGGCGAGCAGGCGTTTGAGGCTAACGCTTCGCTGGATGCCGAGGGTAGGCTCGTTCGTGGCGATGTCCTTGTCGCTGATAATGCTGCGCGCTCAACTGTGCCCGGTCCTGCCGACCCCAAGCCCGATTCGTTTGAGCTTGTGTATCCCCAGGCAGTGGGCGTGCGCATGGGCATCTGCCCGTATCCGGTGCGCGATTCGTACAGCTACTCGTCAATTGCCGCGGCGCTGCATGCCGAGACGGAAGACCGTGCCGCCGAGGCGCGTGTTCCCATGGACGAGGCTGGCGATGATGCGGAGTCGGATGGTTCCGAGATGACGGATGCAGACGTGGCCGCCGTTGAGCCCGCCGGCAACCCCATGGCGCTGGGCTCGGCGTTCCATGCCGCCTGCCAGTGGCTCATCGAGATGGGTGCCGATGCACTGCCCGCCGCGCGTGCCGATGCGCTGGCGCGCCTGTGGTGCCTGACGCCGGAGCAGCGCGAACGCTTCGACGTTGCCCTGGACCGCTGGCTCAAGTCGGCTGTTCGTGCCGACCTGCTCGCGTGGCCGTGCGTTCGCGCCGAGGTGCCGTTCTTTTCGCTGGGCTGCGAGGACGAGGACATCGCTCGCTACGGTGCATATGCCGAGGGCGCCATCGACGCTTTGGCGACGAACCCGGCGGATTCGTCACGCGCACTGGTCATCGACTACAAGACGGGCGGCACACCGGACGAGACGCCGGAACAGCTGCAGGAGAAGCACGCCCTGCAGGCGCGCGTCTACGCTGATGTTCTACACAAGGCGGGCTTTGAGGCCGTGACCGTCAAGTTCGTCCGCGTTGAGCAGGCGAATCCAGCCATCTTCGTCGAACCCCCCGAGCCCCAAGTGGTTACCTACAATCTCTAGCCCTCAGATAACTTGCGGTGGAATAGTTCCTGTATTGCGGCCCAGGTGGCCCAGGCGGGAACTATTCCACCGCAACTGCAAGAGGAGCCGTGTGGGTTTGGCTAGGTTCGGGTGCTGTCCGTGCCGTGGGGTAAAATCGTTCAGTTAGAACACGAACCCGCATCGGAGCTCATCACATGGCATTCGTCCATCTGCACAACCACACTGTTTTCTCCATGCTCGACGGCGCAACCCGTATCCAGGATATGGTCAACCGTGCCGTTGAGCTTGGCATGCCCGCCGTGGCCATTACCGACCACGGTTACATGTACGGCGTACCCGACCTGGCGCTGGCCTGCGACGCCGTCAATCACAACACGCCCGAGTACAAAACCTGGAGCCACGACAAGGCCTTCTTGGAAAAGGACCGCCGCGACGAGCTGGTGGAGCCCGATCCCGAGGCAAACCCGCGCGAGCATGCCCAGTATGTAAAGGATATGGCCATGTGGGATGAGAAGGGCAACATCGACGAGCTCAAGCCGCCTCTGGTCATCAAGCCCATCTTTGGCTGCGAGGTTTACTTTACGCCGGACGAGACGCTCGCCCGCGACCATAAGCCCGAGCTCTACCACATGATCCTTCTGGCCAAGGACCAGGAGGGCTACGTCAACCTGATGCAGACGGTCTCCGAGGCCGCCGTGCAGGGCTTTTACTACAAGCCGCGCGTGACGCTCGACAACCTGCGCCGCCATGCCAAGGGCATGATCTGCACGAGCGCCTGCATTGCGGGCATCATCCCCAAATACATCGACCGCGGCGACATGGAAGGCGCCATCAAATGGGCCGAGACCTTCCGCGACACCTTCGACCCCGGTGACTTCTATATCGAGATTCAGGAACACGGCATTACCACCGATAATGGCCTGACCGACGAGCAGATGGACCGTACGCTCATCGACATCGCCAAACAGGTGGGCGTCAAGGTCATCGCTACCAACGACTTTCACTACCTGCGCCGCGAGGACGCGCCCGTGCAGGACGTCATCATGTGCATCGGCATGAACGCCAAGGTCGACGACCCCAACCGCATGCGCATGACCGGCTCGGAGTTTTATATGAAGACCGAGGAGGAGATGCGGGCGATGTTCCCGTATTGCCCCGAGGCCTGTGACAACACGCTCGAGATTGCCGACAAGTGCTACGTGGAACTGGACTGGGACTCCATCATCCTGCCGCGCTTCCCGTTGCTCGATCCCGGCGAGACGCACGAGAGCCAGTTCCGCCGCGAGTGCGAGAAGGGCCTGCGCCAGCACTACGGTGACGACTGGGCCACGCGCGAGATCGGCGGCGTCAACATCAAAGAGCGCTTTGAGTACGAATACAAGGTCATCTGCGACAAGGGCTTTGCCGCCTACTTTTTGATCGTCGCCGAGTACGTGCAATGGGCTAAGGACAACGGTATCGGCGTCGGCCCCGGCCGTGGCTCGGCCGCCGGCGCTATCGTCGCCTACGCCATGAACATCACCGCGTTCGATCCGCTCGAGAACGGCCTGATGTTCGAGAGGTTCTTGTCTCCGCAGCGTACCGAGATGCCCGATATCGATATGGACTTCGACGATGAGCGGCGCCTCGAGGTCGTGGAGCACGTTCGCCAGCTCTACGGCCCCGAGAAGGTCACCCACGTCATCACCTACTCGACCATTAAGGCCAAGCAGGCCATCAACGACGCCGCGCGCGTCCTGGACTACCCGGTCTACATGGGCCAGCGCCTGTCCAAGATGGTTTCGAGCGACCCCAAGGTCAAGCTCAAGCAGGTGCTCGAAAAACAACCCGGCAAAGAGGATCTGTTTAACCCCGACTTTGCCGAGGCCTATAAAAAGGACGACGACGCCCGCCGCATCATCGACACGGCGCTCTCGATTGAGGGCCTCACCCGTGGCGAGGGCGTGCACGCGTGCGCCGTTCTGATCTGCCGCGACCCCGTCAACGAGCATGTGCCCACCAAGCTCGACACCAAGGGCGGCGTCGAGATTACCCAGTACGAGGGCCATACCGTTGCCGACATGGGCCTGCTCAAGATGGACTTCCTGGGCCTGCGCACGCTGACGGTTATCTCCAAGGCCAAGGCAAACATCAAAAAGAACTTCGGCATCGACATCAAAGAGGAAGAGATTCCCTTTGACGATCCCGAGATCTTTAAGCTCATGGGCTCCGGCCACACCGCCGGCGTCTTCCAGGTCGAGTCCGCCGGCATGACGGCCACGATCAAGAACATGAAACCCACCGAATACAAGCACGTCGTGGCATTGATCGCTCTGTACCGCCCGGGCCCGCTGGGCGCCGGCATGGTCTCGTCCTACATCAACCGTATGAACGGCAAGGAGCCGGCCGTCTCCTACGACGACCGCCTGGACGACATCCTGGGCGAAACCTACGGCACCATGGTCTACCAGGAGCAGGTTATGCTCATCTCCGTCGAGATGTGCGGCTTCTCCAAGGGCGAATCGGACTCGCGTATCCGTAAGCCCGTGGCTAAGAAAAAGATCAAGCTGCTCACGTCGACGGTGCTCCACTGGGAGGATGGCTCGGACGAGACCACCTACGACCACTGGATGAACGGTGCTATCAAGAACAACTACACGCGCGAGGTTGCCCAGAAGATTTGGGACGATGTTCTCGAGTTCGCGTCTTACGCCTTTAACAAGTCGCACTCCGCTGGCTACGCCATCCTGGTTATGCAGACGGCGTGGCTTAAGGCGCACTATCCGCACGAGTACATGGCGGCCGTCCTGACGTCCTACACGGGCAAGACCGACAAGATCGTTCATTACGTCTCGGCGTGCCGTCACGACGGCATTCCCGTGCTGTCGCCAGATGTCAACGAGTCCGGTACCGAGTTCACGGCTACCAAGGAGGGCGTGCGCTTTGGTCTGGCCGGCATTCGAGGCGTGGGCACCGGCGTGGCGCAGGCGATTATCGCTGAGCGCGAGGCGGGCGGCCCGTTTAAGACGCTGCACGACTTTGTCGAGCGCGTGGACTCCAGCCAGGCAAACCGTCGCGTGATCGAATCGCTCATCAAGGCAGGCGCCTTCGACTCCACGGGGTATCCGCGTCGCCAGATGATGCACTTTGTGGATAAGAACAACCCCGAGAACATCATCGATGCCGCCGTGAAGCGCCAGAAGGATCGCGCGAGCGGCCAGACGTCGTTCTTCGACATGTTTGGCGATGTTGAGGGCTCGGGCTTTGAGGTGAGCGTGCCCGATCCGGATGGCCAGGAGTGGGACCGCCACCTTAAGCTGAGCCAGGAGAAGGAGGTTCTGGGCATCTATGTCTCGGACCACCCGTTGCGCCCGTTTGAGTATGCGCTAGCCAAGGCGCGCGACTTCTCGTTCTCGCAGATCGACACCGGTTACGAGGTGCAAAACCCTACGGGCGGTACCATCAACCAGGAGATTCCCGAGGGCAAGGCGCTGTGGTGGGCCGGTATGGTCTCGAGCGTGTCCAAGCGCGTGACCAAAAACGGTGACCCCATGGGCATCGTGCAGCTCGAGGACATGGAAGGTGAGGCCACGGTCGTGGTGTTCCCCAAGACCTACAAGGAGGCCGAGGGGTACCTGTACGGCGAGGTCGATCCCGAGACCGGCGCGCAGCTGTCCGATGCGTTTGTGCGCATTAAGGGCAAGCTTGAGCGCTCGGACCGCGGCGATCAGATCATCGCGCAGGAGATCGTGCCACTGGAGCTTAATGAGGAGAACAACAAGCCCAAGGTGTTTGAGGTCATGGTGCCCAACAGCCGCTTTAGCCAGGGCAATATGGCGCGTCTTGCCACGGTGCTTACCGCCAACCCGGGCGGCGACCGCGTGGAGATCTTTATCGAGCAGGTGGACGGGCGTGTGCTGCGTGCCGAGGTGCCGGCCAAGGTCAACGCACGCTCGATTCCGCTGTTGGCAGAGGCAAAAGCCATCGTGGGTAACCAGGGTCGCGTGACGGTGATCTAAGGGCGACCTTGCTGGTCCGCGCGAGATTGGAGGAAGTGATGGCGCAGGGGACGTTTGTGCAGGCGCTTCGTAAGGAGGCGGCGTTGAGCGGCACCTTTATGAAGGGGCGTTCGCTCATGCTCAACGGTGCCGTGCTGTCGTTTGAGGACTCCGGCTCGCGCTTCTCCAAAAACGTGAACATCGAGGGCTCGGTGCGCGGCTCGCGCGGCGACCTGTACAAGACGCACGTGGCGCTCGACATGGACGAGCACGAGGTTATCGACTACGACTGCGATTGCCCCGCCGCCTTCCGCTATTCCGGCATGTGCAAGCACGCCATCGCCACGGCGCTGGCGTATCTGGATGCCAGTGGCGCCGAGCCCGTCGAGGGTTTGCGCACGCCGGTCCGCACGTTTGCGGCGCAGCCGAAACAGCCCGCGCGCAACGCGCCCAAAGCGCCGGCCGTCAATCCCAACTTTCCCTTTCCGGCGCCCGTCCCCACGAGTCCCAGCCTCATGGCGGCGCTCTCCGATCTTTCGGACGCGCGCATGGATGAGCTGGCGAGCATGCGCCGCAAGCTCGCCGGCAGTGTGGATCCCGATGCCCCCAAGGCGGTGTTGGAGCCCTCGCTGGTGCCGTATTACAATCCACTGTTTGCCGAGCGCTTTAGCTGGGCGCTCGAGCTTCGCATTCGCTGTGGATCGGTCTCCTACGTGGTCAAGGACATCGACGGCATGGCCGATGCCTACGTGCGCGGCGGCACCTTCTCGTACGGCAAGAAGCTCACGTTTGTCCATACGCCCGAAGCCTTCGAAGACGTGTCGACAAAGCTGCTCAACCTTGTCGTGACGACAGTTGCCTATCTCGATGACATCACAAGCTCGCGTTCGGCGTCGTACGACTTTGCCCGCAGCGGTTTTGTCGCCGAGCGTCAGTTACCGCTGTCCGAGCATAGCATCGTATATGTGCTGGACCTGTTGCGCGGCCAGACCATTTCTTTTGAGCCCGCCTGGTCGCGGGGGACGACGACGCATCGCACCTATGACGTGGCGGTTGAGATGCCTCCGGAAGGGGAGGACGAGGCGCTGTCTAAGCACCCACCGCTCCTTGCCGCCAAAATCGCGCCGGCGGCTGGTGGCAGCTACGATCTACGCCTGCCGGCCGATGCATACTGCTTTGCTTCGGGCGACGTTGCCTATCTGGTCGACACCCGCCGTGCGCGCCGCGCCGATGTAGCGTTTGCCCAGCATGCGGCGCCGTTCCTATCGCGCTTGCTGCCCTGTCGCACGCCGATCCATATCGCTGTCGACCAGGTGGGGGAGTTCTGTCGTATGGCGCTGCCCATTTTGCGCGACTACACCGACCTTACCGCGCCCGCCGCGCTCGATACCGTGGCGCCCGAGCCGAGCTTTGCTATGGCGATCGGCGTCGACGATGGGCTTGTGACCTGCAAAATTACGGTTACCTACGGCGACTGGTCGGCGGATCTCTTTAGTCTGGGCGCTCCGGGCAGCCCCTTCGAAGAGCAGCGCCCGGGCGTGCCGCCCCGCGACGAGGTGGCAGAGTTTCGCGTTATGGATACGGCGGCCCTGTATTTCGACTTTTACGAGGGCGGTCTGGCGTTTGAGGAGCGCGATGACGAGAGCTTGTTCTGCCTGTTGACCGAGGGCCTGTCTGCCCTGTCCGAGTTGGGTGAGGTTATGCTCAGCGACCGCCTGCGCCAGATCTCGGTGCGCCCTGCGCCCAAACTCTCGGTGCGCGCCACCGTCAAGAGCAACTTGCTCGACGTCGAGTTGGGTGCGAGTGGGCTTTCGGCGGCAGACCTTGCCATCTACCTCGACTCCTACAAGCGTCACCAGACGTTTGCGCGCCTTACGTCCGGCGACATCATTCGCCTGGACGAGGGCGCCCGAGTCGCGTTTGGCCTCGCCGAGGACCTGGGTGTCGATGCCGTCGACCTGCTCGATGGTGTGTCGCTTCCCGTGTCGAGCACCCTGTTCGTCGACAGCATGCTCGCGCGCACGCCCGCGCTCGAGGCCGATCGTGACGCTGCGTTCCGCCGTACCGTCGAGCGCCTGGACACGCTCGGCAAGATGGATTTTACGGTGCCGGCATCGCTCAAGGCAACGATGCGCGGCTACCAGGTCGACGGATACCAGTGGCTCGGCTCGCTTGAGCATCTGGGCCTTGGCGGCATCTTGGCCGACGACATGGGCCTGGGCAAAACGCTGCAGATGATCGCGCATATCCTGGCGCGCGTGGAGGCGGGGGACATTAAGCCCACGCTTGTGGTGTGCCCTGCGTCGCTTGTGTACAACTGGACCGCCGAGCTGGAGCGCTTTGCCCCGTCGCTCGATGTGTGCGCTATTGTGGGCGCCAAGGCTCAACGCCGCGTGCAGATCGCCGGCGTGGCCGAGCATAGCGTGGTCGTGACGTCGTATGACCTTATGCGCCGCGATATCGACGAGTACGTCGAGCAGGACTTTGCCCGTGTGGTGCTCGATGAGGCCCAGTACATTAAAAACCCGCTCACCCAGGTGGCGCGTGCCACCAAGCGCCTGCCGGCCGGCGTGCGCTTTGCCCTGACGGGCACGCCCATCGAAAACCGCCTATCCGAGCTCTGGAGCATCTTCGACTTTTTGATGCCGGGCCTGCTGGGCACGCGTGAATCGTTTGCAAAGCGCTTCGAAAGTCCGGTCGAGCACTCCGAGGGCGACAGCGCCGCTCGCCTGCAGGCACTCGTGTCGCCGTTTGTGCTGCGCCGTGTCAAGGAAGACGTGGTGGCCGACCTGCCCGAGAAGATCGAGGATACGGTCATGGCGCAGCTCACCGGCGAGCAGCGCAAGCTCTACCTGGCCAACCAAGACCGCATCGCCCAACAGGTGCAGCACCGCGAGTCATCCGAGTTTAAGAAAGACAAGCTCAAGGTGCTCGCCGAGCTCACCAAGCTGCGCCAGATCTGCTGCGACCCGCGTCTACACTACGAGGATTACAAGGCGGGGAGCGCCAAACTCGATACGTGCATGGAGCTCGTGCACGGCGCACTCGACGGCGGACATCGCATCCTGTTGTTCAGCCAGTTTACGGGTATGCTCGATATCATCGGTAAGCGCTTGGCCAAGGAGGACATCGCCTTCCTTAAGCTCACGGGCGCTTCGTCTAAGGAGAACCGCGCCAAGATGGTCGCGCAGTTCCAAGCGGGCGAGGTTCCGGTCTTTTTGATTTCGCTCAAGGCGGGCGGCGTCGGCCTGAACCTGACGGCGGCCGACGTGGTCATCCACTACGACCCGTGGTGGAACGTGGCGGCGCAGGACCAAGCGACTGACCGTGCACACCGTATTGGCCAGCAACATACCGTGACCGTGTACAAGCTCATCGCCAAGGACACGATCGAGGAGCGCATTATGCAGATGCAGGAGTCCAAGCGCGATCTGGTCAACAGCGTGCTCGGCGGCGACGGCATCTCGTCGGCACTGTTCACGCGCGAGGATGTTCTGGCGCTGCTGGGCGGCGACGGGCGCTAGCCGCGCGCGGGGTGGGACTGCTGGAGTGGGCAGGACGGTCGACGCATTTTGGCCCGACCGCTTGCCTAATCCGTTATGTGTTCATTTGCAATGCCATGGATGGTTTGCCTGCCTTTGGGCATAAGAACCATCAAGAACATCGGCACATCAGCAAAGGAGAACATCATGGCGAAATTCTTTAAGGACCCCGACGGTAAGCTCATCGCTGCCCTTGGCGACGACGTTGCGACCCCTGCCGGTTGCACGGAGCTGACCGCAAACACTGAGGACGCGGCGCACGAGAAGCACGTGCCTGTTGTCGAGACCGAGCGCGACGGTCACGTGATTCGCGCACGCGTTGGCTCGGTCGAGCACCCCAGCCTGCCCGAGCACTACATTGAATGGATCGCCCTTGAGGCCGAGGGCCGCTTAGAGGTCCATTACCTTGAGCCCGGCATGAAACCCGCGACGTTTTTCGCGGGCGGTTCCAAGACCGGTACCGTCTATGCCTATTGCAACCTGCACGGGCTGTGGTCCGCGACGTTCTAGGAGCGCGCCCCCGCTCGGGGTATCATAGCTAGCATATGCACATGCAAGCGCCGACTGCATTATGCGGCCGGCGCTTTTACTACGATTTCGATGGTTTACGACGGAAAGGGCTGAGCCATGAAGCTCGCGCTTGCACAGATCGATATGCGCCTGGGTGATATTGAGGGCATTTGCGGCCGCATCGAGGACCAGGCTCGTCTGGCCCGCGAGCGCGGGGCGCGCGTGCTGTGCGTTCCGGCTCCGCTCTTTATGGGCGCCATGCCCGGTGGCCTGGTGGGCGCTGCCGACTTTGAGCACGACATGCTTGCCGGCTTGACTGGTGTCGCTGAGCGTATCCAGGAGCTTGACATGATTTGCATCGTGCCCGCGGCGGTTTCGTTTGAGGGCCAGCCGCTGCTCGACTACATGATGCTCAAGGACGGTCATGTGGTGCCGGCGCGTTCGAGCATTGCCCTGCAGCGTGGCGAGAACAACGACACGCGTTGGGCGCCGCCGGTGTTCGACGTGGACGGCGTGCGCATAGCCGTGATTTTTGACTTGGACCGCGAGCTCGAGATGCTGCCGACCGGTGTTGACCTCATTGCGTATTTCCAATTCAACGCGTTTGACATGACTGACCGCGAGACTGCCGCCATTGCCGCCGTTCGCGGCGGCGCCTACCGCAAGATCGCATCCAAGCGCAGCGTGTGGTTTGCCTGTATGGCGCCGGTCGGTGCCTATGACGAGTCGGTGTATACCGGCGGTTCGTTTGTGCTCGACGACTGCGGTCGCGTGGTGGCCCAGGCGCCGTGTTTTGAGGAGAGCCTGCTGGTTCAGGAGATCCAGCGCGGCGTGATGCTCGATGCCCTGGAAGATCACGAACTGCCCGAGTTCCGTTCCGAGGAGTGGCTGTGGCAGGCGCTGGTGCTCGCCGTGCGCGACAACGCCCGAGCTCACGGTGCTTCGCGTGCTGTGGTGGCACTCGAGGGTGACTTGCCGTCGTCCCTGCTGACGGCGCTGGCCGTCGACGCTCTGGGCCCGCGCAATGTGATTGGCCTGGTGCTGGGGCGTAACCGTATCTTTACGCCGGCGCAGGAAGAGGCCGAGGCTGTCCGCTGTGCCGCCGTCCGCGCCATCGCCGAACGTTTGCACATTCGCACTGTCGAGCGCGATGCACCGGATGCGGCGCGTGTGCTCGATCGCGACGTGTCGGCGGGCGATGCCGAGCGTCTGCGCTCGCGCACGCTGGGCCTCATGCTGGAGGACACGGCGCTCGAGCTGGGTGCGATGGCGCTGAGCCCGTTGTCCAAAACCGAGTACGCGCTGGCGGCGCCGGCGCTTTGCGGCGGCTACCAGGGCGATTACGCGCCCTTTGGCGATGTGTACCTGTCGACGCTTGAGTTTGTGGCGCGTGTGCGCAACCGCACGTCTGCCGTGGTGCCCCAAGAGCTCGTGACACTCAACGCGGTGGAAGATTGTATGGAGCGCGTGCTGGCGCAAGCGCTCTCGACGCTCGACGGTCCGGTCGATATGCTCGACCGTGCGGCACAGCTGCTCGGCGGGCTTGAGCCGGGTGAGGTCGATGGCGCGCTCGAGGCGCATGTGGACCGCAATCGATCTTTCGACGACATCCCGATGGCCGCTGGTAAGCCTGAGGCTTGCTCGCTGCTGCTGATGCTCGTTCGACAGGGTGAGGCTTCCCGTCGCATGTTGCCGACGGCGCCGATCGTCTCGGCCCGTTCGTTTGCCGAGCGTGCCTGGCCGTATATGCTCGCGTGGTCCGACCTGGGGCTTAACGGCAAGGAGCGTATGACGGTCGATTCGCTGGCGCGCGCCGAGGTGCGCCGTTTTGCTGACGAGGATACGAGTGAGCGCGTGCGAAACGAGATGATGGGCGTACTGGGCGAGCTACTGGGTATTTCGCCCGAGCAAATGGAGGAGCTGCGCTCTGAGGACGGTCAGCGTCGTTTGCACGAGGGAATGAAAAAGTTCGAGGGCGAGGTTCAGGACGCCATCGATAAGATGATGGGCGGTCAGGGTGGACCGCAAGGCGGGCCCCAGGGCACGCCGATGCCGCATCCGCCGGTTGATCCCCGACAGTTCCCATTCTTCTCGCAGAACTAAACTGGGGATGGGGCCAAGGTTACGCGGTTTTACCAAACCGCGTAACGAGTCGACGCTGCGCGAGCCCCTGCCGGGCAATCTGCCGCTCAAACCGTCGCTTGCGTACAAAAGTACGCGGCGCTCCTCTTTCGCGACACCTTGCCACGGCAGGGACTCGCTCGCTGACGTATGTTCAACCTGCGATTCAACCTTGCTTGGCTTACGCTTCCCAGGTTGTGTTATTCTAGAACAGACGTTCGTGAATGATGCGCGGGGCCTTGTCTTGCGCTGTGCTTGTGGCGAGGGGAGGTCGGCTTGGTTATCTTGGGCATTGACCCCGGTTTGGCTCATACGGGTTGGGGGATTATCGAGGAGCGGCGTGGCGAGGTTCGCTGCCGTGCCTACGGCTGCATCGAGACCAGTGCCGGAAGTCCGCTCGCGGTGCGCCTGTCGCATATCGCCCGCGACCTTAAGGATGTCGTCGAGCGTTATCGACCCGACACGGCTGCTGTCGAGAGCATTTACTTTGGCGCTAACGTTCGCTCGGCCATCCCCACGGCGCATGCCCGCGGTGCTGCACTCGTAGCGCTTTCGGAATGTGCGCTCGAGATTGGCGAGTACACGCCCATGCAGATCAAACAGGCTGTGGTGGGCACCGGCGCCGCTGACAAGCGGCAGGTCGCCTACATGGTACGCACGCTAACACAGCTCGACCACGACCCGCATCCCGACCATGCCGCCGATGCCCTGGCCTGCGCCATCTGCCACGTAAATCTCAGCCGCACCCGCGCCCTCACCGGTGGCGAGTTCTATCAACAGAGAGGAACCGGATACTGATGATTTCCCAGCTCCACGGAACGCTTGTCGAGTCCACGATGAGCTCTGCTGTCGTCGATGTGTCGGGCGTTGGCTTTGAGCTCGGCATCTCGGGCAGCACTGCGGCCACGTTGCCGACGCCCGGCGGCGAGGTCCGCCTCTACACGCGTATGCAGGTGCGCGAGGACGCCATGACACTTTTCGGTTTTTCCTCAAAGGATGAGCGCACGATGTTCGACCGACTCGTGTCCGTTTCGGGCGTTGGCCCGCGCCTGGCGCTCGCCGTGCTTTCCACCTATACCGTGGGGCAGCTGTATTCGCTGGTGATGGCCGAGGACGACAAGGGCATGGCCAAGGTACCCGGTGTGGGCAAAAAGACAGCTCAGCGCCTGATCCTGGAACTCAAGAGCACCTTTGCCAAGGATAAGGGCTTTGTGCCGGTCGACGTGATTCCCGGACAGGTTGCGATGCCCGTGCCCGCTGCCGCTCCCTCGGCGATCGATGATGCCCGTGCGGCACTCCTTTCCATGGGCTTTAGCCCGCAGGAGACCGATGTTGCCCTGAGCGGGTATGATGGGCAGAATATGCGTGTCGAGGATCTGCTCGGCGCGGCGCTTAAGCGACTCGGAATGGATGCGTGATGTGGGAAGCCGATGACTCTCAGGACCTGTGGGCGACGCCCGGCAACTCGCCGGCGGCATCCATGGCGCACGGCGAGCGCATGGTGGGCTCGGAGCTGACGGCCGAGGACCTCGATGTCGACCGCACTTTGCGCCCCCAGCGCCTGGACGACTACTGCGGCCAGGAGCATATCAAGCAGAGCCTGCGCGTGTTGATCGAAGCGGCGCAGAGCCGTGGCGAGACGCTCGACCACGTGATTTTCTCGGGTCCTCCGGGCCTGGGCAAGACCACGCTGGCCACCGTTATCGCCAACGAGCTGGGCGCTCAGATCAAGACCACGAGCGGCCCTGCCATTGCGCGCACGGGCGACCTGGCGGCCATCCTTACTAACTTGCAGCCGGGTGATGTGCTGTTTATCGACGAGATCCACCGCCTCAACCGTTCGGTCGAGGAGGTCCTGTACCCCGCGATGGAGGACTTTGCCCTCGATATCGTGATTGGCAAGGGTCCGGCAGCGCGCTCGATTCGCCTGGATATTCCCAAGTTTACGCTGGTAGCGGCAACGACCCGCTCAGGCATGTTGACCGGCCCGTTGCGCGACCGCTTTGGCATTTCATATCGCCTGGATTACTACACGGTCGAGGAGCTCGCGCAGATTGTGACGCGCTCGGCGACTATCTTGGGCGTGACGATTGACCATCCCAGTGCACTCGAGATCGGCTCGCGCTCGCGTGGCACGCCGCGCCTTGCCAACCGTCTGCTCAAGCGCGTGCGCGACTATGCGCAAGTGCGCGGTAGCGGCCCCATCGAGCTCGATATTTGCCGTCAGGCGCTCGAGTTCTTCGAGATCGACGAGCTTGGCTTGGACTGGATGGACATTCGCATTTTGGAGACGCTCGCTAAGACGTTCTCCGGTCGCGCCGTGGGCTTGACCACGCTTGCCAGCGCGGTAGGCGAGGACCCGGGCACGCTCGAGGATGTCTACGAGCCGTATCTGCTGCAGTGCGGATTGATGATCCGAACGCCGCAGGGTCGTCAGGCGACCCTTCGCACCTTTGAGCACCTGGGGATTGAACCTACCGTTTAGGGCGCTATGTTTTGGCGGGCTGTTGGACTATCGCTGGGCATCGGGTAAACATATCGCCATTCATCGGTTACGGGTGTTTTACAATTGCGCGCCCGTGCTATGCTGAATTGGTCTTTTTCTCATTCGGTAACGAAAGGACCGCCCATGCCTACTGACATCGAAATCGCACGTTCCGTCACGCCGCTGCCCATTACCGAGGTGGCTAAGAACGCCGGCGTCGACGTAAAGCACCTGATTCCGTACGGCTTCGACAAGGCTAAGGTTGACTATTCACTGCTCAACGAGCCGACCGATCACCAGGCCAAGCTCGTCCTCGTAACCGCTATCAACCCAACGCCTGCGGGCGAGGGCAAGACCACCACGACCATCGGTCTGGCCGACGGCCTGCGTCGTCGCGGCGTCAAGAGTGCCGTGGCCCTGCGCGAGCCTTCGCTCGGCCCCGTCTTTGGCGTTAAGGGCGGTGCTGCCGGCGGCGGCTGGGCTCAGGTCATCCCCATGGAGGATATCAACCTGCACTTTACCGGTGACTTCCATGCCATCGGTGCTGCCAACAACCTGCTGGCCGCCATGCTCGACAACCATATTCAGCAGGGCAACCAGCTTGGTATTGACGTTAAGCGCATCACTTGGAAGCGCGTCGTCGATATGAACGATCGTCAGCTGCGCCACGTTATCGACGGCATTGGCGGTAAGGCCCAGGGCGTGCCGCGCGAGGACGGCTTCGATATCACCGTCGCCTCCGAGGTCATGGCAATCCTGTGCCTGTCTACGAGCATCAGCGACCTCAAGGAACGCTTGGGTGAGATTGTCGTCGGCTACAGCTTTGCCGGCGAGCCCGTCCGTGCCCGCGACCTTAAGGCCCAGGGTGCCATGGCCGCGTTGCTTAAGGACGCACTCAAGCCCAACCTGGTGCAAACGCTCGAGGGCACGCCCGCGTTTGTCCACGGCGGTCCCTTCGCCAACATCGCCCACGGCTGCAACTCTATCATGGCCACGCGTATGGCGATGCGCTTTGGCGATGTCGCCATTACCGAGGCCGGCTTCGGCGCCGATCTGGGCGCCGAGAAGTTCCTCGACATCAAGTGCCGCATGACGGGCGTTCGCCCCAGCGCTGTCGTGGTCGTCGCGACCGCTCGTGCGCTGAAGTACAACGGTGGCGTCGCCAAGGCCGACCTCAACGAGGAGAACCTCGAGGCACTCAAGGCTGGCATGCCCAACCTGCTGCGTCACGTCGACAACATCCAGAACGTTTATGGTCTGCCCTGTGTGGTCGCCATCAACCGCTTCCCGACGGACACCGAGGCCGAGCTTGCGCTCATCGAGTCCGAGTGCCAGAAGCTCGGCGTCAACGTTAAGCTTTCCGAGGTCTGGGCCAAGGGCGGTGAGGGCGCGCTCGACCTGGCCGATGAGGTCATGCGTCTGATTGAGCAGCCGAGCGAGCTCAAGTTTGCCTATGAGGACGGCGCTGATGTCGCTGATGCCCTCGAGGCCGTTGCCACCAAGGTCTACCGCGCCGACGGCGTTGACTTTACGCCGGCCGCCAAGCGCCAGCTCGCCGAGCTGCGCGAGAATGGCTTTGGCAACCTGCCGGTGTGCGTCGCCAAGACGCAGTACAGCTTTAGCGACAACGCCAAGGCCCTGGGCGCTCCCGAGAACTTCCGCATCACCGTGCGTGAGCTCAAGGTTTCTGCCGGCGCCCACTTTGTGGTCGCGCTGACCGGCAGTGTTCTGACCATGCCGGGTCTGCCCAAGGTGCCCGCGGCCGAAAACATCGACGTCGACAACGACGGCAACATCACCGGCCTGTTCTAAACCTGCTGTCCATAGCTGCTAGCCCGCCCCGCCGCGCCCACAAGGCACGGCGGGGCTTTTTGATCCTTAAGCCCGCGCATGTCTTGTAGATACCGACGGGCTTTGCCCATCATAGGCTTTTGCGCGGGTAGAATGCATGGATAACTTGATGCTTACAGGCGACGGAAAGGAAACGTTGCATGGACCAGGATAAGACGACCGTGATGGGCGGGTACGGCTCCGCATGGGCTGGCGGTAGCGCCGATGCGACCCGTGTTGTTCCCAATCCCGGTTATGTCGACCTCGCCGCGACGCAGCCTTCTGCCGAGCCCACACGAGTTATGGGCTATGGCGACGCGGCGCAGGACCCTTACGCTGCATCTTCGCAAAGCCCCTATGGCAACGCGGCGGCAGACCCGTTTGATTACGCGCCGCAGGATTCTTATGCCGCCTCGACGCCGAATCCCTATGATGACCTGCCGCAGAATCCCATTCCGCAGCCTCAGCAGACGACGTATATGCCTCGCACGGCGCAACCTCGCTACGAGTCGCGCGAGCCGTATCGCGAGTACCCCAAGTCGATTCCGCAATATGGCGAGGACGAGGAGAAGAAGCCGTCGCGTTCGTCGAGCGTGATCAAGAAGATCCTCATCGTGCTGGCGATCTTCTTTGCGCTGTCGGTTGTGTTTGCCATCGTGTCGGGCATGCTCAACAAGCGAGGGAGTTCAACGGCCGATACCACTGCCGAACAAACCGAGTCCGCCTCGTCTAGCACCGTCGATCTGAGCGATATCCCGGGGCAGTACTGGTCCAACGCCAAGAAGCTCCTCAAGTCGCGCGGAGCCGACCTTTCGAACGCCGTAGTCCTGACCGATGATGGCTCAACGCCCGTCATCGATGCCAACTGGGTCGTTACTTCTGCCTACTATAACGACAGCGGCAACCTCGAAATCCAGCTCACGCATAAGAACAGCTCGGGCAACTCGTCCGACGGCCAAAGCGGTACCGACAGCTCGAGCTCCAATACGCTGGAGGACTTGAGCAACAAGGCACAGGAGTTGGGAGGCAAGGCGCAAGAGCTGGGCGACACGGCACAAAACCTGGGCGATACCGCGCAGAACTTGGGCGGCTTGGCGACGGATGCCTGGAACGCCCTGCAAAACGGCATCTCGGGCGCGCAGGGAAACTAGCTGTTAAGCAGGCTACAACTGCTCGGCCGGACGCTCGGGCGAGCTAAAGCCCGAGTCAAACGTGACGACGCACGCGGCGTCGGGCCGGCGCTTGTGCACGATGCGCGTGACGAGTTCCAGCAGCTTCTCGTCGGAAATGTCAAAGCCGTCGGGGCGCACCAGGTCAAACGAAACGAAGCCGTCGTACTCGTGCAGATCGTGGATGGAGAGCGCGGGATCGATTTGCGCCACGCCGCGCTTGACCCAGCTGTGCAGGTCGTTGGCGTCGGTGGCGATGGGGTCGCAGTGCAGCGTGATGCCGATGCCCATCTGGCGCTTGATGTCGTGTTCGATGGTATCCAGGATCTCGTGGTGCTCAAAGGCATCGCCCTCGCCGGGCATCTCCACGTGCGCGCTGGCAAATTGCCGACCGGGGCCATAGTCGTGCACCATCAGGTCGTGCGTGCCTAGGACCTGCGGATACGACATGATCTTGTCACGGATTGCCTGGACGAGCTTGGGATCAGGCGCTTGCCCCAACAGCGGGCTGATGGCGTCGCGCACCAGGCCCATACCGCTGACGCAGATAAAGATGCCCACGCCCAGGCCTGCCCAGCCATCGAGGTCAAAGCCGGTCGTCTGCGAAATAAGCGCCGCCACCAGGACCGAGCCCGAGGCGATGACATCGTTTTTGGAGTCCTGCGCCGTGGCGATGAGCGTCTCTGAATCGATGCGGTTACCCAGCGTGCGGTTGAATGCCGCCATCCAGAGCTTGACGAGCATGGATGCAATCAATGCCGCCATGGAGGCTAACGTGTAGGAAGTGGGGGAGGGCTTGATGATTTTGGCGGCAGACTCGAGCACCAGGTTGATACCAACGGCGCAGACCAGAACAGCGACGAACAAGCCGGCAAGGTACTCGTAGCGGCCGTGGCCATAGGGGTGGCCTTCGTCTGCCGGGCGGCTGGCAAGGCGGAATCCGAGCAGGCTCACAATGTTGCTCGACGCATCGGAGAGGTTGTTGAAGGCATCGGCGATAAGCGATACGGAACCGGCGAGCAGGCCCGCGATACCCTTGGCGAGGCATAGCGTGATGTTGAGACCGATGCAGATAAGGCTCGCGGTAAAGCCGGCACGGGTGCGGCAGGAGGTATCGACCGGCTCGCTTTCGCTGCCGGGAACAAGCGTATGTACCAGCCGATTTACAAATAGCATAGCGGTCGTCCTCACAATCATGTTTAAGGGGATAGTGTAGCTCGCACAGGGGCGCCGTGCACCGATGCTCAGAAAATGCAGCAATGGTCTGCCGGCACTAACGAGCGAGCCTTCACGTCTGCCTGGGTGGTCCATTTTGGGCCACATGGGTATGGGCATGTGCCTGTTTGCTCGACATACTTAAGGTCGACAGCCCCTGTGCAAAGGAGGACGTTTCCATGGACGAGATGTTTGCCATTAAATGCCAAAACTGCGGCGGCCCTATGTACTCGAACCAGGCTAAGCGCAGCTTTGAGTGTGCCTATTGCGGAACGGTCATCCCGTGGCAGGCGGATGCCGGGGAGCCCAAGAGCGCTTTGGGCATTCGTCATACGCCGTTGACGGTGGTGGATGGACTGCTCAAGCTCACGCATGTGTCGCAACTCGAGCGCCCGGAGGACCCGGACTGGTATTTCTTCAATTCGCACTGGCGCAATCAGTCGGTCCTGGAACATCTGCTGTGGGAGGATCGCGGCACGGCGCAGGAGTTTCAAGAGGCCACGCATGTGAGCATTCCTTGCCCCTTCTGCGGAGCGTCTTTTGAGGGCGAGTCAACGCAGCGTGTGTTTGAGTGCCCGTCCTGCGGCAACAAGATCGGCATTGCCGACCTGCTCAAGCCGGGGACGTTTAGCAAGCGTCTGACCATGGGCGTGGGTGCGGAGTATGTGCCGGATCAGGGTATTCCCTGCGAAATCTCGCCGCAGCAGGCACGTGCCAACGCGCTGCAGCTGGTGCGCCAGTACCCGGATGCCTTTGCCGGGCACGACGTGGAAGATGCGATCCAAAACGACATGATGCTCTTCTATTTCCCCATGGCGCTGGCGGACCTGCGCATGATGGCGAGCTTCCCGGGCAAGGGCCTGAGCAAGGAAACCTTGGTGTACTACGAGGTGCTCGACTGGGCATACCCCAGGGCAAACTACCTGGACGTTCGCCTCATGGGCATTTTGGAGCCGTGGGACTTTGCCAAGGTCGGTCCGTTCGATCCCGCCATGCAGGAAGGCGACTTCCGCGTCGTCTCCGTCGATGCATCTACCAAGGACCAGGTGGTCATTGATAAGTTGGCGCTCGACGTTGCGGGCAACGATGCCGAGGCCGTACTGGGGCTCAATAAAAAGAGCATCCGAACCTGGGCGCGCAAGGCCCGCAAGCATAAGGATGGCCTGGTGATGGTGCCGGTCTACTTTGTCGATCGTCCGGCGACGGACAGCCGCGATGGCGAGCAGGTGCGCATTGCCGTAAACGGACAGACGGGCCGCGCGGCCGCGGTGGTGTTTAGTGACAAGCGCGAAACACACGTCGTGGCGCCGCTCAATCCGAGCCTGCATCTGTCCGGTGAGAGCACCGTGCATGCCACGCCCATCGAGGTCAAATACGTTAAGTCGCCGTTTCTGTACCAGATCGTGCGCCGTGGAGGCGGCGAGCAACCGCGCCAGGTTGCAGCGGTTGCCGAGGGTTCCTACCGAGAAGAAAAGCCCAAACGCAAGGGCTTGCTCGCTGCGATCTTTGGGAAGTAGGGAAGCGCAGCACGGGACGGCTCGCAGGCATGGGGGCTGCCATCCGGTAGTTTGGCAGGGGGTAGATGTAAATAAACGGTGGACCGGCTGCAAAAGGGCCGCCTCGCTGGGCAAGATCAGGTTGTGCCACGGAACCCGCTCCTCAGTTAGTCACACTTCGGAAGCGCGGGCAACGCAGGTGCAAGTGTCTTGAGGGCCGGCTGCAACCGGTCCTTTTCTGTGGCAGCCAATGGGCCCACATCAGACGAAGGCCGCGTCTTTGCCTGTCAGGTCACGCTCGCCAGCCACAGCTAGAATGTCGTTGCCGGCGTCCATGACCGGTATTGTTTTGTAGCGTGCATCGCAACCGCGAGTGCGCCTGCGACGGCTGCGGTGGTTTCGGTCGCAACGTGCTGCTACCCTTGCGTTTCGCCATTGGTCGCTTCGTTGATGGCGCGGTACTCGGCGCTTAGTTCGCGCGCCAGCTCTTCCTTGCTTGGAAGATACGGCAGGTATTTGGCGGCAAACACTTGGTCGTTGTCTTCGGGCAGCGTGTACTCGACGATCGAATCGCTTTTGTCCGCGCAGAGCACGATGCCTATGGGCGGATTGTCGCCTTCGTTCATGAGCTCGCGCGTGTAGTAGCTCACATACATTTGCATCTGGCCCAGGTCCTGATGCGTAAGATCGTCCGTCTTAAGGTCGATGAGCACGAAGCAGCGCATCAGATAGTTGTAAAAAACAAGGTCAATATAGAAATGGCGCCCATCAAAGGTGATGCGCTTTTGGCGCGCCTCGAAAGCGAAGCCACGGCCAAGCTCCAGCAGGAACTTTTGAAGATGCGTGATGAGCGCTTGCTCTAGATCGCTCTCGCGAAACGCAGCGTCGTCCGAGAAGCCTAAAAATTCCAGCACATATGGGTCGCGGATAATGTCCTCGGGGCGACGAGCCGTCGCGCTCTTTTGGATTTCCTGAGCGACGGCCTCTTTGTCCTTGCTGGCAAGAAGGCGCTCGCGGAACATGGTATTGATTTGGCGTTCGAGCTGGCGCGTGCTCCAACGAGAGTCGGCGCATTCGTTCATGTACCAGGTGCGAGCTTCGGGGTCAGGAATGCGTATTAACCTGCGATAATGTGTCCAACTCAATTCGGGACGCAGTGCGTCGCGAATTGGAAACGCAAGAAAGAACTGACGCATATTGCGAAGGTTTGCGATGCCAAAGCCTCTTCCGAAATCCGCGGTAAGCCTTCTGGAGAGGCCTGCAATCAATGCCTCTCCATATGCTGCGCGCCCCTCTCCGCCCTGCGCATCAACAATGCTCTTGCCGATCTCCCAATATGCCTCAACCATCGCAAAGTTAACGGCGGTATAGGCCTTGTCGCGAGCGGCGTTGAGAATCGAGGGGACCTGCTTGTAAAAACCTTCGGGCACGATTGCCGATTCTTCACGGTTTACCAGTTCGCCCATCACTGTCGCTCCACTTTCCTCTTGTGGAATGCATCTTTATCGGATTTAGTTTAAAGCCTCGCGCGGACACGAATTGCTATGTTGTCTGGCACCTTCGCATGGGAGCCTTGCGGTGGTTAAAATGTGACCATAGAGACAGTTTTAACGAACCCTATGGTAGTGACACGTATGGACAACAACACTTTGCTGTTCCAGGACAAGGGTTCGGGTAGGTTTAAAGACGTCAAGATCTACCCCAACCGTATCGAGGTGCTCAAGAAGGGCACTTTCGGCGGCAAGCACACCGAGATTGTCTATCTTAAGGACATTACGGGCGTCAATAGAATCAAAGGCCGCGATGTTTTTCTGCGCAATCGACTGTTGACCGCTTGCGTCTTTAGCCTGAGCAGCCGTGCGAAGGCCCAGGAGTTTGTTAACGCGCTGAACATGGTGATGTAGCCTATGGCGGCGTTCGGGTCACGGTAAAAATCGGGGGCGCAGAATGGTATTCTGCGCCCCTCATCAAATCGATGTGTCCAAAAGGGCCGGATGGCCTACTCGTCAACACCTCCGTTGCCTTCGCGGTCGTTAACAAGCATTGCCGCGCCGGCGACCGTTGTCGCTACGGCGGCAGCGGCGAGCCCGGCGGCGATGCCAGAGCCGTCGCCCGTGCCGGCGAGCTTCTCGCCCGAGTCCTTGCTCTTGTTGCCCTTGCCGTTCTTGTCGGCACTGTCCGTGTTGGCATTGTTGCCGTTGCCGCCGCCGGTGCCGTTGCCGGTGTCGCCCGCGTTGCCCGAAGTCGTCACAGTAAAGCTTGCGGCTCCGTCGGTGGCAAGCGTGTAGTTTTGCGCCGCGTCGCCCAACAGGCCTTTCGCACGCACCCAATACGTCCCTGCGGCAAATGCCTCACCCTCGGCCATCGCCGCGCCCGGAGCGCCGTTTGCATCGTGCATAAACTCGAGTTGGGCTGTGCAGGCATCGTTTTCGAGCTTGCCGTCGAGCAGCGCCGTGACCTTGGCGCGCACATCCTCACCGGCCTTAAGGCCTTCGAGCCCCTCAAAGTGGGGTGTCAGCGCGCGTGGATCGATATCGATGGGCACGGAGCCCCGCAGCTCCGTAACGGTCTCGTTGCCCAAGGCGTCGACATCCACATATTCGATGGCAAACGCATGGCCCGAAGCCGCCACGTTGAGTACGTTGCTGCTGTCGACGAGGCGGAAATGACCCTCGCCAACGGTCTTGCCGTCCTGGAGCGAGGCGTCGCTCAGCGAGTCGCCATATGTCATGTGCATGCGGGCTGGGAGGTAGCACGAAGCCGTCTGCTTGTGCTGCGTATCGTAATTGTAATTGCGCTGGTAGATGCTCCGTGCCAGTGCCGCATCGACAAAGTCGGATGCGATGATGCCAATGTGCTTGAGGCAGTCCTCTTTTGTGCTCTCATTTCCGGTGTTGTTTATATACGAGCTCTTGTACAGGTGCTCGTTGACCACTCGTGCCGCGGTAAAAGGATTGTTTTGCGTGCAGCTAGTGTAGTTAATAAACCAGCAGCGCTCCGTTGCCTGCACCGTTGTCCCGTCCGCGGCAGTGATATCTACGGTGCTGGGCTCGAACTCGGCCGCCGCCTTCAGGGCCATATCGACCCAGTCGATCTTACTGGATCCCGTGCAGCTGTAATGGTCTTGGGCATATACCGCTGTGCTATAGGGCTCTTTGTCGCTCGTATTGCCCGCAGCCTCAAAGCCTTGCTCGTATTTCACGAGGCACATGGACTTTCCGGAATGCGCCTTGATTTTGTCGTCCCATTCGGTGAGGTCGAGGCCCCACGTGTGGCCGTCTACACTGTCGCCGGCGAGTTTAAATCGACGCAGCAGGACGATCTTTCCGCGCACCTCGTTCAGTGTGGGGACATGGCTCGACGTATAGAACAGATCGGAGTTATTGTCCATAACATTGGCGAAAGCCGTCGTAACACTGTCGTCGGTGGCTTCGTCGTTGCCTCGTGACACCAGCATGATGAGCGCTTCTGACGGGTTTTCGTTCAAAAATGTTTTGAAGTAACCGATGACATCGGAGAGATGTATAAAGCCCCCGTCTTTTTTGAGCAGGTAGCATATTCCATGGTCGATGCCGGGGTCGCCGTTCTCGTTGTTCTTTCCAAGTCGGATATCAAAATAGCGAATGCCTTCGAGCAGCTGCGTGGGGATGTAATCCTGCTGGCACTTTGCAAGCGAGGTTTGGGGCTCGGTGTCGTTGTCGACGCTGCAAGTGCTTGAATCATGCGTGCCCGGGATGCTCAGCTCGTCGAGGTATTTGTTGCCGTCGACGTATTTCATCCAGCATGGTCCGTCGACGTAGCTGCTATACGTGATCCAGTCGATACTTCTAACCGTGGTATTGATCTCGCCCTTGTCGTAACCGACAAGTTCGAGCTCCCACGGAATGCTCTTCCTCTTGTGGCAGATCTTGTTGTTGTCTTGGTCTTTGCCGTCCTTTTCTATGGCCAGGTAATTAATGTCTTTTTTCTCGTTTGTGCGGTCTCGGATGATGTAGGTTCCGTTTGACTGGCGGTCGAACGCAAAAGAGCGGCTGGGCTTGTCGTCGTGCTCGCCACTCCATACGTGGATGACCTTTCCATCTTTGTCCGAGTCGCCATCGACCGACCAAATGCTGTAGCCCGTCTTCTTGTGCTCTTCGAAATTGAGCAGGGTGCGGATGGCATACCAATTTGTATTTTCTGTATCGGTCTCTACGTGCTCAAGGATGAGCTTGCTGGACGTGCCGTCATTAAATAGGTGGCAGACGTTGCCGATGACGTTGCCGTCTTCGTTGACGCTCGCGGTGCGAAAATAGCCCGCGGGGCGAAGGCGAATGACGAACTTGTCGAGGTTGGCCGCCGGTGTGGGCGTGTCCTCTGCAAATGCCGCGCGCATGGGAAGGCCCAATCCCGCGGTTTCGGGCAGGCTTACAAATGGCGACAATGCTGCGAGTCCTAGGCCCAACGTGAATGCTCGACGGCTGATGGCGTGGTGTTCGGTCATAACTCCTCCGTTCGCAGGGTGCGGTTATGCACTCATTTTGTTCACTATACTGCCTGGATGTCTAAACGTGTTGGCTTAATTGTCTGCGCGGCGCCATAAATCGGCGGGCGGACGCGTTGGGGCGCTTGTCTATTTGTGCTGCTACCGCGCTGGGGGTGGTTTTGCCGCCCGGCACCCTCGCGTTCGCCGGCTATCGGCATAAGAAAAGGAGGGTCGGTTTACCGGCCCTCCCTGGGTACGAAGCGCTGGGGTACCGTCGCTTGTTTGCACTGCGACCGTGTTTCCCGTTGCGCTCGCCAGTCGTTTAGCGCTTGATCTCGATATCATCGAGCATGACGTCCATGGCCTCGGTCTTGGCCTCGGCGATGTCGTCGGCAAACTCAAGGGACTTCATCATGGTCTCGACGGCGTCCTTGTGCTCTTCGACGTTGTCGATACGCACGTAGACGCTGCCGCCGCCCGCCTCGGTGAAGTACTCGGTCGTCACGCCGCCCGAATGAGTGTAGGAAGCGTTGCGCCAGGTCTTGCCGTTGTACTTGACGGGATCGTTCTCGGTCCACTCAAAACTGGCATTCCACTTTGCCTCGTAGTCGAACAGTTCGTCGGCGTTCTTGCTGTCTCTTATACACATCTCCGAGCCCACGAGACTAAGGCGAATCTCGT
>UQOJ01000014.1 GCA_900542635.1 uncultured Collinsella sp.
AATGCCCACGAAGAGCGTGGCGAAGTTGCCCAGGTTGCGCAGGAAGATGCGCAGGCGGAAGCGGGAAACAAAACCCATGCGCTCCGGCAGCTGCAAGCCGCGCTTGGTGCCCGATTTGCCGCTCGCCTCGTGACGAAGGAACTGCAACGGCGTCTTGCCCATTTTGCGAAGCAGGCCCACCAGCGTGATGAGGATGAGCGCGGCGGCGGGAACCACGGCGCACTTCACAAAGATCTCCCAGCTCCAGTACACCTGGAAGGGCGGCAGGCTGTACGAACCGTAATAGAGGCTACGCATGGGCTCGGTAAAGAACACAACGCCGAGCGCAGTGCCCAAAAGCGCCGCGACCACGCCCACGATAGCGGGAAGCGCAAGGTAGTGCAGCACGATCCCGCGTCGACGATAGCCGCTGGCGAGCAACGTGCCGATGATGGCGCTCTCCTCCTCGATGGTGGCGTCGGTAAGGACCACAAAGACGAACGCCATGATCACGATGATAATGTCGAGCAGCGTCATCCACATCATGGAGTCGCCGTCCACGTCGTCGCGCGCATAGCCAATGCCCTGATTGGAATCGGCGTCGATCAGATCGTCCACGCGCGCACCGGCGTCGGTCAGTGCCTCGACCATATCTTGCTCGGCGTCGATGCGGTCCGCGGTGGGGAGGTCGCGATCGGTAAAGGTGAAGGAGTAGGTGTAGGCGGGTGCGCCGCCAGCATCTTCGAGCGCGGCAAAGCCGCCATCGGTGACCTCGGCCACGCCGTACGTGATGGTGTTCACCGTAAAGTCCGAATTGTTGAGGAACAGCGCCTGGCTATCGGGCTGGGTCATGATGCCGCAGATGATGTAGGTGCGGCCCTCAAGCTCAAGCTTATCGCCCACGGCGAGGTCGTTGTTGGTGGCGAAGACACGGTCGATGGCTACCTCATCGTCCGTCTTGGGCTCCTTGCCCTCACAGTAGGACGCGATATCGACCTTGGTGCGGTGCGCATAGGTGCGCAGCGTGCGCTTGGTGCCGTCGTCGCCGGCGGTCTTTTTGATGATGGCGTCGATGGAGAAATTCTTGTAGAGCGTAACGCCGCCGACGCCGCCGGCTGCATCCTCGGCCGCCTTGAGCTGGTCTTTGGTGGCCTCGAAGGAGGTGGTCACGCGGCCGTCCTCAATCGTGTACGCATCGCGCATGTCGTCGATAAGGCAGCCGATGGAATGCGCTGCGAGCAAAAAGCCCGAGGTGAGAGCGATGCTTCCGCACATAAGCAAAAAGATGCCCAGGTACTTGCCGATATTGCGGCGCAGCTCGCGCGGGAGACGTTTTGCGAGAGGTGTCATGGCGCCGCCTACCAATCGAGCTCGGCGGCCGCGACGGGCGACTCGTTGAGCTCATCCTCGACGATGTGCCCGTCGCGCAGGCGCAGCACGCGATTGGCCATGCGCGCGATGGCGGCATTGTGGGTGACAATGATGATGGTGCAGCCGTAGGTGCGGTTGACATCCTCCATGAGCTGCAAGATTTCCTTGGACGTCTTATAGTCAAGCGCGCCCGTGGGCTCGTCGCACAGCAGCAGGCCCGGGTTTTTGACGAGTGCGCGGCCGATGGCACAGCGCTGCTGCTGGCCGCCCGAGACCTGGCGCGGGAACTTGTTGCGGTGCTCGTAAAGGCCCAGCGAACGCAGCAGGTCGTCGACATTGAGCGGGTTTTTGGACAGGTGCGCCGTGACCTCGATGTTCTCCTTGATGGTGAGGTCGGGCACCAGGTTGTAGAACTGGAAGACAAAGCCCAGCTCACGGCGGCGATACTCGCCCAGGTCGGCAGGCTTGAGCACCGTGAGGTCGCAGCTGTCCACCATGATGGAGCCGCCGTCAGCATCCTCCAGGCCGCCGATCAGGTTGAGAAAGGTCGACTTGCCCGAGCCCGAGGGCCCCAGCATGACGCAGATCTCGCCGCGGTTGATGGACGCGTCGATGCCATCGAGTACCGTCAGGCGCGCATCACCGTCGCCGTAGTGCTTTTTGAGATCCTTAACCTGGACGTAGGCTTCCTGCGTTGCCATGGTATCCCCCATTGTTAGCCTCGTACTACTTTATGAACGTAATAGTAAACCTTGGCGAACTATTTTGGGGCGAGGCCTAGGATTTATTTCAGACTAGGCGCGGGATTTGGCGCGTGAGAGGGCCAGGCCTACGGCGGCAATGGCGGCGGCGAAGAGCGCGGTGACGCCCAGGTCGCAGGCGATGTCGCCCAACACGGTGGACGTCAGATCCGAAGCGAGCGCCTTGCCAATCGCATCGTTCACCCAATACGTCGGCACAAAGTGCGCCACCGTCTGCACGGCCGAGCCCATCAGCGACAGCGGCATCCAAGCGCCGCCCAAAAACGTCATGAGCATGCCGAGCAGGTTGCCCACACCGTTAAGCAGCTCCTCGCGCGCACCCAGGCTCGAAAGGGCAAAGCCAACGGCCAGAGGCGTGCACGCCAGGGCAAACGTCGCCGCCAGCGCCAGACACACACGGCCCACGCCGACCTCGGCGACCGCGCCGGCAAAGCCCACGACACCCATCATGCTCGACACAAACCAGATACAGACGGTGAGCACGGCAGCGGCCGCAAATACGGCAAGCGAACGCTGGCGCTCGGAGATTGGGCCGGCATCCATACGACGCACGCGCTCGGGCTCGTTCATGCCCGAGAACACCAGCCCCACCGACACGATGACCGACGAGATAATCGCGTACGCGCCAAAGTTGAAGTACGACTCGAGCGTGGCGGCAGCAGTCGAGTCGACCCTGACCTGCTCAATCTGGACCTCGGCGCGCTTGGCGGCGGCATGCTCGGCGGCCTTGGCGACGCTACCATTAGAGGCGGCGGGCTCTAGGGCCGCTGCAGCGCCCGCGAGCGAAATCCAGCGCGAGGCCTCAGCAGACGAAAGCGCCGCCGCCATGGTGCCGGCACCGTAGGTCACATCGAGCTTGGGCAGGGCCTCCCCCGCGCGGGCGGCCGCGACCAGGTCGTTCTCAAACCCCTCCGGGATAAAGAACACGCAGTCGGCGCTACCCTTGGCGCTGTTGCTCTTGGAGAGCGCGTCCGCAAGATCGTAGGTATCGTCGCCGACGCCCGTGACCAACTCAAAGCGCGACCCCAGGTGCTTGGTGAGCGCATGCGAAAGGTCGCTGTCGTCGCGGTCGACCACGATCACGTTGGCATCGTAGGGCTCGTACTCGGTGAGCTGCGACGAGTTCCAGCTCACCGATGCCGCGATGAATACGCCCATGAGCGAGATGAACACCGTATAGATGAGCAGGTAGAACGGGTGCGCCAGCGCCATGCGAAGCGCAGTCTTAAAGGTGCTCATAGCGGCTCCTTCCAAAGGTCAGCGTGGCGGCGGCAACGAACAGCAACGCCATAAGGACCAGCGCGCCGGCGCGAACGACAAAGGGGCCCAGGTCCTCAAAGAAATACAGGCGGTTGAACATGTCGCAGATGAGCTTGACGGGGTTGAGCCAGCACTCGGCCGGGCAGGCGCGGGCGACGTCGTCGGCAAGCGCCATCGCCGGCTCGCCGTAGAGGCCGGCGAGCAGGGCGCACGTGGTAGCAAAGCCCGTGAGGATGCCGGACTTGGACGCCTTGCCGCCCTTAACGGGAAGCGTGCCCACAAAGAGTCCCAGGCCTGTGGCGGCAAGCGCGGAAGCGGCGCCGCCCACCAAACACAGCCCCTCGCGCCCGCCAAAGTCGACGCCCACGACCAGACGCACGTAGCCGATCGCGATCGCCATCGAGGCAAAGGAGACCAGCCACGAGCCCACAAAGATACCGGCCAGCGACGCCGTTTTGGAAAGACCGCCCACGCAGCGACGCGCGCCAAGACCCGACAGATTGGGCTGCAGGTCGATGACGCTCAAGGCGGCAAACTCGGCAGACATCATCGCGACCAGGCCAAAGAGCGCGTAATAGTAGATGACCGTGCCGTCGGGTGTGGTGCGTGTCAGGCTTACGCGGCGGGTGCCGCCCTCGAGCGACAGGGCGCGCGCAACCGCCTCGGGGTCGGCGAGCGCCGCCGGGTTGTCCTGGGCAATCTGGGACATGAGCTCGGCATTTTGTGTATACGAGCTTGCCACCGTCTCCAGGATGCTGCGATCGGTGAGCACCGATGATGCGCGCGAGCTGTCGTAGCTCGATAGCAGTGTGAGCTTGGGCGTGCCCGCAGCGTCGACCGTATAGATACCCGCGACCTCACCGGCCTTGAGCGCACGGTTCGCATCGGCTGCGTCGTCGAGCTCGTGGATCTCGAGCAGCTGGTCGTCGCCTTCCTTGGCAAGCGACGTCGCCACATCCTTAAAGGTCGAAGCGTCCCAGACCTTGTCCGCCACGACGGCAACCGGCACCGGGTCGACCGTGCCGTCGGAGCTCAGGTTCGCAAACATAAACATGAACATCGTGGAAAGCGCGATGGGAAAGAGGGCGCCCCAGACCCACGTGCTCGGCCGGCGCAGCAGCGTTTTGACCGTGATGATAATGGTGTTGAACATGGCTGCCCCCTAGTCGCGCAGCTCGCGGCCGGTGATCTCGAGGAACACGTCGTTGAGGGTCGGCGGCTCGCTCCACACGCGGCCGAGCGCCACATCGGCGGCGCGCAGCGTGTCGAGGATGTCGACCAAATTGTGCGGGCTCGCTTCGCAGGTGCAGACGAGCTCGCCGCCGGACAGCTCGACGCTGAGCACGTGCTCGAGGGCGCGCAGCCGCTCGACCGTGGCTGGCTCGACGGCGCCCACCTCGACGGTCACGCGCTCGCCCATCTGAATCATGCGTTTGAGCTCGTCGTTGGTGCCCTGCGCCAGCACGCGGCCGCCGTCCATGATCATGATGCGGCTGCAAATCTGCTCGACTTCCTCCATGTAATGGCTGGTATACACCACCGTGGCGCCCTCGTCGCGCAAGCGGCAGATGCCCTCCAGGATGGCGTTGCGACTCTGCGGGTCGACTGCCACCGTAGGCTCGTCAAAGAAGATGAGCTCGGGCTTGTGCGCAATGCCGCAGGCAATGTTGAGGCGACGCGCCAGGCCGCCCGAGAGCTTGCCGGGGCGAAACTTGGTAAAGTCGCCCAAGCCCACAAAGTCGATCGCCTCGTCCACCAGCGCGCGGCGGCGCTTGCGGTCGTTAACGTAGAGGCTACAGAAATAGTCGATGTTCTCGCGCACGGTAAGCTCGTCAAACACCGCAACTTGCTGCGGGACCACGCCGATGCGGCGCTTGAGGTCGTAGCGGGCGGGCGTCATGGGCTCGCCGAACAGCTCGATGGTGCCCTTGTCGTAGGCGAGCAGCTGCAGGATGCAGTTGATGGACGTGGTCTTGCCCGAGCCGTTGGGGCCCAGCAGGCCAAAGATCTCGCCGGGGGCGATGCTGAGGTTAAAGTGGTCGAGCGCGATAAGGTCGTCGTAGCGCTTGACGAGGTTTTCGACGCGGACGATATCTGTCATGAGGCGGCCCTTCTGTTGATTGCGGCCCGGTACGATTGCATCATCGCAGGAGCCGCCAGCGCGCGCCAGTGAGCTTTGTCACGAGTACGGAACTTGGCCGTGCGGCCTGCCGACGTCCCCGCTTTGCCGCGTGGGAGGAATGTCACGGTTGCTCCGGGTGGCGCCTCCCCCATGCGCGGCATCGCGTACAATACCCGTATGAACAGGCTTTTCGACAAATCGATCGTGCTGGCGTGCTGCATCGCGGCCGCCTTAGGCCTTGCTGTGGATGCTCGCTTGGTCGCCGCGTTTTGCATTGGCGTCATCATCGCCGCCTTGGCCGAAGTCGCGCAAGGCGAACGCACCCGTCACGTCAGCGAGGCCGGTAGCTACGCCTACGTCATCGTAGCCGTCTTTGCGCCGTCGCTTATGCCGTTTGCGCCCCTCGCCTTCTATGACATCGCGCGACGCGTGCGCCGCGAGCACGCCTGGCCCGCGCTGGGAATTGGCATCGCCTTTGTCTTCGCACTCGTCGGGAGCCTTCGCGCCGGCGCGCTCACCACCCGAACGCTCCTATTGACCGCCATCCTTTCGGTTGCCGCCACCTTGCTATCGCTACGTACCGCCCAGCTGGAGCGCGAGCAACAGCGCATGCGCCGTACCCGCGACGGGCTGCAAGAACGAGCCCTCGCGCTCGAAGCGCGCAACCGCGACCTTGCCGACCGCCAGGACTACGAAGTCGAGCTCGCGACGCTCGCCGAACGCGCCCGCATCGCGCGCGAGATCCACGATAACGTCGGGCACCAGCTCACGCGCGCCTCGCTGCAGGCCGAAGCCCTACGCGTGGTCCACGCCGACGAGCCTGGCGTCGCCGCCGATTTCGCCGACGTTAAACGCACGGTTGACGAGGCGCTCCAGCTTGTGCGCGCCAGCGTCCACGCGCTCAACGACAACGCCGTCGACCTTTCCGTGCAGCTCGAACGCATTGTTGAAGGCGCGCGCTCGGACAGCGGTCCGCAGATTGAGCTTGAGGTTTTGGCCGAGCATGCGCCCGCCAACGTCGCCAACTGCTTTGCGGCGGTGCTGCGCGAGGCGCTTTCCAACGCCATGCGCCACGCCCATGCCAAAACCATTACCGTGCGGTGCATGGAGCATCCGTCGTTTTACCAGCTCATCGTTACCGATGATGGCGCGGACGCGACCCCGGCGAGCAGCAGCAACGTCGTAGAAGGCATGGGGCTCGCCTCCATGCGCGAGCGCGTCGAGGCGCTTGGCGGAACCTTCACCGCCGGCCTGCGCGCCGGCGCCCCCGGCTGGCGCGTGTTTGCCACCGTCCCCAAACAGCAAGGAGATGACGCCCGATGAGGCTCATAGTTGTCGACGACGACCGCTTGGTGGTCGATTCGCTCAAGATTATCCTGGGCGCCCAGCCGCAGATCGAAGTGGTGGATACCGGTGCCAACGGCGACGATGCGGTGGCGCTCTACGCCGAGCACGCACCCGACATCGCGCTGCTCGACATTCAGATGCCGGGACGCGACGGCCTTTCGGCGGCACGCGAAATCCTTGAGCGCGACCCCACGGCGCGCGTGGTGTTTCTGACGACATTCTCGGATGACGAGTACATTGTGTCGGCGCTTAAACTGGGCGCCCGCGGCTACCTGATCAAGACCGATGTCGCCGCCATTCCGCCGGCGTTGGCACAGGTCATGGATGGCAAACGCGTGCTCGAGGGCAAGGCGATCGAGGATATCGATTTTGATGGGGCGGGCACCGAAGCCGACGCGCCCCGCCGGCCCGCGGCCTTTGCCGGCCTGACCGACCGCGAGTTCGAAGTCGCCGAGCTCATCGCCCGTGGCCTCGACAACAAGGAGATTGCCGCCACAGCCTATATGGGCGAAGGCACCGTGCGCAACCACATCAGCTCGATCCTGGCAAAGATGGGCCTGCGCAACCGCACGCAGATCGCCATCGCCTACCTGCGAGGGTAATTACCCAACGGCCGACCGCTACAGCATAACAAAATGGCTGTCACCGATTTAATGCCATTTCAAAATTATGCCGGATTACGGGGCTGAAGTCGGGACCCTCATCCATACCCGCGTTTTCTGCAAAATGACGGCTCGTCTACCTGCGGTTTTATTTTCACGAATATCGGCATGGTTGGGGACTCGTAACTCAGCCCCGTAAACCGGCATAGTTTTGTTCGGGCGGCCCTGGACGAGTGCCTCCGCCAGCCTCGCGGGACCAAAATGATCCGTTTTCCTCCGTCCCCAAGGGATCAGCCGGAACCGCTCGCCACGAAATCGGCCCATCTACTACGTTTGACGCGATACCCCTGACCATACCTTCGTTTTGAACAAAACCACAGGCGTTCTACCTGCGGTTTTGTTTTCGCGTTTTTTGGCATGGTTGGGGGTAAGGGGCTAAACGTAGTAGATGGGCCGGTTTCGTGGCGCGCCCCCGGCGCATAAAAGCGCCGCCACGGAGGAGGGAGATGCCTCCGTGGCGGCTGGGGGTAGGAGTAGGTCGGGATTTAGCCCTGCCGGCCGCCCGGGGCCTTTTGGCCCCGGGCGCTGTCGACGTACCTAGCGCTTACGGATACCCCAGACCAGGGCTCCGACGCCGGCCATGGCGATGACAAATGCCATAAGCAGAGTGGCAGCCTGCTGGTCGCCCGTGGTGGGCAGGAAACCCTTGACCGTCTTGACGATGTTCGTCACGGTCTTGGGCGTGCCGGGATCGGACGTCGGCACGGGCGTCTCGGGCTTTTTGTACGTGTTGTTGAACACGATACCCTCGACGCTCCTGTCGCCCTTGGTAAAGGCGACGTTCGCCTTGAGGTCGCCCTCGCCGTCATCGGCCACGTTGACGGTCGCGGTAAAGACGGACTTATCGTAGGTCATACCGACCTCGTCGCCCTTGACCTCGGCGATGGTGTAGACGTACGTACCAGGCTCGTCGTACTCGAACTTGTCGAAGTTGATCTTGCCGTCGGCATCGTTGGTGACGGTGGACTCGATGCCCTCGCCAACGAGCTTAAAGCTGAACTCGTCCTTCTTGAGCTCGCGTCCCTCAAGCACCTTGATGGCGCCGATGGAGACCTGAGTGGGCATGGCGTGATACTTGTTGGTAAAGCCAGCCGACTCGGTGGTTCCCTCGAGCTTGTGCGTCGCGGTCAGCGTGCCGTCGCCGTTGTCGGAGACGGTGGTCACGACGGTGTAGGTCGTGCCGTCATAGGTGACGCCCTTGTACAGGCCGAGCGCGTTGGGGCAAGCCTCGCGCAGCGTGTACGTGTACGTGCCGGGTGCCTCGTAGCGAATCGGGCTCAGCGTCACGGTGCCGTTAGCGTCGTTGGTGCCGTTAGCGACAACCACGTCGTCCTCGAGCAGCTCAAACGTGAACTCGCCTGCTGCAAGGTCGCGTCCAGTCAGGCGCTTGACTGTCTTGACCTGATCGGTCACGGACGAATCGGTAGGTGCCACGCCGTAGGTGTTGGTAAACGTGAAGGCAGCACCGTCGTCGCCTTCGCGCTTGACGCTCAGATGCCCAGCACCGTCGTCAGACACGGTGTAGGAAACCTTGCGCGTGGCGTTGGTGTCATTGGTCACGCCAGGGGCACTACCGGACTCGGTCACCGTGTAAGTAAAGGTGTGCGAGCGCGGAGCGGTGGGGGCTGCGGGCTCGGGCTCGTCGCTGGGCTCGTCGGCGTTGGCATCGGTGTCGGCCTCTTCAGCCTCTGCCTCGTCGGCCTCTGCCTCGTCGGCCTCGGCTTCGTCAGCTTCGTCTGCCTCGGCCTTATCGGTCGCATCGTCCGTCACGCCCAGAGCGCGGTTGAGGTCCTCGAGCGTAAAGTGGATCTTGCCAAAGTCCACGTTGCCAGCCACGTCGTTGGTTGCGGTCGTGCGCTCGGGCATCGGGGCACTAGCCTCGTCGGCGGTCACGGTAAAGGTGAACTTGCCCGTGATGTCAGCCGGGGTCAGGCCCTCGGCAGCTTGGAGCTTCTTAATGCCGGTGAGCGCGGCATCGACGGCTTCGGCGCCGTAGACGTTCTCGAACAAGGGCTCGACGCCGCCGTAGTCGACCGTTGCCGTCAGGGTACCGTCACCGTTGTCGACGACGATAACCTTAAAGCCAAAGCTCCACGTTGTAGCGGAAACGCCATTCGGCAGCCCGAATAAATCTTCGTAGGCCGTGTAGTTAATGGTCCAGGCAAGCTTACCGTCCTTGTCGGTACGATAGGCAAGCCCAGCAGCCTCAAGATTAGCAAGCATCTTAGTGTCGTAGTGCAGCGTATCAAAGCTCACGTGCCCGCCGATATTGGGCTTGAGGTTTTCGTATGCCACAAGCTCACCCTGATAGGCGATGCCGAACCAGAACTCGCCGTCGGCCATCGGGCGGCCGGTCAGAGTCTTGGTGGCAACGACCTGAGCGGCGGTGCCGCCAGGCGTGTTGGTCGTAGCGCTGTAACTGTTGTGGAACGGCACCAGGGCCTTCTCGACCTTGTTCTCGCCACTCTTGTGGACCGTCTCATGCGTGCCCTCGGGACCGCCGGAAACGGTCGTCGTAGCAGTGAGCGTGCCGGCGGTGTCGTCGGCGATGGCGATCGTCACCGTGCGCACGGCGTCGTCGTAGGTGTAACCGGGCTGGCCGTCGTTCTTCTCGGCCACGGTGTACGTAAAGGTCTTGCCGGCGTCAGCCTGCGTAAATATAACCTCACGACCAGCCAGAATGTCGATCAGTCCGACCGTTGCCTCTGCCGCTGCGGGAGACTTGAAGCTATTAGCCCCGGGCAGCAGACCGAGCGCGCGAGCCGAAGCGTCGTCAGCAGGTGTCACGGTAAAGGTGAACTGACCCTCAGTCATGGGGCGGCCGTCCAGATACTTGCTGAGCCACAGACCGCCGGCAGCGGTGTAGTTAAGCTCAGTGCGGTACGTGTTGGTAAAGCGTCCGTTTTCCTTCTTGGTGACGTTGGCGGTCAGGCTGCCATCGCCGTTCTCGGTCACGGTCACTTCGGCGGTTGCGACATGCGCGTCATACGTCATGCCGACCGTGCTGCCCGCGTTCTCGTGGATCTCGTACTTGTAGGTTCCGGTGGCCGTGTAGCGAATCTTGCCGAACTTGATGGCGGCAATGCCGTCCTTCGCATCGTGCTTACTCACGGTTACGGTCGCAGGATCGGGGAGCGGGGCGCCATCGGGGGCGGTAATGGTAAAGCTGAACTCGTCCCCATCCGTCCACTCGCGGCCGTCAATGGCCTTGCTCAGGCCAAAGTCGAGCTCTGCATCGAGCGGGGTCACGCTGTAGGTGTTCTTGAAGGTCGCAGGCGTGGCGCTCTTCAGCTCGTGCGTAGCGCTGAGGGTACCGTCACCGTTGTCGGTAATGGTGGTCTCGATGGTGTACTTGGCGTCGCTGTACGTGATGCCCTTGCTGGTGGTTCCGCCGTTGACCTCGCGCAGCGTGTAGGGGTACTTGCCGGGCTTGGCGTACTTCACGGCGCCCATCGTGATGTTGCCGCTGGCGTCGTTGGTGCCGGTGGCGACGACCTTGTCGCCCTCGACGAGCTCGAAGGAGAACTCGCCGGCAGCAAGCTCGCGTCCGGTCAGGACCTTATTCGCGGTGATCTGGTCGGTGACGCTGAACTCGTCAGGATTCGGCTTGTAGCTGTTGTTGAACTTCGCCTCGTCGGCTCCATTCAGGACATGCTTCGCCTCGAGCGTGCCGTCGCCCTTGTCGGTGATGGTCGTCTCAATGGTGTAGGTCTTGCCGTCGTAGGTGATGCCGTTGTTGGCGTCGCCCGGGACCTCGCACAGCATGTAGGTATGCTTGCCGGCAGCGGTGTACTCGATGGGGCTCATCTTGATCTTGCCGCGGTCGTCATTCTTGCCGGTGGCGACAACATCGTTGCCCTCGACGAGCTCGAAGGAGAACTCGCCTTCCTTGAGATCGCGCCCGGTCAGGACCTTGGTCGCCGTGATCTGATCAGTAACACTGAAGCTCTTGGGGGTTACGGTGTAGGCGTTCTCGAAGGTCGCCTTGTCAACATTCTGCAGCTTGTGCTCCACGCTGAGGGTGCCATCGTTGTTATCCTTGACGGTGGTCACAATAGTGTACTCAGCGGTGCTGTAAGTAATGCCGTTTTCGGTGGTGCCGGCCTTGGTCTCGCGCAGTATGTAGGTGTGCTCGCCAGCCGCAGTGTAGGTGACGGGATCCATTACGATCTTGCCGTCGGCATTGTTGGTACCGGTGGCGACCACGTTATTGCCCTCGACGAGCTCGAAACGGAAATCGCCAGCCTTGAGGTCGCGCCCGTCCAGGACCTTGTCCGCGGTGATCAGGTCGGTGACGCTGGAGCTCTTGGGGGTCACGTTGTAGGAGTTCTTGAACTCGGCAACCTTGACGTCCTTCAGAACATGCGTGGCGCTGAGCGTACCGTCGCCGTTGTCCGTGATGGTGGTCTCGATGGTGTACTTGGCGTCACTGTAGGTGATGCCCTTGCTGGTGGTTCCGCCCTTGACCTCGCGCAGCGTATAGGCGTGCGTTCCGGCCTTGGTGTACTCGATGGGGCTCATCGTGATCTTGCCATCGGCGGCGTTCTTGCCGGTGGCAACGACCTTGACGTCCTTGCCCTCGCCCTCGACGAGCTCGAAGGAGAACTCGCCCTCAGCCATGTCGCGGCCGGTCAGGACCTTGGTCGCGGTAATCCGATCCTCGACAGGCTTCACGTTATAGGCATTGGTGAACGTAAATGCCACATCGCCGTCTGGCTTGTGGGATACGCTCAAATTACCCTTGCCGTCATCGGTCACGGTGTAGGAAACCTTGCGCGTGGCGTTGGCGTCGTTGGTCACGCCAGCGACCTCGCCGGACTCAGTCACGGTGTAGGTAAAGGTGTGCTCGCGCTTCTCGGGCTTCTCGCCCAGAGCCTTGTTAAGGTCGTCGAGCGTAAAGGTAATCTTGCCAAAGTCGACCTTGCCCTTGGCATCATTGGTCGCGCTCGCGTTCGTGGGCATGGGTGCGCCCTCTTCACCGGTCACGGTAAAGGTGAACTTGCCGGCAATGTCAGCCGGGGTCAGGCCATCAGGAACCTGCAGATTCTTCTTGCCCACAAGTGATACCTCGACAGGCGCGGCAGTGTAGGCGTTCACAAACTCGTTGCCGGCATCGCCGTAGACAGCCGTCGCCGTCAGGGTACCATCGCCGTTGTCGACAACGGTCACATATACGTCAATTGCCGCCGTGGTAGTGCTCACGCCCGCAGGCAGCTCGCCGGTCTGCTCGGCAGCAATGTAGCGAATGGTCCACGTGGGCTTGTCTGAGCTAGCGTCAAACGACGCCTTGTCTTCCTCGACCAGCTTGGCAAGCGACTCGGTCGTGTACGTCAGCGGACCGAACTCAACCTTGCCACCCTTGTTGGTTGCATCCAGCAGAACCTCGTCGTGCCCCGCATAGCTCAGCGCAAACTTAAATTCGTCATCGGCCATCAGGCGCCCCGTGAGCGTCTTGGTAGCCTCAAGAGTCAGCGGGGTTTCCGTCTTGGCGCTATAGATGTTCGTGAACTTAGTCTCACCCGAGGTCTTTTCAACGTCGGCCTTAAGCTCACCCTTGGCGTTAACCGTCACAGCCACCTTGAACGTGGCAACGTTCTTGCTGTAGGTAATGCCACCGGCGTCGCCCTTGACCTCGCGGACCTCATAGGTGTACTCGCCCGGCTCGGCATAAGTAATCTTGCCAAAGTTAATGGCTGCCTTGCCCTTGTCGAGATCGGCATTGGTCACAGTTACGGTCGCGGGGTCGGGCATCGGGGCATTGTTGTCGGACGTCGCGGAGAGCTCAAACTCAAACGCATCCGTATCCGCCCACTTGCGGCCCTCGAGCACCTTGGTCAGACCAAAGTCAGTCTTGGTATCCACCGTTGTCGGCTTGGTTGCAAGGCTAAAGATAATCTTGCCGTTGTTGCCCAGGTGCGAATGCACGTGCGTGGAAGTCGCAACGGAGGAAAGGTCATTCCACCTGGGGTTAAGCACGTCGCGCGCGGTCTCGGTCTTGTTACCATTCACCCCCACATCGTCCTTGGTGGTATGCAGCTGGTCGATATAGGCCAAGCGCGCGGTTCCCTTATTAAAGGACCAATAGCCGTCATCTTTGACCAGAGCGCCGTCGTAGCTGGCGATCTCGTGCCCCTCAAACTCCACAACGGCATAGTCGTCCTTCGGCTTGCCGTTTGCGCCCATCGCCACAAACTCGTCCTTGTAGTAATAGACGTCGTTGCCCTGCGGCTTTACCGTCGCGCGCTGGGTGCATTCCTTGTCCGTGTAGATAGGCGTGATTTTTTGGAAGTAATAGTAGCTGTTGGTATCGGCGGGCTCAAACTCGGCGACAACATCGCCCAGCTCGCCGCCCGACCACTTGTTGGCCAGGAAGTAGACCGTCTGGTTGTCGGCGTCCTTGTGGTCATCGATATACTTCTTGAGCACCTTATCGGGCGTAAACAGGTTGTTGCGTGCTTCGTCCTTGACGCTCGAGGTGTATTTAATCTGAATAGGCTTGATGTCATTGAGCGACGTGCGCTCAAAGATCCCGTTTTCCATGTCCACGTGATAGCGGATCAGCGGAATCAGCGATGCGGGGATCTTAACCGTCACGATATCGCCCTGCTGCGCATTGGCAGAGCGCTCGACGGTGATGACCAGGTCCTTGGCCACGCCCGAAAACTCGTACGTGTCCGTATTGCCCTTGGTTGTCTTGGTCACTTCATCAAAGGGGACGCCATTAATCTGAGCGCTGACAAACGTATCGACCTGCATAAAGTCGCCCAGCTCATCACTGAAGGTGATGTAGCCGGACTTGCTCTCGTCGTAACCATCCTCGATCTGAGTGGGAGAGCCCTTGCCCGAGGTGATAGAGCTCGAGATATCATCAAACACCTTCTTGAGCTCATCGGCATTCGATGCAGCCTTGTAGAAATCGGAATTCTCGGTGCGCTTACCAAGCTCATTGGTTGTGTAGGACGTGGCGTTTGGATAGTTGCTCGACACGGCGTGCATGAACTTGTTTTCGTCGCTCGTCCAGTAGTTCGTAGGCTCGTCAGCGGGATTCGCATCATCAAAGATGCCGATGGTGTAGACCGTAGCGCCTTTCCCCTTCATTTTCTTGGCGGCGACTATGGCATTATTGGCAACCGTAGGGTTAAAGTTCCTGACGTCTGTGGGCGTGCCGTCCGTAAAGAACACAACTACCTTCTGGGCATCCTCGCGGCCCGACATGTCGCGAGCAAGTTCAAGGCCGTAATCAGCCCGCGTGGCACCGGCAGGTTCGATGTAGCCGACCGTATTCTTAAGTTCCGTCGCAGCGCTATCAACACACGGCGTCAGGCTCTTCATGGTCTGCGAGTAGTTGTGCGTGTATCCCTGACGATCGCGATACGTATCGTTGCCGATCTCGTTTTTCTTTGCACCCGAAAACTTAACGATGGCAACCTGATGCCGCTTATTCGTATCTTTAATGCTCTTGTTTTGCTCGGCGATGGTGTCGATAAAGGAACTGGCAGCTGCCTTGAGTGCGTCGATGCGTTTGGTCGAATCGCTGTCACCCATGTCATTATCCATCGACCCGGAGGCATCAAGCACCATCACGATATCGAGCGGTTTAGTGACCAGCGACGTTGTGTCAGAAGTCGAAGACATCGTGGAGAGCGTCGTCACAAAGTCGGACTTTTCGTCCTGCGCTGGCTCGACCGTCTTGTCCGTCCAGATTCGGCCTACATAACGTGTCGTCAGGTCCTGCTCGCCGCCCGACGCCCAGTACTGCCAGCGGCCGGTGGTGTCAGGGTCGACTATCTTTCCGCTCACCGTCGGTCCGTCCATTCCGGTGCTGGACCTGGCGTTGGCCTCGGGCAGCATGGCAAATGCTGCAGCCGGCAACACCAGCACCACGGCCAGTATCACCGCCAAGAGACCCCTCGTGTACTTACTCATCGCGTCTCCCTTCTCGCGGTCTCAGACCTTGCAACAGCCTAAAGTTACGAAATGAGACACAATTTGGGCAGGTGACACATGTTCCAGATTCGGTTTTTGGCGTGAGACAAATGTCTCACCAAAGTTGAGACACGGCGTTTTCGCAGGAAAACGGGTGCGACTCAAGATGGACGGGGCAAAAGGGCCCGTTTTCCTCCATCCCCGAGGGAGCAGTCGACGGCGCTCGCCACGAAATGAGCCTATCTACTACGTTTAGTCCGGTACCCCCGACCACAATCGCGTTTCATGCAAAATCGCAGGCGTTCTACCTGCGGTTTTCTTTTCGCGTTTTTCGCCGTGGTTGAGGGTAGCCACCCAAACGTAGTAGATGGGCCTATTTCGTGGCAGACGGGTCACGCGGCAGCCCTCACAAGGCAAAAATGATCCGTTTCCCTCTGTCCACGGGAGATCAAGGGCTGCTACGGATATGGTGCTATTTCAAAACTATGCCGGATTACGGGGCTAAAGTCGGAGTCCTCATCCATACAGCCTTTTTTGAAAAACGGCAAGCAGTCTACCTGCGGTTTTGTTTTTGCGATTTTCTGTATGGTCGGAGATTCGCTATCCAGCCCCGTAATCCGGCATAGTTTTGTTCGCGGCGGCACAACCGCGCATTTAAGCGCGGGACCGGCGGGGCATTTTTGCCCCGCCGGCCCCATCCCAGAGCTACTCCAGCTTGGTTTCTACCGTGAGAGTCTTGTCCGCTGCGACTGGAGTGCGGGCGGTGTCCATAGTCAGGCAGTGCTTGGGGCAGCTCTCGATGCACTCACCGCACACCACGCAGGCGTACGGGTCGATCGACCACGTTCCGCCCTTGCGATCGACCGCGAGCGCACCCGCCGGGCAGCGGCGCGCACACATGCCGCAGCAAATGCACACGTCCATGTCGTTGACGATGTGCCCGCGCAAGCGCTCGGGCGCCGCCAGCTTCTCCTGCGGATAGCACACCGTGACCGGCTGTTTGACCATGGAACCCAAGGCCGTCTTGGCAAATGTCAGCAAACTCATGCCGCGCCTACCTTTCCGTGCAGCTAATACAGGGGTCGATGGTCAGGATAATCATGGGCACGTTGGCAAGGAGCACGCCCTGCAGCGCATGTGTCAGACCCGCCAGGTTCTGCGACGTCGGCGTGCGCACGCGGAAGCGGTCCAGGTTCTTGGTGCCGTTGCCGCGCACATAGTAATACGCCTCACCGCGCGGCTGCTCAATCACAACCTCGCCGCGCGCGCCGTCGGCTGGCGTAAGCTTGGTGCGCCCGCCGATACCGTCGTGCGGAATCTTATCCACAAGCTCCTTGATGATATCCATGGCCTGCGTGACCTCGGCACAACGCACCTGGCAGCGGGCATAACAATCGCCGTCGGTGGCAACGATGGGCTCAAACGCAGCCAAGTCCGCATAGGCACCGTCGCCGAACATGCGCACGTCGTAGTCCACGCCCGAGGCGCGGCCGAACGGGCCGACCATCGAAAGCTCCAGCGCGTCCTTCTTGCTGATCACGCCCACGCCGTGCAGGCGCTCGCCGCAGCTATTGTCGTCCAAAAACGTATGCACCAGGGCCTCGTAGTCGGGGCGCATGGCGTCGAGCGTCTGGACAATGCCCGCCAGCTCGGAGTCCTCAATGTCGTGTTTAAGGCCGCCGATCTCATTGATCGACAGAATCACGCGGCCGCCGCACGTGCTCTCAAAGATCTTGAGAATCTGCTCGCGCAGGGTCCACGACCGATAGAACAGCGCCTCAAAGCCAAAGGCATCGGCGAGCAGGCCCAGCCACAGCAGATGCGAGTGGATGCGCGAAAGCTCGTGCAAAATGGTACGGATATACTGCACGCGGCCGGGTACCTCGATGTCGAGCATGCGCTCGCAGGCGCTGGCATAGCCGCAGCTGTGGCCCACGGCGCAAATGCCGCAGATGCGCTCGGCGATGTAGCCAAACTGGTGCATGTCACGCTTTTCGGTGAGCTTCTCGAGTCCGCGGTGCACAAAACCGATCTGCGGAATTGCCTCGATGACGCGGTCGTCCTCGATTACCAGGTCTAGATGAAGCGGCTCGGGCAGCACCGGGTGTTGCGGGCCAAACGGAATGACGGAGCGATGTGCCATGGGCCTTACGCCTCCTTTTTCTGCTTGTCGCGGGCGGCCTTGGCGGCAAGCGCCGCGCGGACCTTGGCTGCTTTCTCGGGATCCATGGCAGCGAGCTTTGCCTCCATCTCGGCAGCCTTGAGCGCGGCCTTCGCAGCAGTCTCATCGTGCTGAGCATCGGAGCCGGCAGCCGCAGCGGGCTGAGCAGCGGCGCCCGCGGCATCGCCGGCGCTCGCAGCGCCCTCCCCTGCAGCAGCCGCAGCAGCGGCGGCCTTTTCGGCAGCGGCCTTGCGCGCCTTGGCTTCGGCGGTGGCACGGACCTTCATGGCCTTCTCGCGCGCGGCCTTCACCTCGGGCGTAATAACGCTCATGGGCTCGGCAGTCGAAACCTGGTAGAAAAAGCCTTTAAAGTCGATCTGCATGTCGGTGATGGCAAGGCCAAACAGGTCGTGGGCCTCATTTTCAAACGGGAACACCGCGGGGTAATACGAGCTGATGGACGGAATCTCCTGGTACTGGTCGATACCCTCGACCATCAGATTCTCAATCGCATAGTTTCCGTCCCGCGCGATCTGCTCTTGCGCAGCGCGGACGTTGATAAACGTATAGACCAAGCGATACGAGCCGTCGTCGACGTTGCGCTCGGCATGCATTTGCACAAAGCGCGCGCCGACGCCCTTGAGCACCTGGACATGCGACAGGAGCTCGTCAATCCCGACGGTGGTATAGATAGCCTTTTGCATTACTCGGCCTCCTTTGCAGCGGCGGGCGCGACGGGCGTCCCAGCAGGTGCGTCGCCAGCGGCGGGCGTCCCGGCGGACAAATCGGCCTCGACGCCGTCGCCGGCACCATCGGCCCCGGCCTCCGCAGCGGCCACAAACCCGTCCTCGCCCAGCTCAACGCCACCGTCCCAGGTAGCAGCGCCGCCTACGGCAAGCGGGTCGCCGCCGGCGCGCATCACGGCCTCCTTCTGGTCCAGGATGCCGCACGCCTCCACGATGGCATCGATCACCGTCTCGGGGCGAATGGCGCACCCGGGCGCGTACACGTCCACGGGAATTGCGCGGTCCACGCCGCCGATCACGTTATAGGCATCGCGGAACACGCCGCCCGAACACGCGCAGATACCGCAGGCCACCACGCACTTGGGCTCGAGCATCTGGTTGTAGATCTGGCGCACGACGGGCAGATTCTGCGCATTGACCGAACCCGTCACCAAAAAGATGTCCGCATGCTTGGGGTTGCCGGTGTTGACCACGCCAAAGCGCTCCGCATCGAACAGCGGCGCGAGCGAGGCCAGCACCTCAATATCGCATCCGTTGCAGCTCGAGCCGTCGTAATGAATAACCCACGGCGAGCGCGACATTTTATGATCCATGGATGCCGCCTCCTAAATAAACACGTCGACGAGGATGGGCATAAGGTTGAGCAGGCCAAACACCAACGCCACGCCCCAGCCGAGCCTAAAGCAGCTGCGCCAGGTGCTGCGTGCGAAGGTGTTGTCGATCAGCACCTCGACAAAATACGTCGCGGCCATCACGGCCAGGGCTACGACCCAGCTCACCGGGTTGTACCAAACAAAGAACATGCCCACCCACATCAAAAACAGTACGGTCTCGCACCAGTGCATAAGGGTCATCTTGGCCAGCGTGCTGCCGCTCATCTCGGTGGCGACGCCCTGGACAATCTCCTGATGCGCATGATGCGAATACGAAAGGTCGAACGGCGACTTGCGCAGCTTGATGGTAAGCACCGCGAGCAGCGCGAGGAAAATGGGCGCGCTGTACACGATGATGGGGGCCGACTGCCCCGTCACGGCGATGGAATCGAAGCTGTCGGTGGCAAGGTACAGGCCCACGCTCATCAGCAGAACAGCGGGCTCGTAACTCATAACCTGCAGCAACTCACGATCGGCGCCAACCTGGGCAAACGGGCTTTGCGTCGAGGCGGACGCCAACACCACAAAGATCGCGGCGAGCGTCACCATAAAAGCGCACAGCAACGTGTTGGAGCCCGACACAAAGATGCCGCCGCCCACGACGGTGAAGATGAGCGCACACGCCATGTAGGTATCGTCCATGGTGTTTACGCTGGCAGGGGCCTTGCGCAGCAGCTTGGCAACGTCGTAGAAAGGCTGCAGCAGGCGCGGGCCCACACGGCCCTGCATGCGGGCCGAAAGCTTACGGTCAAGGCCGTCAATCAAACCGCCCACAAGCGGCGCAATCAAGGCAAACGCCACGGTGCCTATAAAGATGCCCACGACGCCCGAACCTTCGAAATACTTGCCGCGCAGCACCGAGGGCGCGCTCATGGCAAGTCTCTCGGGCCCAATCCATGCGCAACACAGCAGCGCAAACAAGATAATGCTGCAGCACACGACGCTGCCCGCGGGGCCAATACGCTTCTCGCCAAGGGCGTCCTCCGAGTACCAATTGCGCTTTTCGGCCTTCAACTCGTGTCCCATCGAGCCGCGGAAATGGCGGTAATTGTCGGTTCCCACGCCCGAAAGGTACACGTTTACATGCGGTTTGTTGCTCACACGGAATGAAGTCAGCAGCACCACGGCGATAAACGCCACGATAACTACCATCAGATACATGGCGTCCTTGCCAATAACGTACGGCACGCGGCCAAACACCATGGCCAAGTAAGGCGACACCAGACCGCTCGAGATAATCGGGAACGCCACGCAGCACAGAATCAGCAGCGCGGCGATGGTGTTGAGCGCCATCCATTCGGTCTTATGGACATTGACCTCAACGTTTTGAGCCGTGGGATCGACGCCCGAAAGCTTGGCCAGCCATTTACCCCAGAAGAAGAACGTCGCGGCCGAGCCAAAGGCAAGCACCATGATCATGAGCACGTTGCCGGTCTGCGCAAACGCCACCAGGGCGCCCCACTTGGACACGAGCATGCCAAACGGCGCCACGAACATGCCCATGATGCCCAGCATCATCAGGCGCGTCAGGTGCGGCATGCGGCTGAACATACCGTCCATGTCCTCGATATTGCGGCTGCCGATATGATGCTCGGCCGTGCCCACGCACAGGAACAGCAGCGACTTGGCCACCGTGTGGAACAGGATCAGGAAGATGGCCGCCCATACGGCCTCGGGCGCGCCGACACCCAGGCAGGCACTGATGAGGCCCAAGTTGGAAATGGTGGAGTACGCGAGCACGCGCTTGGCGTTGCTCTGCGAGATGGCCATGAGGGCGGCGAGCAAAAACGTGATGGCACCCACACTCGTAACCATAAAGCCGGTCACGGGATAGATAGCATAGAGTGGGCTCAGCTTGACCATCAGGAACACGCCGGCTTTGACCATGGTGGACGAATGCAGCAGGGCGCTCGTGGGCGTGGGGGCAACCATGGCACCCAACAGCCAAGTGTGGAACGGCATCTGTGCGGCCTTGGTAAGGGCGGCGAGCGACAGCAGGATGACCGGCATCACCAGCAGCGCGGATTGCACGGTTCCGGTGCCGGAAAGCTTGATCATGCCCGAGATGGTCAGCGGCATGCCGTTAACGTGCAGAAACATAAGGCCCGCCAAAAACGCGATGCCGCCCAGCATGTTAAGGATGATCTGGGTAAAGGCATTCTTGATGGCCTCGGGCGTGCGCGTGTAGCCAATCATGAGGAACGAGCACACGGTGGTGATTTCCCAGCCGCAGAACAGCCACTCAAGGTTGTCGCTCGTCACGATGACGAACATGGCTGAGAGGAACAGGAACATAAGCGCCAGGAACTGCGGGCGACGGTCGGGCGCGGTCTGCCCGCGCAGCGCAGCCTCGTGCTCGTCATGGGCCTGGAAGTCCTTCATGTAGCCCAGGGCATACACGCAGATTAGGCTGCCGACGATACCGACGGCGATGACCATGATCACGCTCATGTAGTCCAGGTAGAGCGGCGTGGCGGTGACGGCCTCGGCCGCGGGCAGCGTCATGGCTGCAAAGGCGAGCGAGCCCACCAACTGGACTACGCCGAGCACCGTGGTGAGCGCGTTCCTATATTTGTACGCGTTGTACAGGATGACGGCGCACAGGATGACGTCGATGGCGGAGCTGACGATCGAGAGCACATGCGAGGTGCCGGGGGCAACCTCAAAGCTCTGCGGCCCCGTGCCAAAAAACATGACGGCGACTACAACTGTCACCGCCATAATAATGCCGGAACCTATGAGCCCCACCGCATCGCGGGCACGGTCACCGCGCGCAAGCAGCATGCCCAGCGCCGGTACCAGCGGAAACAGGGTAAGGAAATACAGTAGCGTCATACCATCACTCCCCCATGCAAAAACGCTGCAATTGTTTAACGTTATAGCTCAATTGAGGAGTAGCGGCGGCAGATTTTCGGCCAACTGGGGAGTTTTAGGCGTACGGGGTAAGGAGTCTGTCCGCACTGGAGTAGAGGGTGACGTTTCCTTACCGCAGCGACGGGCGCGCGGCCCACTGTGTGCGGTTTATTGGCCACGTTGAAGAATGTCCCAATAGGCTCGCGGCGGTTCGAAAAGTTGGCGCGGCAAGAAAAATGCGCCTCGTGGGCGCACCATCCCGTTCGCTATTCCGGCTTTTTAACGCGCGGCTTGCGACCCCGCGGCTTATCGACCAGCGCCGCCTCGCCGCCGTCGCGGTACTGGCGGCACCAAGCCTTGACCGAAGACTCGCTGGGAATCTTGTGCTTGATCATAGCCTCGCGAACCGTAAGGCCGTTTTCCATGCGGTCCTTAACCACGGCGAGTTTCACCTCGTACGAATATGTATGATGGCGAGTGCCCGCGTTGAGCACGGCGTCGGCACCGCCCACGGCATACGCGCGGGCCCACTGACGAGCCGTGGCCTGGGGAATGCCGAGCTCCGCGGCGAGGGCGCGATGACCGACCCCCTCTTGGAGGACCTCGACGGCGCGCTGCCTAACCTCAGGCGCATGCGTGCGAGTCCTAGTTGCTTCCGACATACCTGCCACTTCTTAGCCTTAAACGTTAAAATGCTTTCTTACGTGCAAGTTAGATAGTAGCATTTTACTATTTGGTCAAAGCAGTTAATTAAAATAGACGCGGCGTTATCTGGGCATTTGACACCAATTTACGACATTTCTTTATCGATTATTTACGCTGGTAGCTAGCTCGCGGCCAATCGTCATTCGCTTGCCAACAAAATTGGCATCTCTTTATGTCCTTTGGTATAGAGGATATAATTATTAACCCCTCCCCCAATAATTTTGAGCGGCCTGCAAGGTAGTAGATGTCCTCACTCCTCATGATTACCGCGCATTGCCATCCACCGGAGCAAAACAAAAAGGGCGGGACCTGCTGCGCTTGCAGACCCCGCCCCGGTTGACACCCGATGGGACGCAGCCGGGCGAGACAGATCCGTGCCACCGCCCGCCTGGCCGCGATGTTCAACTACAGCTCGTTGGCCGCGTGATACGCCGTGCGAATGGCGCTCGCAATGTCGGCGGTGCGCTCGCCCGAGCAGTCGCCCACGCAAGCCACGGGCACCGTCACGCCGTCCAGGTCAAACGCGTTGGCCTTGGAGCCCACGGCCATCACCACGTAATCGCAGGCGATCTTCACCGGCTCCTCGGCGCCATCCTCGGTAGTGTGAACAGCCTCCACGCCCTCGTCGGTAATAGCGGCCAGGCGGGTCTTAACATGCTGCTCCACGTTGTGCTCGGCAAAGTCGCTCATAATCAGCGGCAGAATGGTCTCGGACTCGCCCGCGGCAATCTTGTCGAGCATCTCCACGATCGCTACCTCGCAGCCGTGCTGCAGCAGGTACTCGGCAGTCTCGGTGCCCACCAGGCCACCGCCAATGACGGCGACGCGGCCCGTAAGCTCCACCTTGCCGGCCAGCACGTCCCAGCTCGAGACGACCTTCTCCGGGTCGGCGCCCGAAACGGGGATGACCACATCGTGCGCGCCCACGGCCACAATCGCGGCGTCGGCGGCGTTGAGGTCCTCAGCGGTAGCGGCATGGTTGAGCTCAACCTTCACGTCCAGGCCGGGCAGAATCTTCTCGTAGTACTCGACCGAGCGCATGATCTCGTCCTTGCGCGGAGGCGCAGCCGCCAGCACAATCTGGCCGCCCAGATGATTGCTCGCCTCATAGACGGTCACATCGTAGCCGCGCTTGGCCGCCACGCGAGCGGCCTCCAGGCCGGCAATACCGCCGCCCACCACGGCGATCTTCTTGTCGCCCTCGCCTGGCTTAATGGCGATGGTCGCCTCATCGCCGTTCTCGGCATTAAGCACGCACGAGATGTACTTGCGGTTTTGAATCGCATCGACGCAGCCCTTGTTGCAGTTGAGGCACTCGCGAATAGGCTCGCCCGTGGCGGCCTTCAGCGCAATGTCGGGGTCGCACATGAGCGAGCGGCCATAGGCGATGATGTCGGCCGAGCCATCCTCCAGGATCTTCTCGCCGGCCTCGACCGAAACCACGCGGCCGACGGTTGCCACCGGCACGGAGACCAGGGCCTTGACGCGCTCGGCCACGGGCAGCGTCCAGTTGTAGGGCATGGCACCCATGGGCGGAATGGTGTCGCCCATGTTGCCGGTGTGGTTGGCCTGTGCAACCTGGATCATGTCGATGCCCGCGCCCTCGAGCAGCTTGGCAAACTCGCAGGCCTCGTCGGGCTGCAGGCCGCCCTTGCCGCGCGGCGTGCCGTCGGGGTTCTCCATGATCACGGGGAGCTTGTACTCCACCATCAGCTGCGGCGCGGCCTCCTTGATGGCGGCGACGACCTCCAGCGCGTAGCGAACGCGGTTCTCGAACGAGCCGCCGTACTCGTCGGTGCGCTTGTTGAGAATGGCCGAGCACAGTGAACCCACCAGACGGTCGCCGTGGACCTCGATGGCGTCGATGCCGGCCTGCTGTGCGCGGGCGGCAGAGGCGGCGATCGCCTCCTTGATCTGGGTGAGCTGCTCTGCGCTCGCCTCGTTCACAAAGTGCTGCATGTCGTGGTGCAGCTTAGCGTAGGCCTGCTTGCGGATCTCGTTGGACTCGGCCATCTTGGCGGCAAAGGTCTCCTCATCGCCGGCGGCCTTGGCCTCCTGCGCGGCCTTGGCGGCGGCCATGGAGCCCATGACCATGCGACCGACGCCGGGCACGTCGTACTCGGGGTGGAACAGCTGCAGCGCGACCTTGGCGCCGTGCTTGTGGACGACGTCGGCCAGGGCCTTAAACGTGGGGATCTGGGCGTCGCTCGCCAGCTTGGGCGTGGGGCTTGCGGTCATGACGGGAGCGACGTCACCGATGACGATGTAGCTCACGCCGCCACGGGCCAGGCGCTCGTAAAAAGCCAGGCTGCGTTCGCCGATTGAACCGTCGCGCTCCTCGTAGCCGGTGGTCAGCGGCGGGAACATAATGCGGTTCTTGAGCTCAAGGGGGCCAACCGTAATGGGCTGGAGCAGCTTGGATGCAGGTGCGGTCATGGACATTCCTCTCTTGTAGGCGCGGCGGCGATGGTGCCGCGTAGTTGTCTAGAGGATATGGCATGGGGGCACGGCGGCACAACGGAAATCGGCGAATATCAGGTGGCGGCAGGTGGATGGGGCGGGACGGCCCGTCGGTTTGTCTCAATCTGTAACAGTTGCTCGGCAAAACCGGGTCTTACTGTTACAGATCGAGATATTCCTCTCGACCCATCCTCAACAATCTAGATCTGTAACAGCTAGGCCCACTTTTGACCCCTACCTGTTACAGATTGAGACAAACCAAACCCGCCTGCCGGAAAATCTCAATCTTTAACAACAACTCGACAAAATCCGTCCCTCGTGTTACAGATTTAGACAAACCGTCCGAGCGGGAACTCAACATCTCAATCTGTAACACCTAGCTGTCCAAATCGGGTCTAGATGTTACAGATCGAGATTTTGTTTGAGAGGTTGAGAATTGGACCGAAAGCACGGTCCCGAAATAACAAAAAGCTCGCCGGCTAGGCCGACGAGCTGCAAGTTCTTGGTCGCGGGGGCAGGATTTGAACCTACGACCTCCGGGTTATGAGCCCGGCGAGCTACCAGACTGCTCCACCCCGCAATGTCTGGACGCCTCATGTGCGCAAGAAAGAATATTACGTGGGAGTTCGGTAAACGGCAAGGAAAATCTCGTAGAGCATAATTCCTTCATATTTAAAACCCTCAGCCCATATCGCCGTGAACGAATCGCAGCCTAGTGCCGCCGACAGCACGTATACAATGGTGCGCGTCCATTTACGCCGACACCGGGAGTAGACATGCTGCTCGCTATCGATATGGGAAACACGCAGACGGCCATGGGCCTGTTTGACGGAAACGAGCTGGTGCAGTCGTGGCGCATGCCCACCGACCGCTCCTATACCGCCGACGAGATCCACGTGCGTCTGATGGGCTTCTTTAAGATGTACGGCCTTTCGCTCGACGCGGTCGACGCGATCGCCTTTGCCGGCGTGGTGCCGCAGCTCTCGCGCGAGTGGCACGCCGTGGCCGACCGCATCGCGGCAGACGCTATCGTCATTGGGCCGCAGACGGCCGCCGTGACCATGCTGCGCGCGGCGCGCCCCCAGGCCGTGGGCGCCGACCGCGTCGCCAACGCCGTTGCGGCCGAAACTTTCTACGGCGCCCCGGCGATCGTGGTGGACTTTGGCACCGCGACCAATATCGATGTCATCGATGAGGACGGCTATTACATTGGCGGAGCGATCGCGCCGGGCATCCGCATTTCGATGGACGCGCTCGCCGCCCGAGCCGCCAAGCTCGCCAGCGTTCCGCTCGAGGCGCCCGAGCACGCCATCGGCCGCGATACCGAGGAGTGCATCAAGGTGGGCGCCGTAACGGGCGCCGCCGCCATGGCCGAGGGCCTGGTCGCACGCATGAAGCGCGAGCTGGGTCGTGAGGACGCCACCGTTATCGCCACGGGCGGTCTCGCCGGCATCGTCGCCGATTCGACCGATGCCTTCGACGTGGTCGACGGACAACTCACCATCAAGGGCATCTGCGAAATCTACCGCCGCATGCAGAAGCTGGGGTAGGACGGGGGCTTAAGTCGAGCACGCCCGATGCCACAGCCCCCGCAAACGTTCGCCAAGCCTATTCCTCAAAATCGAATAATTTTCAGTTTCGAGGAATAGGCTTTCTGCTACGCCTCGCCGCACAACCACCTCGCCAGGTCCACGATCTGTACTCCGTCGCGATCCGTGGCCTCGTGATGCGTGCGGGCGAGAATCATCTTGGGATACGCATCGCCAATGCTCAGCAGTGGCGAAATCTCGCGTTCAAATGTCTTATCCGAGCTGATGTCGTCGCTCACCTGAATGTAGAGTTTCTCGCTCCGCTTGATTGCTACAAAGTCTATTTCCTTTTTATAGAGCACGCCGACGTATACCTCGTATCCGCGACGCAGCAGCTCGATTGCCACCATGTTCTCGTATACGCGCCCCCAATCCATATCACGTGTACCAAGAAGTGCATATTTAAACGCATGGTCTGCTAGGTAATACTTCTCGCCGCTCTTAAGGTATTTTTTGCCGCGGATGTCGTACCGACGAACTTTATAGAAGGCAAACGCATCGCACAGGTACCCCATGTACGTGCCGACCGTCTTGTTCGTTATCTTTAGCCCATCCGCGTTCAAAATATCCGTAATGTTACGTGCCGACGTTATGTTGGATACGTTGTCCATCATGTAATCGGCAATGCGTAGCAGCGCCGATTCGTTTCTCACGTTATGCCGCTGCATGATATCTCTCACGATGAGCGTTTTGAAGACGTTGGAGAGATATTGATAGCGCTGCTCCTGCAGTGGATAAGGGTAGGAGCCGGACATACCGCCGGTTCTCGCGTACTCATCGAAGTCGCGGTCGACCTCGCCCTCGTCGCCATAGAGTCGATACTCCTCAAACGAGAATGGGAAAACCTCGATCTCAAACGTACGCCCCGTAAAGAGCGTCGACAGATCGCTCGACAGCAAAAAGGCATTCGATCCGGTAATGAATATGTCGTACTGCTCGGATGCGTGGAGGCTGTTGATCGCACGCTCAAAACCGTCGCACATCTGAACTTCATCGATAAGCAGAAAGTTTTGTTTGCCGGACACTCGATGCTCTTTTACATAGGCGAGCAGCGCGTGATACTCGAGCAGGTTCTCGAACTCATCGAGGTTGTAGTTGATATGGATGACATTCGAATTGGACAAATTTGCCTCCACGTAATCGCGGAGGGCTTCGAGCAATTTTGATTTACCGCTACGGCGGATGCCCGTGATGACCTTGATGTCCGGCACGCCAATAAGGCTCGTCAACGTGTCCATATATGACGTTCTATTGATGAGTTTCATTGGGGCCTCCTCGCGGTCTTTTATCGCTATTCCTCAAAAACGAAAATTTTTCAGTTTTGAGGAATAGGCTCTGTAGCGAATATACCTCGCGAAAGGCCGGGCTGCCTTAATCCTATTCCTCAAAATCGAAAAATTTTCAGTTTTGAGGAATAGGGCGCTGGCAACCCATTCCCCAGATAGGCGAAACCCTCCCCGGCACAGGCCGAGGAGGGTCTTGTTGTCATGTCTATCTTTGGGCGCGAACGCCCCGCGCTACAGCCCGCGAATTCGTACGGCCTCGGGCGGAAACTCCTGCTCGCCGGCATCGGTCTTAATGGTCGCGCGGCCCCAGATGTCCAGGCCTGCAAACACACCGACCGCAAGCGGCAGGCCGTTGGGCGACACCGCCGCAACTTGGCGGCCCAGCAGCGGCACCATGTCGAAGTACTCGCCCAGCACGGGAGCCAGCGGCCCTGCGGCGCCTTGCGGCGTGTTGGCAACAACCGCCCAGGCGTCCACGCGGGCCAGCACGGCGGCGGCCAGCGCCTCGACCAGCGCTTCGTCAGCCACGTCCACACCAAGCTCGCTCAACGCCGAACGCTCAATATCCACCGTCACGGCACCGAACATGCCCGCAGCACCGGCACCACCGTTCACGGTAACACGCGCGAGCGACGTCTCAAACGCAGGCGTTCCGCACACGATATCGCTCGGCCACTGGATACCCACCTTACCGGCAAGGCCCAACCCCGGCGTCGAAGCCGTGCCCACGAGCGCGTCCATCATACCCATCGCGGCCACAAACGGCAGGCCATGGAAGGCGTGCATATTCACATCCGGACGCACGACCAGCGAAAACGCCAGCGAGGCATCGCCCGCGCTCCATGCGCACCAGCCCGCGGACGCACCCTCGCGGCCCGCGTCACGCGCGGCGTCAAGCTCGGTACCGGCGGCAACAGCATTCATCTCGATCATCTACATACGCCCCAATTCGCCCACGATATGGCCCACGCGGTCCTCGGGCTCCTTGACCTCGACACCGTTGTAGCGGAAGAACCGCGCCGGGTCGTGCATCAGGTCCTCGAGCGGCACCAGCACAAAGTCGCGCTCGCCAATGAGAGGATGCGGCAGGCGCAGCTTTTTGCCGCCGTGGGTCTCGCCGTCCATCCACAGCAGGTCCAGGTCGATGGTGCGCGGACCGTTGGCCTTGGCCTTTTTGGAGCGGTCGCGCCCAAGCTCGGCCTCGATCTTCATGAGCTCGTCGAGCAGCACCAGCGGCGCCAGCTCGGTCTTGATCTCGATGACGGCGTTGGCAAACGCGTCCTGGCGCGTCTCGTAGGCCGGCTCGCTCTCGTAAATCTTGGAGGAGTTAGACACGCAGGTAAGTGGAATCTCGGCGATCATCTCACGTGCGGCGCGGATGTTGTCGCAGCGATGCCCCAGGTTGGAGCCCACGGCCACAAACGCGCGGCGCGGCTGCGGCTTGGCAACCGCCCAGTAGCCGTTCAGGAACTGCGCAAAACCCGCGGCGTCGTGCACGCGCACGATGTTGGCACCGGCCTGGATGGCGCCCAGGCACACGCCAAACGTGGCGGCATCGCGCGCGGCGGCCTCGGTCACGCCCGAGATAGCGCCCACAAAACGCTTGCGCGACACGGCGCACATGAGCGGATAGCCCAGTGACGCCATCTTGGCAGTCTCGCGCTGGATGACGATATCCTCGTTAGCCGACTTACCAAAGCCCGGGCCAGGATCGATGCAGATGCGGTCGCGCGACACGCCGGCATGGATGAGTGTGCGGGCCTGGTCGGACAGAAAGCCCATAACGCGGCGCATGATGGGCGCCGAATCGGGCAGGGTGAAGCGGCGGAGCTGCGAGGTGGGCACGTAGGCTTCCTCGCGGCGGGCGCTGCGGCGCATCATGGCTGCCAGGTGGTCATTGGACTCCGATGCGACCTCGGTGGCTGCGGGCGCGGCCTCGGGTGCGGGCGTGACGGTCTCGGCGGCAGCAGCCCGCTCGGCGGCGGGCGTCTCCTGCTCGCTTGCAGGCTCGGACGTGGGCTCCGGCTCGCCAAACGGCAGTGAGGGCTGTACCACACCGCCCGGAAGCTTGGCCTCAACCTTGGGCTCGCCCAGCAACTTGCCGCGACGGCGACGGGCCGGCTTCTCGGCCTCGCGCGCGGCCTCGGCAGCCGCTTCGCGTGCCTTCTCGGCAACAAACGCCGCAGCCGAGGTATCGAGCTGCACCGTTGCGTGCGTGCGGGCGGGCGCGGCGACCTCGCCGGCATGCATCACGATGACGCCGCAGGTGCTCGTCTTAACAAACTCGACCATCTTGGGATCGGTGAAGCCCGTCACGTCGTTGACGATCGAGGCGCCGCAGCGCACGGCCGCCTTGGCAACCGCCACATGACGCGTGTCGATCGAGACGATGGCGCCCTCCTTGGCCAGCGCGCGCACCACGGGCAGCACGCGGCGAGCCTCCTCGTCGGGGTTGACCGGGGTAAAACCAGGGCGCGTGGACTCACCGCCCACGTCGATGATGTCGGCGCCGGCATCGAGCATCGCCAGGCCGTACTCGATGGCGGCATCGGGGTCGAAGTGCTCCCCGCCGTCGCTAAACGAATCGGGCGTCACGTTGAGGACGCCCATGATGCGCGGACGGTCAAAGCTGAGCTCGTACTTTCCGCACCGCCATGTCTTGCTGTCGTTCGCCATGAACATCCTCCTAAAATGCCCACGCCGCCGAGCTTGGGGAGCTGGCGGCGGGGTCGCTTTGCACTCAGTCTTTCTATTGTATCCGCGCGCGCGGGCTAGAACGCAAACGCGGCCGCGATGTCGCAAGAAATCAGCAGGTCGGCATTTGCATCCTGATCGGTGGGAGCAAGGTTGCATATGGCCAGCGTATCGCCGGTAAAGTATCGCGTAAGGCCTGCCGCCGGATACACCACGAGCGAGGTCCCGCCCACAATGAGGGCATCGGCCGCGGCGATGGCGGCAACGGCACCGGTCAACACATGCTCGTCGAGCGGCTCTTCGTAGAGCACTACATCGGGCTTGATGCGCCCGCCGCACGCAGGACACACAGGCACGCCCGCGGCGTCCTCGTGTTCGCGCGAGCAAATCCACTCGGCGCTATAGACCTCGCCGCACGACTGGCAAATGTTGCGATGGACCGAACCGTGTAGCTCAAACACGCGCCGCGAGCCGGCCGCCTGATGCAGGCCGTCGATGTTTTGCGTCACCACGGCATCAAGCTTGCCGGCGCACTCCAGCTCGGCCAGCTTGGTGTGGCAGCGGTTGGGCTTGGCGCCAAGCGCGATCATCTTGGTGCGGTAAAAGTCGAAGAACTCGGCCGGATGTGCCTCGTAAAAGCTGTGCGAGAGCATGGTCTCGGGCGGATAGGCAAAATGCTGGTGATACAGGCCGTCAACGCTGCGAAAATCGGGAATGCCACTTGCCGTGGAAACACCCGCACCGCCAAAGAAGACCACGCGCTTGTGGGTGTCAAACAGATCCCCCAGCGCGGCGGAGGCCTGCCTGGGGTCCGATATTGCCTGCGTCATATGAGTCCTCCGTCCTTGTTAGTCGGGCAGCGTTGAGCGACGTCCCAGCATGCGGCCTTTAAGTCAGCATGCGCGGATCCCACCCCGCCCCTGTTGCGCTAATCTTAAGCCTGCCAACCCCGTCGAAAGGACACCATGCCTCAGACTTACACTTTCGCCTCGTGGAACGTAAACGGCCTGCGCGCCGTGCTCAAAAAGGACCCGAGCTTTATCCAGATCGCGCAAGAACTCGACGTCGATATCCTGGCGTTGCAAGAGACCAAGCTGCAGGAGGGCCAGGTCGATATTGACCTGCCCGGCTATCACCAAACCTGGAGCTACGCCGAGCGCAAAGGCTATTCGGGCACCGCGGTCTTTAGCCGCCAGGAGCCGCTACGCGTGCTGCGCGCCGACGCGCTGCTGCCCTACGCCGGCGAGGGCGAGGCCGCCGAGCTCGTTGCCCAAGCCGCAACCGAGGGCCGCGTCTGTGCGCTCGAGTTCGACAAGTTTTGGTTTGTCGACGTCTATACGCCCAACGCGCAAAATGAGCTCGCGCGCATCGACGTGCGTATGGCCTGGGACGATGCCTATCGCGGCTTTTTGGGCGCGCTTGAGCACGAAACCGGCAAGCCCGTCGTAACCTGCGGCGACTTTAACGTGGCGCACGAAGAGATCGACCTTAAGAACCCCAAGTCCAACCGCGGCAACGCAGGCTTTTCGGACGAAGAGCGCGGTAAGTTTACCGAGCTGCTCAACGCCGGCTTTACCGATACCTGGCGCACGGCTAATCCGGACGTTGAGGGCGTCTACAGCTGGTGGAGCTATCGCTTTAATGCCCGCAAGAACAACGCCGGCTGGCGCATCGACTACTTCCTGGTAAGCGACGCAATCGCCGCCAACGTTCGCGACACCGGCATCCGCGGCGACATCTTCGGCAGCGACCACTGCCCCGTCACCCTCACGCTAGAACTCTAGCCCCAAGTAATTCCTGGGGGGACAGAGGAAAACAGATTATGTGGCCCCTCTCCCCCTATAAGTTGCGGTGGAATAGTTCCTGTTTGGGCAGCAAATAGCCAAAAACGAGAACTATTCCACCGCAAGTTCGTGAGGGAACGCGAAATGCCTTACAGCCCGTATTTCACGACGACACGGTTAATGCGACGGCACCAGGGCTTGTACAAGGCGGCCAAAAACACGCATGTCGCGAGTCCATGCGTAATATCGAACGGCACTGCCGTGGCAAGACGTGCCACGGCACCCGCCCAAGTAAGCGGCTGTACAAACCCAATGATGTCATACGCGTTGATCACGACGCCATAGAGCAGGCCCGACGCAAAGCCGTACGCCAGCAGCGCCGGCATGCGCACGGTGCCGTCGGCGCGGTCGAACGCGCCCGCATACGCCAGCGCACCGCCAATGTATCCCACGAGCCCCCAGGCATACATCTGCCACGGCGTCCACATGCCCTGTCCAAAAAGGAAATTGCTGGTCAGCGCCGCCAGCGCGCCAACCATAAAACCATTGCGGCGACCAAGCGTCGCCCCCGCGATAATGGCGATGGCGCTCACCGGTTTAAAGTCGGGAATGGGCCCAAACAGGATGCGCCCCGCCGCCGCCAGCGCCGCCAGCACCAGCGTGGGCATAATCTGGCGCAAACCCGGACGAGATGCCTCATAACCCGCAAAGAACAGCGCGAGCACCAGCGCCACCACGACAAGCATGGCAAGTGCCGCTTGCTCAACGCCCGCCAGCAACGCCGCAGCCATCACGGCTGGCACCGCCAGCAGCAGCGGGATCTCCAGTTTTGCGAGCAGGCGCGCGACGCGATAATCCGTCATCCCATCACGCCCTATAAAACACGTTGTCGACAAAGAAGTCGGCCGGCGGCTCCATGCAGGCAATCTCACCGTCAAACATCATGGCAACGTCATCGGCAACCTGCTCGGCAAAATCCAGATCGTGCGTGGCCATGATGACGGTGCCGCCAACCTTCGCATGGTCACGCAGGGCGCGGGCGATAATGCGGCGGCTGAACAGGTCTAGACCCTTGGTGGGCTCATCGAGCAATAGCAGTTCGGGGCCGATTAGCAGCAGTTTTGCCAATGCAAGCAGTTGACGCTGCCCGCCCGAAAGATCGTACGGATGGCGTCCATCCAGACCCGACAACCCCAAGCTCGCCGCACGCTCCCGCGCCAAGTTCTCGTCATATCCGCAGGTCGAGGCCCATTCCATCAGCTCATCGCGAACCGTCTCGGCAACCAGCAATGCTTTGGGATTTTGAGGCAGCAGCGCCGCCGAGGCCGCTCCGCGCACCATGCGGCCGCGCTGCAGCTTGGCGGTCTTCGCCAGCACCGAAAGCATTGTCGACTTGCCGCAGCCGTTACCGCCAACAACCGCATGCACCGCGCCAGCCGAGAACGCCGCGTCAAGTCCGCGCAGCACCCAGCCGGACGCCCGATCGTAGCGAAACCAGCCCCCTGCCAGGGTGGTAGCCGACCCAGCGTGCATTTTTTGGAGTATTCTGCTTCCATCCGTGCGCGGGAAGGCTTCCGAGCCGTTCTCGAGCGACGTTTGCGCCACAAATTCAGACGATTTGTCCAATTCCGAACTTTTTTTCGCGCTCGATACGTCCCCGGGCGGCTCCAGAGAGCCCAGATTGTCCTCACGCCTGCTGAATACTCCTTTATTTGCACATCGGATGGCACCCCACCCCAACATGTCATCGGACAACAGCGATTCTCGGCGTCCCAAAGAAGCCATATCCGCCACCTCGCGCACGCGACCGTCCTCAATCCGGTACGCACACGTCGCGTATTCGAGCATTGGGCGCGGCTGATGCGTCGCCACAACAACCGTGCAGCCCAGCTCGCGATTCACGCGAAACAGCGCATGCAGAAAACTCTTCTCGGCAACGGGGTCGAGCTGAGACGTGGGCTCATCGAGCAGCAGCACGCGCGGGCGGAGCGCCAACACGGCGGCCAACGACAGCAGCTGCTTGCGACCACCCGAAAGCGTATCGGTATCGCGGTGGAGCCAATCCTCCAGCCCAAAGAAATAGCTGGTCTCGGCCACGCGACGACGCATCTCGTCACGCGCTAGCCCCAAGTTTTCCAGGCCAAACGCCATCTCGTGCCACACGGTCTCGCACACAATCTGGTTCTCGGGATCCTGAAACACATAGCCCACGCGCTCCGCAGACGCGCGCACGTCCATGTCGGCAACGTTCTCGCCCAGCACGCGCGCATCGCCAGTGCGCTCGCCCGCCGGAGCGATCTCGGGCTTGAGCAGCGACAGCAGCGTCGACTTACCCGATCCGGTACCGCCAACAAGAAGTGCAAACGCACCTTGGGAAACACGCCAATCAAGCCCCTCGAGCACCGGTGCCTCGGCCCCGGGATAGGCAAAACTAAGGCCTCGCACCTCAATCGCCGGCGCGGCCGAGCCATATGCCACACCCGCCGCCGAGCTCCTATCAAACCGAGCCATCAGCCAAACCTCTTCTCATCAATCGCGTGCAACGCGCAAGGCAGCACCATCCAGGCAGCGTACACGACATAGCCCGGCCACGGCGCCGGCACCGAGAGCTGCGGATAAAACGAATACTGCGTCGTCGCGGTCCACGCCACTGTCACCGTGACCACGCCAAACAGTGCAAGCCCAACCAGCGCAGCAACATCGCCGCGCCCCAGTCGATACCGCGCATACGTCGTACGACGCGTCGCGGCACCCCACCCGCGCGAGCGCATCGCGTCCGCGCGCTCCAGCGAATCTTCCATGCCCCAGCCCATCAACACACTCGATGCCCGCAGGCGCGAGCGCACGGGGTCGGCCGGCGCGCGCCCCGGCACGTCAATCGCATCTTGCACCGCCAGCACCGTGCGGCCGCGGCGCAAAAACTGCGGGATAAGCCGCATGCACATCGAGATCATAAGCGCAATCACCGGTGCGGCATTGCCCAGCAGCGCGAGTACCTTGTCGTATTCGAGCATCGACGCCGCTGCCTCAAACCACAGCACGCTCGCCACAAACAGCCCACACATGCACAGGCCGTAAACCATGCTCTCTAGATACACCGCACGCATGCCAATACGAAACAGCTCCGTCGAGCCCGATGCACTAAACAGCGGATTGAGCACCGCGATAATCAAAATCACCGGCAGCTGCCAGCGAAGCGCCCCCAACGTGCGCGCAGCACCGCGCGTCGCAAGCCCGTACGCCAGCCCACCCGCAAGCGACAGCGCGATCAGCACCGGTTGCATCGAGAACATGGTGAGCCCCAGCGTCAGCACCATGTAGAGGGCCGGCACAGCCGGATGCGACATCGAGAACGCCGCGACGGGCTCGCCGCCAAACTCCTCTCGCATGTTGTCCACGGGCACCCCCGTCCCCTCGCTCAAACGACAGCTCCGCGGCATCGCCAACGCCGCACGCAAGCAGCGCAAACGCCACGCCGGCGGTGCAAGCCTCAACCGCCGAAAACCAATCGCTACGCGCTCAACATATGCCTGCGGTATCATATTGCGCCGTGTATCGTTTCCAAACACACGTCTCTATAACGTAACAGGAGATCACATGGACGCAACCGCAATTATCCTCGCCGCCGGCGAGGGCACCCGCATGAAGTCGAACCACTGCAAGGTTTCGCACAAGATCCTGGGCAAGCCCATGGTCCAGTGGATCGTCGACGCCACCATCAAGGCCGGCTGCAGCCGCGTCGTGGTCGTCATCGGCAGCCACGCCGACGAGATGCGCGCCCTCATCGACGGCGCCTATGCCAACAGCGCCACCAAGGTCGAGTGCGTCGAGCAGACCGAGCGCCTGGGCACCGGTCACGCCGTAAAGGTCGCGCTCGAGGCCTGCGGCATCACGCAAGGCCCCGTCGTCGTGCTCAACGGCGACCTGCCGCTCATCACCGCCGACACCGTCGCCAAGTTCGCGCAGACCGTCGCCACCGGCGAGCTCGCCTGCACCGTCATGACCATGACCCCGCCCGATCCTTTTGGCTACGGCCGCATCAAGCTGGGCGCCGATGGTCAGATCGAGCGCATCATCGAGCAGAAGGACTGCACGCCCGAGCAGGCCGCCACGCTGCTGGAGTGCAACGCCGGCTGCTACGCCTTCGACGGCGCGCAGCTTGCCGCCCACATCAACGAGATCGGCAACGACAACGCGCAGTCCGAGTACTACCTGCCCGACATGCTCGAAATCCTCAAGGGTCACGGCCAGGCGGTCTCCATCTTCCACTGCGATGACTACCGCGACGGCCTGGGCGTCAACAGCCGCATTCAGCTCGCGCAGCTCACCGCTATCGCGCGCGACCGCATCAACGAGCACTGGATGGCCGAGGGCGTCACGTTCATCGATCCCACGCAGGCCTGGATCGGCCCCGATGCCACCATCGGCCGAGACACCATCGTGTGGCCGCAGACGCATCTGATCGGTCACGTCACCGTGGGCGAAGAGTGCCAGCTCGGCCCCAACAGTCGCCTCACCGACACCACCGTCGGCAGCGGCTGCACCATCGATGAGACCATCGCCATCGAGGCCGTCATCGAGAACGGCGTCGACTGCGGCCCGCGCGCCTACCTGCGCCCGGGCACCCACATGCTCGACGGCTCCAAGGCCGGCACGCACGTGGAGATCAAGAAGTCCACGATCGGCGAGGGCTCCAAGGTGCCGCACCTGTCCTACATCGGCGACACCACCATGGGCTCCGGCGTCAACGTGGGCGCGGGCTCCATCACCTGCAACTACGACGGCGTGCACAAGCACAAGACCGTCATCGGCAAGGACGCCTTCATCGGTTCCGACACCATGATGGTCGCGCCCGCCCAGATCGGCGACGGCGCGCTCGTGGCCGCCGGCTCCGTCATCACCGAGCCGGTCCCGGCCGACGCACTTGGCCTGGGCCGCGCCCGTCAGGTAAACATTGAGGGCTGGGCCGCCGATTATCGCCGCCGTCTGCACGAGGACGACGAGGTATAACGTTTTACCAAGCATCTAAGGAGCTGTTCCCATGGGGGCGGCTCCTTTTTCTATCGTGACCTGCGCAACCGGATGAGTGGTCGGTTCGTGTCCGTTGACGGTAAAGACGTTATCAAGACTCGATAAACCCCGCCGCGCGGTTACAATGCAACAAGGCATCTATATGGCATTCGATATAAAGGAGAAGGGTAATGCCGATTAATGATCCCGAGAAGTCGGAGAATATGCGCAAGTCCATCCGCGTGTATTCCGGTTCCTCCAACCGTCCCCTCGCTCAGAAGATCGCTGAGTACCTTGGGGTCGAGCTTTCGGGCCTTACGCTAAAGCAGTTCGCCAACGGTGAGATTTACGCCCGCTACGACGAGACCGTCCGCGGCGCCGACGTCTTCCTGATTCAGTCCGTGGCCGGCGGCAACGTCAACGACATGCTCATGGAGCTGCTCATCGCCACCGACGCTGCCAAGCGCGCATCCGCCCGCTCCATCACCGCCGTTATCACCCACTACGGCTATGCCCGCCAGGACCGCAAGGCCGGCCCGCGCGAGCCCATCACCGCCCGCCTCGTCGCCAACCTGCTCGAGCGCGCCGGCGTCGACCGCATCATCACCCTCGACCTGCACCAGGGTCAGATCCAGGGCTTCTTTGATATCCCGGTCAACCACCTGTCCGCACTGCCGCTGTTTGGCCAGTACTACAACGACATGCACTTCGACACCGACAACCTGGTTGTCGTCTCCCCCGACGTGGGTCGTGCCAAGGCCGCCAAGAAGCTGTCCGACATGCTCGGCTGCGACCTGGCCATCGCCCACAAGGGCCGTCCGCGCCACAACGCCGCCGAGGTCATGGGCATCATCGGTGACATCAAGGGCAAGACCTGCATCATCAACGACGACATGATCGACACCGCAGGCACCCTGTGCGCCAACGTCAAGGAGCTCAAGGCTATGGGCGCCGGCGACATCTACGTATGCGCCACCCACGGCATCTTCTCCGGTCCGGCCATCGAGCGTCTGAACGACGCCCCGATCGTCGAGTGCCTCGTCACCGACGCCATTCCCGTCGAGGTCGGCGGCAAGATCAAGACCATCTCGGTCGCCGAGGAGTTCGCTCAGGCCATCTCCGCCGTTTACCACGAGGAGCCCGTCTCCACGCTCGTCGGCGGCGACTTCGCGCTGTAATCCAGCGTGCATCTCATCATCTTTGGTGTTTTTAAAGGGTCGGAAGCTCGCTTCGGGGGTGCGGACGATTTCTTGGACCGCGCCTAGGCGTATCCAAGCTTCCTGCGGT
>UQOJ01000015.1 GCA_900542635.1 uncultured Collinsella sp.
CGCGCCGCGCTGGGAAGGGCCGCGTAGCGGTCCAAGAAATCGTCCGCAGTCCCAAATCGAACATTGGGACAGGCGTCTCATTTTATGGGCCGAGGGCGTGCGTATATGAGTCTTTTTGGTCCATAGGGGATGCTGGGCGGTTGCTAGTTGGGCCACGGGTCACTTCGCCGGCGTCGTGTTTTGTCATACGCTCATAGTGGAAGCCGATGCCACGGAGTCGACTTGCGATTCGGGCAACGGATGAGCGGCAAGCCGAAAGGAGCGGTGAGGATGATGAAGCCCGTGACAAGGAAGCTGCTGTTAGGAATTCCCGCTGTGATGCTTTCGGCCGTGCTGGCGTGTACGCTTGCCGGCTGCGGCGGTAATGCGCCGAGTGGCTCGGGCGGGAACGGCTCTGTGCAGGAGAAGTCCAAGAAGGCCAAGACCTATGATTCGCAGACGGTCGAGGTGGCAGGCATTACCTATGAGTCGGTAGCCCACGGTACGTTCTATCGCGGCGACGCCAAGCTGCAGGACGGCTTTTACCTGCACATCAAGATTACCAACAACAACACAAAGAAGAGGACGTTCAGTTCCTTTAACGTGCATGCTGCCCAGGGCGATCTTGAGGCAGGCGACCCGTTGTTTACTTCCGGCAAGGCGGCCGTGCTCGACTACGTCGCAAGCGAAGCTCCCGATGATCTGCACAAGGGAATTGACCTTTCCGAGAGGCCAGATATTGGCCTGGGCGAGACCGTTGAGTACGTGTATTTCTGGGCACCCAAGACGGCGTACTACGGGCCCATCACTGTCGAGTTCGTAGACGCTAACGCCCCCGCCAAGAATCATGAGGCCATGCACTTTGACACCACGGGATGCGAGACCAAGGAGTTCAAGGCGGCGGGCGGTGTGGCCGATTCTGGTGACGCGGTCAATATGACCGGCATCGATTGCGCTTCGTACAGTATCGAGGCCGCCGATGGGTACACGCTGGATTCGTCCAACGAAGAGCACGAAAAGGCAGACTTCTTCCACGACGAGACTGGAGGACGCCTGCACATCAGTATCTTCCCGCGTTCGCCGGAGGAAGAGGTTGCAAGCCTGGAGCAGGTCTACGAAGGCAAGGAGACAACAACCGACCAGGTCGAGTACAACGGCGTAACGTGGCTGCGCTTTACTGGTCCCGACAACGGTCATACGCTGTTTGCGACGGCTCCCGCAACGGGTGAAACCGTCCGCGTGTCGATTGGCTGGAAGATCGATTGGGACGCCGCCGTGCCCATGATGGAGGCGCTAAAGCTCAAGTAGCGCTGTGATTCCCATGTCAGGCGACTCAGGGCTGGCTCCGAGTTATCGGAGCCAGCCCTTTTTGGTGCTCGATGAGCAGGGCCAGTGCCTCGCACGGTTTCGGGTACAGCGGTGCGCCGTGCCGCAATGACAGACATGATTTTCATAATGACATATATAGTTGACATTGCGTGATAGATGCAATATATTTCTACCATGTTGCAACGGATATCTGTCCATTACCACGAAAGGAACTCCATGCCGGGCAAAAAGAACCTACGCATGAAGGCGGCGCGCGCGGCGGTTGGCCTTTCGCAAGCTGACTTGGCCGAGGCCGTGGGCGTTACGCGCCAGACCATCGGCCTGATCGAGGCGGGCGGCTACAACCCCACGCTCAATTTGTGCGCGGCAATCTGTAAAGCGCTACGCGTTACGTTGAACGACTTGTTTTGGGAAGACGAGAGCGACGTCGACCCTGACGCTCTTTAGGAGTTCGCTATGAAATTTGAAGATTTAAAACTCGTGCAAAAGTGGCGTGAATATGCCGGCCCAAAGGATGAGCGCCTGGAGGCTGAGAGCGCGAAGATCTACAAGATTGGTTTCGTGCTGCTTTCGTTTGGCATGTTGATGATCTTTTTCTACCAGTTTATAGCTCGACAGGTTGCGTGGGTTCACAGCGACGCCAGTGAAATGCCGCATGGCTTTGCAACGCCGTTCGAGGCAGCCATGTATTTGTGGCTCGTTCTCGTGATGTTGATTTGCGCAGGACTGCAAACGCGGAAGGGCTATGTCGATACCAATCGTTTTGGGCAAACCGAGCATCTTCCTGTTGGATATTTCCTGCTTATCAGCGGCCTTAGCGGCGCCGCGTTCGCGCTTGTTATTGCCGCAATGCGCTGTATCGCTGAGGCGCAGATCGTACCGCTCGAAAGCGTCTTTTGGTTGGCGAACCTGGCCACGGGCGTGTTCTGCGGTGCGACGATTTTCGCGGCCATGTTTGCTGTCCTGTGCGCAACGTTTTTCACGGCGAAAAGACGCCGTGCCAAGCTCGAGACAGAACTCGACTCCACTGACGATATCTAATGCGTAATGGGCCGGCTCTGGGTATCCAGAACCAGCCCTTTTTGATGTTCGATGAGCCGAGTCGGCGTCTCTCACAAAAGTAACTAGGGGCTAGCGAGGCCTATCCGAATTGGCCTCATTGGCGGTGTCGGTTTCGAGCGCCGTGCGGCGGGCGCTGTAGGCGACAAGGCCGGCGCCGGCTGCGGCGAGTGCCGCTGCGGCTGCCGTAAGGGGAGCGTTGACATCGCCCGTGCCCGCAAGCGCGCCCGCTTTTCCGGGGCGCTTTCTATTGCCGTGATCCTTGTCGCTGCCAGAGCCACTGCCGCCACCGGAGCTGCTTCTGCCGGAGCCACCTCCACTCGCGCCGCCATCGCCGTCGACCGTCATCGGGGCGTCGTGAAGTCCTGTCGTATCCACGCTGTCGCATACGCCGACCTGAACTTCTGAGCGTTCGCATGCCGCGTCGGGCACATGAAGCTCGTGCAGTACGGCACCCAGCGCCGAGTTTGCGCCCGGTCGAATTTCCTCTAGCGTTACGGGATCGAGCGCCACCAGATTACGTGCCTTCGCATACAGCGTTACGCGTTTGCCCACTTCGTCGCTCCAACTCTCGGGGATGGCGAAGCTCATGCGGAACTGTGCCGTGCAACCCGGTGCCAGCACGGCGTTGCCGTTGTCGGCTACCAGCGGGTGCGTTGCAAAACGTGCGCCCAGCGTCTCGAGCGCGTACTTCACATGTGCCATGTCGTTGGCCGAAGCGTCCTCGGCAAGCTCTGGATCGTAGATCGAAGCCATGCGTGCGTTCATTCCGAATCCGATGGATGCGCTGGAGAACGGCTGGCTGGAGCCCTCTCGGTATAGATCGATCGTGCCGGCGGTCAGCAAGGTGTTGCCGTCGTTTCGCACCGTGACCATGAAGGATTCGCCTGCTGCTCCGGGCACCACCGCGCCCGAGGTAGCGACCGCGCCCGTCGGAGTGGCACACGCCACCAAGGGCACTTCGATGCCGTGCAGCTCTGCCTCGCTCTTCTCCGCGCTCACAATGTGCGTGGCGAGCGCGGAGAGCATGCCTCCCGACGTTAAAAATGTCGTTATCTGATCGACGGGATGGTCTAGCTCGCACATCACGAACGGCTCCGTAAACAGATCGCCTGCCAAGGTGCTGGCGAAGATGCGGAAGTGCTTGCCCATCACTGCTACTGGGTTGCCTTCTTCGTCGTAGGTTTGTCCCACCTTGCCATCGGTGTTCTCTACATAGAGTACGCACCTGCCGTTGTTGCTTACGCTAAACGATGCTGGGCCACAGCCTGCGGCACCCACGGGCTGCGTTGCAAATGCCGATGCGCCTCGCGTCCAAGTAATATGCTGCAGTTGCTCGTTGACGGTTGCCAAAAAGCCCGAATGTTGTGGCCACGGCACCGCGTGGGGTACTGTGGCATCTGGCGACATAACGCCCCAACCCGCGATGGACTGGCCGATCACGGCGTACGACGCGCAGCCACAACCGCCTGCAGTCTCGTATGCAACGGGCACCACCATTTTGCCGTTGATATTCTCGGGCGCGCCCAGCTCGATGCTCGATGGTGCCTGCGGAAAGTGGAGGACCTGACGGAACGTGAGACTGTCGCCCAAATTATCCGACCACAGGGTAAAGCATTCCAGCGCAACCTCGGCCTCGCTGCCGAGCGCCTTCTCTGCGGTGGTCCCGCGGCGGTGGAGGTAAGCGCCCGACAGACGTCCGTCGACCAGCGCCTTGCCCACCGTGATGCGTGGGCACTGCAGACAATGGTGGCCATCCTCCTGAAGGCGGCCGCGCGAGATGCTGCGCCACGACGTGTGCGATACCACGCGAACTCCGTCGTTGCTGATGCGCAGGCGCACAACGGACAGCATGCCGGATGTGCTCGCCGTATCGAAATGGGTGTTGTCGCCGGCGGGGCGCTCGCCCGAGACCAGCAGCACGTAGGCGTCTTGGTTTCCCCTCCCGTCTGTATATTCCACCACGTCGAAGTCGTAATCGAATATGCCGCTGCGCTCCACGTCGCCCTCGCCAAACCCAAGGGGGAAGTCCACGGGCGTGGGAGCGGACCACGTGCCGTTTGCCTTTGTGTGCACCACTAGGCGCGAGCGGCCATTGTCGCCGTAGCGCACCGAGGCGATACGGAACAGACATTCTACGCCGGCAATCATTGCCAGCTTCATGTGGGCTTCGCTGAGCACGCCAGCAAACAGCACGTTGTCGCTCGAGGGCTTGATGCCGCCACGCTCGTCCTCCGATACACCAGCAGAATTGGCGTTGGGGTCCGCAGCGGCGTCCTTCGCCTGCCCGATATAGGTGTACTTATACATCGACGCGGCGTTTTCGCCGTTCTCTATCAGTGCGTGGACGAAATGCTCGATCTGCCCCGTGTCGTCGCTTTCTGCATCCGCCTCGAGTTCAATGCGCGTGACCGCTTGCTCCCAATCGCGTGCGACAGGCGCGGCGTTTACGACAGCGGCCTTAACCTCGGCGCGTGCGAGCAGCTCGGCGTTGGTGACGATGGTGGCCGATGCGATAAATTGCGGCACGCCGCCCGCCTCGATGTTGCTGGGCGTGCCGAAGCGGGCATCCAACGTGTAAGGCGTATCTCCACCCAATGCGAGCTCAGAGCGCTGGAGCACATACTGGTTGCCATTGTTCACCGACATATTCCACGAATCGAGGAGTGTGGGCCACGACCCCGACCAAGCCTTGGTGGTCCACTTGAACATTACGAACTGGAGTATCACATCGACATCGACGTCTGCACCTACGCGCAGTCGCGGAAGCTGGTGCCCATCTGCCTTCTCGTACCCAATGAACAGCGTGAGGGATGCGGCGCCGCGCACGGCAGACGAAGCGACGCCTGCAACGCCGGCGCCAAAGGTGACGGCAAGCCCGATCTGGATGGTGAATGAGCCCGAGGTGTTTGAAAAGTCGAGCGAAATGTTTTTAAAAAACGCCGCGCCGCTGCCGTGCGTGTGGGCACCCACGGCGAGCGCCAGCTTCGCCAGCACCCAGGGGTTGACGTTTAGGAAAAACGGCACCGGTCCTAGGGTAAACTGCTCGGTCCAATTGAGGTCGGTTCTTACTTGAAAGAGCGCCTTAATATTGCCGTATGCGGGGTCGTTGTTGTTGCCCCAGGTTTTGCCCACCCAATCGTAGGCGAGCGAGCCGTACAGCTGTGTGGCGATATCCATCGTGAACAGCAGCGTGCAATGGTGGCGAAGGAGCTTAGTGTTTCTTGGATCGGTTCCCGAACCGGCACTCATACTCTTGTACTGATTCCACTTCCCCTCCATCTCGTCGAGGTAGCGGTTTGCTTGCTTGGCGCCCGACTCGCGCGGTGACTTCTTCCAGTATTCCGGATCAGGGTTGCCCGAATCGTTCATGTAGCTGGCTGGTTTGTATCCTCCGCCAAACAGCACGTATCCAGCAAACGAGAAATCGAAGAGGATCGGAAATGTGGGCATCCAGCACGTGAACTTATTGCCGCCGATGCCGGGAAACGCCGCGGGGAAATCAAACGGAGTGATCTCTTGGTCCATGGTGGTGGGGACGATAGTGGTCGAGCCCGATTCTGCCTTTGCCGCCGGCGCAGTGACAACGGCCATGGGGGAGGAGAGCGTGTAGGTTTTGCCCTGGTAGTCGAGGACAAAGCGCAGCCTGCACCCTTCTTCCAGAAGGCCCGAAGCTGCATCGAGGAACGTGTCTTCGAGCGTGAACGTCGCCAGATTATCCGCGCCCGATGCACTGGCCTTGATCTGGCCGATCTGTGTGACGGTTTCGGTTGAGCTGCCCGCAGCGGGCATCACTTTATTGATATGCAACGTTGCCTGCCCGCCCTGCGGCAGATGAGCCTGCATGGTAAAAGCGTGCGTGTCGGGCTGGTCGTTTGCTGCTTCGTCCGCTGGCATTGCCATAAACGTAGCGTCGGCGTACTGGATGTCCCATTCGCCGAACGTGAGCTGTCGAAAGTACGGCTCGCCATCGGAGAGCGGACGTGTGGGTGCGGTAATAGCGGTGCCGCCCTGGATACGCGCAAGGGGAATCTCGACATCGCGGTAGCCTGCCATGCTAATGGAGATGCCGCCGTTAAAGTCGTACGCGTCGAGAAGCGTTGCCTCGTCCACGTAGCCTTCCGAAAGCGGCGCGACCTCAAAGATGGCCGTGCCTTCGTCATCGGTCGTGGCGGTGAGCTGCTTGCCTGCGGCATAGCGCGATATGAGCGTGACCTGGGCGCCCGTGATGGGCGTATTCTTGTTGGCGACGTCGACCACGACCACACCAAACATGGTGCGCGAGAGCACCAAGACCTTGAAGGGATCATCTTCGTCGGCGTATGCCTCGGCGGGGGCGAACGGCAATATGAAGGCGTTTGCGCTTCCCGGCACGCGCGGCAACATAATGCTCGCCAGCGAGGACGCTCCGGCAACAAGTAACGAACGGCGATCAAGCATCTTTGGCTCCCATCCCGCAGGTATCGGTGGAAATAATCCAATTTTGCGAGAAGGCGCCCCGTGGCGGTAGTGCCGTTCAAGGGTCAAAATGTCCAAATTGATCGAGCGAAGCGCCGGGTTCCGGAACGCGTTCGATGCGCTTGGTAGTCCGGTCGCTAACGTAACATATGCGCGACCAGCTCGGCGCGTGTGCCGATGCCAAGCTTTGCGTATACGCCGGATAGGCGGTTTTTGACGGTGCCCGGCGATACTCCCATATGGCGTGCGATTTCGGCGTTGGTCCACCCACGACAGGCGAGCATGGCCATGGTGAATTCCGTGGTCGTTAGATCGTCGGCAACGTCCTCGCCCGAATCGGGGTTGTGGATGCGCCGCCAGCCGTAGCTGAAGCGGTACGTGATCTCGATGATGCGCGCGAAGTCGTCAGGGTATTGCGTTTTTAGGCATGCCTCGATAAGCCCCTGTAAAAGGCCGTGATGCTCGCCAATGAGCTCAATAAGGCCGTCGGGACGCGCAATGTTCCAAGCAACTCCGAAGTGCGTTTTTGCGGCGTCGATGTCCTTGAGGCTCATGCATGCCATGGAAGCTGCCAGGTGCAGGAACAGTTCCGAGATCGGATAGCTCCCCTGTTTCATGATCAGGGCGTTTTCCGCCATGCCCAGACTGCGGCCATATTCGCCGCGCAGGTACAGGGCATGCGCCATCACGTAGCTGGCGAACAGGCGCAGGCCTTCGGGCAGATGCGCCGCAAGCGGATAAAACTCTTCGGCAGAATACGGGGAAGACAAGTGCAGCAGGACGCTTGCGGCCGAGGCGAACAGGATATGCGTGGCGTGGATAGCGGATGATTCCTCGTCGGCCGGCGTATCGAGGATGCCAGCAAGGCACCGGCGGGCGTCGGCGATACGGTTGAGCGACAGACTGGCGTATCCGCAGATAAAGCATGCGGAATAGCGCAGTGCGGAATCGGTGGCGTCAATATAGGGGCGTGCTGTCTCGGCGGCGAGGGTGGCCTGTCCGCGAAAGTACAGCGCTTCTGCCGTGGCGATGGTGCGTGAATCGGGGTCGGGAATGCCTGCAACCGCAGCGTCAATCTGCCCTGGCACAAAGGCGGTGCACATCAACGGCATGGGAACGCATGGGTAGCCATCGCAGTCCATCTTCCATCTCCCAACAGCTGGCAACAATAGCAGCAATTGTACTCCTGTTGCTCGGGACCCCTTTCGTTTTACTGTTCGGTTAATGCTGCGGATCGTTTTGGAAGGCTTGCGAGCATGGTAGTCCCGTTCTCGGAACTTGCTTCGACCTCTACAGCGCCACCGTGAAGCGCCGCAATCTCCCAAACGAGCGCTAGTCCGAGTCCTGCGCCGCCGTATGCCCTGCTGCGGGATTTATCCAGGCGAAAGAACGGTTGGAAGATGCTCTCACGGTACTGCTTGGGTATTCCCGGGCCCTGGTCCTCGACTCGCAGGAACACGTGGCTGTCGTTGTCGCAGATGGAGACGTTGACAGTCGAGCCGGGGTGGCTGTAACGGACGGCATTTTCGACCAGGTTAAACACCAGCCGATAGAGGAGCGTGTCGCTCCCGATTACTAAAGCGTCTCCAGCACAATTGAGGGCTATGCCCTTATTTTCGGCAAGTGGCGCAAGGTCGGTGAGGACCTCTTCGGACAAGGGACCAAGTTCCACATCGTCCTCGCAAGGAACGCTGCGGAGCTCACTCATCTCGAGCAATACCTTGGTCATTCGAGACATGCGCTCAGTTTGTTCTTGTAGCAGGCCGAGCAGCTCGGCTGTTTCGGCTTGCAAACCGGAGTGCTCGGAGATGAATAGTTCAATCTGTGCTTGCATAAGGGCGAGCGGGGTGCGCAGCTCGTGTGCGGCGTTGCCGGTAAACTGACGCTGTGCAGAGAACCCTTCGCCAAGACGGGCGATCATGTCGTTGAAAGAGGCGCTGCATCGTTGTAGCTCGGTGGGCACATCTTCGCTGAGTCTGATTTCGCTTAGGTTGTCAGGCTGCACACGCTCAACCTGGGCGGCAAAAGCTCGTAGCGGTTTGAGCGCACGGCCGCTCACAAAGTATGCCAGCACGCCGCCAAGGAGTGTGACTCCGGCCGTGATGCACCAGGTTGTCGTGCCAAAAGACTCCTGTGCGTCGTTTACGACGATCGTGACCTTGTCATCGGGGGTCGCTTTCGTTGGGTCGAACGCCTGGGGCGAATTTTCGCCGGTTGCGTTAAAGGCCGAGATGTTACTGCCGATGGCATCCATGTAGCGCATGCCCGTATAGCCGACCAGGCAGTTCGTCAGCACGCATGCCGCACACGTGAGCAGTGCCGTCGTAATCGTTATGCGCCATTGCAGCGAAAGCCTTTTCATTCGCTATCCTCCATAACGTAGCCCTCTCCAATCCGATTGCGAATCAGGTCGTATCCCAAAGCGCTGCGTAGCTTTTTGCGGAGTGACGAGATGTGAACGCGGGTCGCGTTGCTAAAGCTGTTCACGCTGCTATCCCAAACGTGCTCTATAAGCTCCTCTTGGCTTACCGGTCGCCCCTGATTAAGCATCAGGTATTCCAAGATTCCCGTTTCCTTGCGCGTAGGAGATAGGGCCTCACTGTCCACGGAAGCGATGCGCGCCTTGGTGTCAAAGTTGAGCTTTCCGCAGGTTAATACTATGTCGCTTTGTGCGAAGCGCCTGAGGGTAAGGCTGCGGATCCTTGCCGCAAGCTCGTCAAGATGAAACGGCTTGGTAAGGTAATCGTTGGCGCCGGCATCGAGTCCGGCGACCTTGTCGGCGACCTCGCCGCGTGCGGACAGAATCAGTACCTTGGTCTCGCAGTCGGTTTTCCTAAGTTCCCTGAGCACGGTCATGCCATCGATACGGGGAAGGTTGAGGTCGAGTACCACGAGGTCAAAGACTTCGACGCCCAGCAGGTCGAGCGCCTCCTGTCCGTCGTGGCAGCAGTCGACGCTGTACGCCAAGTTTCGCAAGCTGCGCGCGATTGCATCGCACAGCGCTCGCTCGTCTTCGACGATCAAAATACGCATAACAGTCTCCTTGCACATTCCAAATCGCGCTTAACACGGATTTTATAGTCGATATGGTCCAATGGTCGCGTAACGAAAGGAGTGGTCAGGTTGTTCAAAGCGGTAAAGCCCGTGGTACAGGTCGCTTTGTTGATCGTCGGAATTGCCATGGTGTGCTTTGGTGTTATGCGTGGCGAGGCGGATGCCGTGCTGGCCAAAGCGATTAGGCTGTGCTTGGAGTGTATCGGAATTGGATAAAAGAGAAAACACTGCGTCGCATGTTTTGGCCCGATTTCGCGGATTCATTCAGGCGGCGGCGACGCTGGTCACCAACATTCACCTGCCAAACTTTGCCAAAGGCGGCATCTATCAGGGCGCGGGAAAAACAGTCTGCGTACCTGGACTTAATTGCTATTCGTGCCCCGCGGCATCGGGTGCGTGCCCCATCGGGTCGTTCCAGTCGGTGGTAGGTTCATCCAAGTTCAACTTTTCTTACTATGTTACCGGTACGCTCATTTTGCTCGGCGTGCTGCTGGGACGCTTTGTATGCGGCTTTCTGTGCCCGTTTGGCTGGCTGCAGGAGCTGCTTCATAAGATTCCCGGAAAAAAGTTCTCCACGAAAAAGCTTAAGCCGCTCACGTACATCAAGTACGTCGTGCTGCTGTTTGCCGTGGTGCTGCTGCCCGTCTTGATGGTTAACGACGTGGGCATGGGCGACCCGTTCTTTTGCAAGTACATCTGTCCGCAGGGTGTGCTCGAGGGCGCCATTCCGCTGGCCATCGCCAATGCCGGCATTCGATCTGCGTTGGGACATCTCTTTACTTGGAAACTTGCCGTTCTCATTGCCGTGGTAGTGCTGAGCGTTTTGTTCTACCGCCCCTTCTGCAAATGGATTTGCCCACTCGGCGCATTCTATGCGCTCATGAATAGGGTGTCCTTGTTGGGGATTCAGGTTGACGCGTGCAAATGTGTCTCGTGCGGCAAGTGCTCAAAGGTTTGTCAGATGGACGTTGATGTGGTCCGCGCGCCCAATCATGCCGAATGTATCCGGTGCGGAAAGTGCATCGGGGCCTGTCCCGTCGATGCCATCGGCTATCGCTATGGCCTGGATGTGTCGGCGGAAAAGCTTCCCTTGACCGCTGATAAAAAGTAAACAAGCTTCGACAAAACGGAGGAATGACTATGAAGCTTTCTAAGATTGCGGCCCTGTTTATGGTGCCGGTATTGGCCTTGTGCCTTGTGGCATGTTCGGCGCCCGGTGGCAATGCGAGCGAATCTGCGAGCTCCGATCCTAAGATCGCAGAACTCACTGCGCAGAAGCCGGCCAATGCCGACGAGGCCGCCGAGCTGTATGCGAAGCTCATGCAGAAGGAGAACGAGATCTTTTCGAGTGATAACGCGCTGTGGGAAAAGGTATTCAATGCGGCAAATAAAGACTCGACAATGATTGAGGACGGCAGCAATTACGGCGATTTCTTGCTCAAGACCATCGACGGCGCCAAGGATGAGTTTACGGCGGATGAGCTTAAGACGCTCAAGGCCGGTGCGCAGCAGATCAAGGAAATCGAGGACAAGCTCGAGAGCTTGGAGAAGGAGTTCCCCGGCTGTGGAAGCACGCCGAGCGCAGGCGAGAGCGTCGATGCTTCGACCGCTGGCATGACGGCTGGTGCCAATGCTTCGAGCGAGGCGACGAAGTTCCCCAGCTTTACGGGCAAGGACCTGGACGGCAACGACGTGAGCAGCGACGAGCTGTTCTCTAAGAACAAGGTTACCGTCATGAACTTCTGGTTCACCACTTGCAAGCCGTGCGTGGGTGAGTTGGGCGATCTTGAGAAACTGAATCAGGAGCTTGCCGAGAAGGGCGGCCAGGTCGTGGGCGTCAATTCCTTTACGCTCGATGGCAACAAGGGCGAGATTGCAGATGCCAAGGACGTGCTGAGCAAGAAGGGCGTGACATATAAGAACATCTGGTTCAAGTCGGATAGCGAGGCCGGTAAGTTTACGTCAAATTTGTTCTCGTTCCCGACGACGTATGTCATCGATCAGAATGGCAACATCGTAGGGGATCCAATCGTGGGAGCCATCAGCTCCGCCGAGCAGCGCGCAGCACTCAACAAACTTATCGACCAGGCGATTGCGAATAGCGAGCAGTAGAAAACGCGTAAAGCATAGCGAGGATCGTGTGTCGCTGTGCGAAGTAGTTCGCTCCCTTTCAAGATAAACTCCACCATATAGAGGTCCCGCTCGGGACCTCTTCTTTTAGGCACCGTCCCGTTCGTTTTTTGATGCGGTTCCCTACATTCCTCACTGGCGCCGGCAAAAAATGGGGATAGAGTAGGACAAACGCGTCGAATACGAACGGCGGGGGAGAGCGGGCGAATGTGCCTGCGCAGGAGAGGTTGCCGTCCATGCTGGAGCTCAAAGGTATTTGCAAAAGGTACGTTACGCAGTCGTTTACGCAGGTGGCGCTCGACAGCGTGAGCCTGTCTTTTCGCGATAACGAGTTCGTGGCCATTCTGGGACCTTCGGGGTCGGGCAAAACTACGATGCTCAACGTTATCGGTGGGCTCGACCACTTTGATTCTGGCGACCTGCTGATCGACGGTATTTCGACCAAAGACTTTCACGATCGCGATTGGGATGCCTACCGCAACAACCGCATCGGCTTTGTGTTCCAAAGCTATAACCTCATTCCGCATCAGACCATTTTGGAAAACGTGGAGCTGGCGCTCACGCTCACGGGCGTGGGGCATGCCGAGCGCCGCCAGCGTGCGCGCGAGGCGTTGGAGAAAGTCGGCTTGGGCGAGCACGTTAACAAGCGCCCGAGCCAGCTTTCGGGCGGGCAGATGCAGCGCGTGGCCATCGCCCGCGCCCTGATTAATGATCCCGAGATTGTGCTGGCAGACGAGCCGACCGGCGCTTTGGATTCAACGACATCCGTACAGGTCATGGACCTGCTCAAGGACGTGGCGCGCGACCGCCTAGTCATCATGGTCACGCACAATCCCGAGCTGGCGTACCAATATGCCACGCGCATCGTCAATCTGGCGGACGGCAAGATCACCGACGATTCCGATCCCTTCGATGCTGCCAAGGTCGCGCGTCGCGAGGCAAAGCCTACGCGCAAAACCTCGATGAGCTTTGTGACGGCGTTGGGGCTTTCTGCCCGAAACCTCATGACCAAGAAGGGCCGCACGGCCATGACGGCCTTTGCGGGCTCGATTGGCATTATCGGCATCGCGGCGATTCTGGCGCTGTCCAACGGCGTAAACGGCTACATCAAAAAGGTCGAGGAGGATACGCTCTCGAGCTACCCGCTCACCATCTCCAAGCAGGATTACGACCTGTCGTCCATGATGGGCGGACAGGGGGCTGCGGATGACGACTCGCCTGAAAACGTGGATTCATCCGACGACAGTGCCGGCGGCAAGGCTAAAGGAACCGATAAGATTCCTGTGGTCACGGCCGTAAAGGATATGTTTGCGAGCGTTAAGTCCAACGACATGACGAGCTTTAAGGCATGGCTCGATGCCGGTGGCGACGGCATCGATAAAGAGGTCAACGCCATTCAGTACGGCTACGGTGTATCGCCGGTTGTCTATCGTGCCGGCAAGGGCGATGAGAAGCCTGTCCGGCTGGTGCCCAACGCCATGACCGAGGCCATGAGCGGAGGCGCGAGCTCGGCGGCAACGGTGAGCATGGAATCCATGGGAACCTCGGTCTTTAACGAGATGATCGACGACCAGAGCCTGCTCGACAGTCAGTACGATGTCGTCGCCGGTCATTGGCCCACGTCCGCCAACGAAGCCGTAATGGTGCTCTCGAGTCGTGGCACGGTGGGTGACTACACGCTCTACAGCATCGGCGCGCTGGATATCAATGAGCTCAACGATCTGGTAAACAGCGCTATGACGGCTGACGGTGGGGTCGAAACGCCCGAGACCGGCACCGAATTTACCTACGACGATGCGCTGTCCACGACGTTTAAGGTGCTGTCGCCGGCCGATGCCTATCGCAAAAACGAAGAGACCGGCATGTGGACTGACATGTCTGACGATGCCGACTTTATGACGGCCAAGGTTGCCGACGGTATCGACGTGCACATTGTGGGTGTGGTGCGACCTAACGAGACCGCCAACGCGAGCGCGTTGTCTCCGGGTATTGCCTATACGCATGCACTGACTCGCCAGCTTATGGAGCGCGCCGCCGATTCGCAGATTGTGCAGGAGCAACTCGCCCACCCCGAGACGGATGTCTTTACGGGCAAAACCTTCGACGAACTGCAAGGCGAGGCCAAGCAAGGCGTGGATCTGGGCAGCATGTTCAGTGTGGACGAGGCAGCGCTCAAGAGCGCGTTTTCGTTCGATACATCTGCGCTCTCGGGTGCAGCCGGCGGTATGGACCTTTCTGGCATCGATCTGTCGGGGCTGGACATTGACCTTTCGGGCGTTGGCAAGGACATCGACTTCAGCGACATCATGGCAAAAGCGCCAACCCCAGATTTCTCGGGTATCTTTGACGGTCTGGAACTCACGCCCGAGCAAATGCAGCAGGTGGGAACACTAGCCAACCAGCTGTTTGAGGGCTTTTTGCAGTCTGATCAGTTTAAGGCGCTGTCGCCCGAAGACCTTAAGGACGCGTCAAAGCTCGCCGCCGCATTCTCGACGTATCTTGAGAATGATGCCGCAGCCCAGCAATATCTGGCTCAGCTCAAGGCACTCGGTGGCGATGCCCTGGCCGAGCGCCTGCAACAGGCGATGACCGACTATGTGCAAAAGCAGCTGGCTCCGTATCTGCAGCAGGCTATGGATCAGGTGATGAAGACAATTAGCGAGCAGATTGCGACGACGGTATCGTCCCAGCTCAAGGCGGGCGCGGCAGGGCTCATGGGCCAGATAGCGACACAGATGTCTTCGAGTTTTGCCAACCTGGCGGGCGCTATGCATATGGATGCGAGCGCCTTTGCCCGCGCCATCCATTTCAGCATGGACGCCGAGGATCTGAGTTCGCTCATGATGAGTTATGCCAAGGCATCGCAGCTTACCTATGACAACAACCTGACCACACTGGGTTATGCGGACGAGGCGGACCCCATCTCGGTCAAGATTTTCCCGCGTGACTTTGAGGCCAAGGAGCGCGTACTCGACCATATCGATGCGTACAACAAGCAGGTCAAAGCCGCCGGCCACGACGAGCAGGCAATCTCGTACACCGACTACATGGGCATCATCATGGGCTCGGTGACTGATATCGTGAATACCATCAGCTTGGTGCTCATCGCATTCGTGAGTATCAGCCTGGTGGTGAGCTCCATCATGATCGGCATCATCACGTACATCAGCGTGCTGGAGCGCAAAAAGGAGATTGGCATCCTGCGCGCGATTGGCGCGTCGAAGCGTAACGTGGCAAACGTGTTCAACGCCGAGACCTTTATCGAGGGCCTCATTGCCGGCGTCTTTGCCATTGTCGTCGTGGTGCTCGTGAGTTTCCCGGTCAATGCCTGGGCACTTGCGGTCAAACAGGTTCCCAACCTGATGAGCCTGCCCGTGCAGGATGCGCTGGTACTCATTGCAATTTCGGTGCTGCTAACGGTCGTTGCCGGCCTGCTGCCTGCCCGCAGCGCATCCAAGAAGGACCCCGTCGAAGCCCTGCGCTCCGAATAATGCGACAAAGGGACTGTCCCTTTGTCACGTTCGTTGATATGAGAGAAGAGTAGATGATCCTTTCGTTGGCCCCCATGGAGGGGATTACCGGGCATGTGTTCCGTCACGTGCATGCGGAGTGCTTCGGTGCGCTCGATTGCTATTACACGCCGTTTTTGCCGCCGCCGCGGGTGGGAAATCGCTTTGGCGGCAAGGCGTTTAAGGAGATCGATCCTGCCAATAACCAGGGGCTCAACGTGGTGCCTCAGCTGATGTCCAAGAACGCGGACGAGTTTGTGTGGGCGGCGCAGGTGCTCGCCGACATGGGCTATCGCGAGGTCAATCTCAACCTGGGTTGTCCTTCGGGAACGGTTGTCGCCAAGGGCAAAGGATCGGGCTTTTTGCGCAATCTCGACGAGCTCGAGGCGTTCTTAAGCGATGTGTGCGAGCGGTCGCCGTTGCCGGTGTCGGTAAAGACCAGGCTGGGGCTGGAGAATGACGACGAATACGAGCGCGCGCTCGATCTGTATTGCCGCATGCCGTTGGCAGAGCTCATTGTGCATCCGCGCGTGCAAAAGGACCGCTATACGGGTTCGCCGCGCAAAGAGTTTTATGGCGAGACGCTGGAGCGTGTGCCGTTCCCCGTGGCCTATAACGGTGACATTTTTGATCTTGAGGATATGGACGCGCTGGTGGAGGCCTATCCCGGCACGCGCCATGTGATGTTGGGGCGTGGCCTGCTCGCGAACCCCGCTCTGGCTCGCATGGTCAAGGGCGGCCCTGCTGCAACGGCTGCTGAGCTGCAGCGCTTCCACGACACGCTGTTTGCGGCATATGCAGAAGAGATTGGCGGCAATGCGGTCTTCCGCATGAAGGAGTGGTGGTTCTACGCCAAGTGCGCTTTCGCTGATCCCGCTACCGTCCACAAGATCGTACGCAAGACCAAAAAGGTCGACGAATACCGCGCTGCCGTCGAGCGCGTCTTTCGCGAACAGCCGCTTGCACCCACAGCTCGCTTCAACGACTAGTTAGTCGTTGGGGACGTTCTTTAACGACTAGTCATTTATGAACGTCCCCAATGACTATGTTGCACTAGAGCAGGTTTTCCTGCACCCATGCGATGATGTCGCTTGACTCGTAGAGCGGCTTGCCGTCGATGAACAAGCAGGGAACCTGGCGTTTTCCGCCGACGGCGATGAGTGTCTGCTCGGCTTCGGTATCGGTCGAGATATTGCGTTCGGGAATGGTCACGCTGCTATCGGCCAAAAAGCGCTTGACCTTTATGCAATACGGGCAGCCGGTCATAACGTAGAGCACGAGCTCATGATCAGTAGCCATGGGTCTCCAATCGGTTGAGGTTTCGATTGAAATACCCAAAGCCGCCGCGGTCTATGCACGCGTCAACGACGACTCAATGGCCTGTACCAGAAACGCCGTGGCTCCGGTGCCGCAGGGCTTGTCGTAGTAGTCAACAAAGCGCTGGTCGGCAAGATAGCCGTGGGCGAGGCCCAGGTATGCTTCGTCTTGGGGCTCGTGTCCCCAGTTGAGACCAATCCAACGACGATGCATCGCGACGAGCTTGCGAGCCTCGCTTCCATTCGCATCGCCATCGCCCATGGCAATCGAGAGCTGACCCAGAATAGCGCGTTCAAGTTCTTTCATGTCGCTCCATGTCTGAGGGTCCATGTCCAGTAACGTTTCGTTTGCTGCATCGATTGCCTCATCGCCGTAGCGCTTCCGAGCCTCGGCGCCGTAGCGCTCCTCGTTTTCCTGCACGGTGCGCCAGCGCTCCAGTTGCGGCAGGACGGCGCCCATGAGCGAGACGGCTTCGTCGAGCGACATGCCGGTGTTTTGCGCCAGCCGTGGGGCACAGTCCTCGATCATCGCCTCCATCGTGGTCTCGTAGGTGTACTTGCCGTGGTCGTAGCACCACTTGCAGTAATGGTCGGTCGCGGTGCCCGCAGCATCGGTGCCGCAGTCGTCGGGCGTGAGTGTCATGCCGCAGCTCTGGCAATAGTGCTCGGGCATTTCGAGCAGGTGAGACAAGGGTTCTCCGGTTACGGCTGCAATGAGCTTCATCATGTCGATGCCCGGTGTGACCTCGCCACGCTCCCAACGGCTGACGGCTTGGCGTGTGACGAAGAGCTTGGCGGCGAGCTGCTCCTGGGTAAGGTGATGGGCGCGACGGACGGCGATGAGCTTTTCTGCAAAGGCCATAGCGGCTCCTTTCTGCTGGTTGATGGCTTAAGCATACGCGGCAGCAGGTGCCCTTCCAAGCAACCGTTGGTTGCACGACGGAGGACCGCGGCGAAGAATTGCGCGCAACGCCCCACGCCTCCATGCCGTACAATGACCGGCATGGAACCTATCGCACACATACATACCGACCTGCCGCAGAAGTTCGGCATTCCGCGCAACAGCTTTTTGGCGCCTCATCTGCAGGGACGCATCGTCTTTGAGCCGGAATTTGCCTCCAAGGCAGCGGTTGAGGGCCTGGACTCCTTCTCTCACCTATGGCTGTTGTGGCGCTTCGAAAACGGAACGCCCGGCGGCACGGCTAAGGACATAGCTGCCGATGCCAAGACGCAGGACAGGTCCGGCACCAATGCCAAGTGGTCGAAAACTGTGCGCCCGCCGCGTCTGGGCGGAGCCGAGCGCGTGGGCGTCTTTGCCACGCGCAGCCCGTTTCGCCCCAATCCTATCGGACTTACCTGCGTAAGGCTCGATCACGTTGAGCTCACCGACGATGGCCCCATCATCCATGTGCTGGGGGCCGATCTGCGCGACGGCACGCCCATCTACGACATTAAGCCCTACATTCCGTTTGCGGACTGTCACCCGGATGCGACCGGCGGCTGGATTGAGGATGCTCCGTGGCAAGAGCTCGACATCGAGTTCCCGCAGACGCTGCAGGATATGGTCCCGCCCACAAAGCTCCCCGGCCTGGTCGAGGTCCTGCGCCAAGACCCGCGCCGCGCAGGCAGCAAGCACGAGCCGAACCGCGTTTACCACTTGGCCTACGCCGGGCTCGACATATCGTTTACGGTCGATGAAACCCAGCTAACCGTAGTTGCCGTCAATGACGCGCGAGACTAACCGGTCATTCGTCCGCACCCGTCATATTAAGCGCCAAACCCCATGCCAAAACCGCCCACGCTGGTGGACAATAACGCCTATCGAAACAGTCTACTTTGCACGGGAGCTCAGCATGAAATACGACTTTAGCTCGCTAATCGATCGCCACGGCATGGACTCCATCGCCGTTGACTCCTGGGGCGAGATCCCCGGTATGGCTCCGAACGCACCCGACGAGGGCTTCGACCGCATTCCCATGTGGGTGGCCGACATGAATTTTGCCACGGTGCCCACGGTCCAGGAGCACATCATTCAGCGCGCTCAGCATCCCATGTTTGGCTACTTTAACCCGCGCTCCGAGTATTTCGACCACATCATCGAATGGCAGAGCCGCCGCAATGGCGTCGAGGGTCTGCGCCCTGAACATATCGGCTACGAAAACGGCGTGCTGGGCGGCGTCGTGTCGACGTTGCGCGCGTATGTCCAGCCGGGCGATGCGGTGCTGGTCCACAGCCCCACCTACATTGGCTTTACCAAGTCTATCGAAGCCGCGGGCTATCGCATTGTCCACAGCCCGCTTAAACTCGACGCCCAGGGCGTGTGGCGCATGGACTTTGAGGACATGGAGTGCAAACTCGCCCAAAACCACATCCATGCCGCGGTGTTCTGCTCGCCGCACAATCCCTGCGGCCGCGTATGGGAGCGCGACGAAATCGAGCGCGCCATGGACATCTATCGCCAGCACGATTGCGTGGTGATTTCGGACGAGATTTGGTCCGATATCATCCTGCCGGGGCACAAGCACATCCCGACGCAGTCGGTGAGCGAGGATGCCCGCATGCGCACGGTTGCCCTCTATGCGCCGAGCAAGACGTTTAACCTGGCGGGCCTTGTCGGCAGCTACCACATTGTCTACAACGAGACGCTGCGTGACCGCATCTGCGCCGTGTCCAACAAGACCCACTACAACGAGATGAACGTCCTCTCCATGCACGCGCTTATCGGTGCCTACCAGCCGCAAGGCTACGAGTGGGTGGACGAGCTCAACCAGGTGCTTGCCGGCAATATCGAGTACTTCTGCGATTACGTGGACGAGCATTTTGAGGGCGTGTCCTATTCGCGTCCGCAGGGCACGTACATGGTGTTTCTGGACTGCACCGAGTGGTGCCGAGAGCATGGCCGCGATATTCAGTGGTTGCTCGATGAGGGGGCACGCGTGGGCGTGGGGTATCAGGACGGCCGCCCGTTCCACGGACCCTGCCACATTCGCGTGAATCTAGCGCTGCCGCTTTCGCGCGTAAGGGAGGCGTGCGACCGCCTGGACCGCTACGTTTTTAATGCACGGTAAGTGAGCACTGCATGCGGGGCCTTCTGCCAAGTCGGCTGGAAGGTCCCGTGTGGTAAGGCATCTGTAACCATTGGGCGCAGGCCTGCTGAGGGGCTTACTTTTCTTGAATCTGCTTGCCGCAAAGATGCTCAATCGAAATCTCGTAGAGCTGGACGCCCTTGATGTCCTTGGCGATTTCCTCTTCGACTTCTTCGGCGGAAGGGTAGTACTTAAGGGCGAGCTGGCGGACTTTGTCTTCGATAAACGCGGGAGTGTCATTCGCCAAGCGGCAGCGGCCAAAGACGACGGTGCTCATAACGTAGGGAGCCCAGTCACCGTCCTTGTACCACTCGTTGCCGTAAACGGTAAAGCAGACCTTGTCATCGCGCTTGAGTGCGTCGACCTTGTGGCCGGCTTTGGCGCCATGGAAATAGATCTTGTCGTGCTCGGCGTCAAAGAAGTAGTTGACGGGAATGGCGTACGGGTAGCCATCGTCGCCGTTGACGGCAAAGACGCCGCGCTTGCAGATAGCGAGCAGTTTGCGCGCTTCCTCGTCGGTGATGGCGCGTTTCTTTCGACGTAAGGGCCTAAACATCGTTGGCTTCCTTTCTGGTCGTGCGTGGTGGTTGAGCACAAACTATAGCGAAACGGATCCGTTTTTCTTGATGCGGGCGAGTATGTTTTTGAGCTTGTTAAAGTCGAGCGGTTTGGACAGATGGGCGTTCATGCCGGCATCGTGTGCCGCCTGGGCGTCTTCGGCAAAGGCGTTGGCGGTGAGCGCGATGATGGGGATATCGGCTGCATCGACCTTCTCGCTCAGACGAATCACGCGGGTTGCCTCGTAGCCGTCCATATCCGGCATCATGATGTCCATCAGGATCGCATCGAAGCTGCCGGCGGGATGCGATAGGTACAGATCGACGACTTCGTTGCCGTTGGCGGCGCGGGTGACCACGACGCCCTCGGATTCTAGCAGCGCCTGGGCAATCTCGGCATTCAATTCGTTGTCTTCGGCGAGCAGCACGTTCATGTCGGCGAGCGAGCAGTCGAGCGCCCCCTCGACCGTATTCGCCCGCGCCTGGGGGTTCTTGTCGATATCGAGCGGAATCTCCACGTAGAACGAGGTGCCCGCATGGAGCTCGCTGGTGACTTCGATGGTGCCGCCCATCAGTTCAATAAGCGACTTGACGATTGGCATGCCCATGCCGGTTCCTTGGAACTTGCTACGCGCATCGTTACCTTCTTGGGCAAACGGCTCATAGATATGCTTTAAAAACTTGGAAGTCATGCCAATGCCGGTATCCGAAACGCTAAAGCAAAAGAGCGCGCGCCCGTTATCGAGTGGCTTGGTCTTTGAGCTAAAGGTGACGGAGCCGCCGTGCTTGTTGTACTTAATGCTGTTGTCTAACAGGTTGATCATGATCTGTCGGATATGGGTGGGACTGCCGACCATGTATGGCCCCGTGGTGTATGGCAGACTATTGTCCTGCATGGTGATGCCGTTATCGGATGCGCGGAGCTTGCACAGAACCAGCGTATCGTCACAGAGCTCTTTGAGGTTAAAAGGCGCATGTTCCAGTGTTATCTTGCGGTCTTCGATTTTGCCCATCTCGAGGATGTCGTTAATCAGCGAGAGCAGGTGATTGGCGGCAACACGAGCCTTGGCGCGGCTTTCGCGGGCGACCTGGATATCGCCTTCCTTCAATTCCTCGATATCGATAAGGCCCAGGATGCCGTTGAGCGGCGTACGGATGTCGTGGCTCATGCGCGTGAGGAATGCCGTCTTAGCGGCGTTGGCGGCGTCGGCTTTTTCGCGCTCGGTTCGAGCGCGCACGAGCGCCCAGATGAGCAGGACGATGCTGACCGACAACATACCGATGAGGGTGGAGGCAACGGCGGTGCGGTTGCGATAAAGGAATTGAAGCGTGTTGGATTCCTGGGCCGTGTACGACGTAGAGGAGTAATTGCTTGCGGAGAGCGATTCTCCGGCATTGATGATGCCCTTGTTGATGATTCCCAGCAGCTCGGGCTTTCCGCGCGAAATCCAGCACGAGAGCTCGCAGGTGTCAGGGAGCTCGACCGTCTCGCAGTCCTCGAGATCATAACGATCGCCGAGGGTTTTTACGCGTGAACTGGGAGCGACGACGCAGCGCGCCGTTCCCCTCCTGAGGGCGTCGAACGCTTCATCGTCGGATCGGTATTCGGTCACGGTCGCTGTGGGGAACAGACTTTCAAGTACGTTTCGGTTGATAAACGATGATTTGGTACAGGCGATGTTCTGAAGATCTTTGTTCAGGTTGCTTCCGCTGTGGATGGCGGTGAGGGATATGGTCCCCAACGATACCGACTGCACAACGCCTGATTGCTCGGCAAACCAGTAATCTCGGTATACCGGCAGCGCGACGTCTATGCTTCCCTTTGACAGGGCCTTTGACATCATCTTGTAGCTATCAAAGGCGACGGTTTCGACCGTAATGCCAAATTTATCGTGCAACGTCGTCGCAAGCGATGCGAGCGAGCCTTCCATTTTGCCGTCTTCGTCTTCGTTGCAGTAGGGGAGTTTGCCCGTAATGTAGCCGAGCGTGATGGTGTTGTTGTTCGCCTTGAGCCAGGCGCGCTCATCGCCGGTGAGCGAGGATGATCCGCTGTTTTGCGCTGAATAGTTCGATTTGACCTCGTCGTTATAGCGGGGGTTGACGCGGTTGATTGCCGCCATTGCGGAGTTGATGTTGTCCATCAGGTCGGGGCGGCTTTTGGGAACGGCAAAGTAGTAGTCGCTCGAACCGACGTAGAACATGGGCGACGCCTCGGGCGACGAAATGGTGTCGTTCATGATGATGGCGTCGACCTCGCCGTTTGCGAGCGCGTCAAAGAGAACGGAGCCTCCGTCATACTCCCTGTATGTGCAGGCGATTCCCTCGTTGGCGAGCCACTGCTGGCCGACGATGGTTTGCATAACACCGGAGTTGTAACCGATGGTGAGACCCTGGAGTGCTTGAGGGTCACCCTTGGCCAGGTCGTCACGGTCGGGCCTGGCGTAGATGTAGTAGCGCTCGGTGCCCTCGGGGTTCGAGGAAAAGAGCAGCTTTTGGGCGCGTTCCTCGGAGTAGGAGATGTTGGGCATGAGGTCGATCTCGCCTGCCTCGAGCATGTCCATAAGCTCGGTGAAGGTGCCGGAGACGTATTCGTACCGCCAGCCGGGCGTGTAGTACGACAGAGTCTGGAGGTACTCGTAACCCCATCCCGAGAGACGCTCGCCGGGGGTGCCGTTCTGGAAGCCCTCGTTGTTGACGAGCCAGCCGACGCGGACCGTCTTGACTGGCTGACTAGAGTCATCGGCAAAAGCCTGGACAGGCGCGATGGAACTCAGTGCGGCAAGCGCGGCAAGCACAATGGCCAGGGCGCGACATATAACTGAACGAAGGACAGTGGCAGCTCTCACATGCAATCCTAACGAATCGAGACAATACCGCATAAGGATACCAGCTCAGCCTGCCCAGTCGGCAGCTGTACCGCTAAACGCTCCCGCCCGGCAGTCATCGGGGACGTTCTTAAACGACTAGTCATTGGGGACGTTCTTGTTTGACTGGTCATTTAAGAACGTCCCCAATGACTAGTTCCGTTTGCTGGGGAGGCGTGGGACAATACCGAGCGAACGTGATTGGTTGTCCGTGGAAGGGGTCGCGATGAAAAAGCTCAGGACGCTTGCCGATGTGCTGCGACAGGCTGGCTTTGCACGCATTACGGGCCTGTTTCTTATTTTCTATCTGCTTTGCTCGACGGCTGTCTGGCTGTCCGAGCCCACGACCCTCACGTTTGGCGATGGTCTCTGGTTTAGCTTTGAGACGGTCTCGACGATTGGCTTTGGCGATATCCCCGCTGAAACGCCGGTTGCCCGCGGCATTACCGTTATCCTAAGCGTCATCAGTATCTTCTATATCGCCATGCTTACGGGCGTGGCGGTGAACTACTGCAATACGCTTATCAAGCTGCGCCAAAAGGACACCATGGCGCGCTTTATGGACGATCTTGAGCATTTGGAAGAACTCGACCGCGATGAGCTCGCCGATCTGTCGCGCCGCGTGCGCGAATACCGTCGCCGGCAACGATAGAACGGGTGCCGCGCGTCACGACGAGGGGGATTGCATATGAACATCACGGTGTACCTGGGCGCGAGCGTCGGCAACGACCCGGCGTTTCTGCCCGCGGTGCAGGAGCTGGGCAATTGGATTGGCGCCAACGGACACGCGCTCGTATACGGCGGGTCCAAATCGGGACTGATGGGCGCGCTCGCCGATAGCGTACTCGAGGCAGGCGGACATGTGACGGGTGTGGAGCCGAGCTTTTTTATCGAGGCAGAGTTTCAACACGACGGAATCGACGACCTTATCGTGACGAGCGACATGGCCGAGCGCAAAGCCAAGATGATCGAGCTCGGCGATGCGTTCATCGCATTTCCGGGCGGCACGGGCACGCTCGAGGAGATTGCCGAGGTTATGTCCGCGGTGTCGTTGGGGCACCTGAGCTCTCCGTGCATCCTGTATAACCTGGACGGTTACTACAACGACCTCAAGGCGTTGCTCGGGCACATGATTGATAAGGGGCTTTCGAGCCCGAGGCGCCAGCACGGCATCTACTTTGCCGACGATTTGCGCGAGATTGCCTCGATTATCAACGGATAAGTCTTGAGCTTGCCCCACTATGGCTCCCAATGGTGCCGTTCGCGGCGCAGACGGTTGGCTCGTTCGGGCAACGCTCGCTCTACAATAAAACGTATCTATGTCGACTTTGACCGCGGGAGGACCCGATGGATAACCTTGCCAAACCCACGAACCGAGCGCTGTTTTTGGTCAGCGTCGCCGTGACCGGTGTACTCGCGGGTGCCGCAGTCTGGCTGTTCTTTTTTGCGATGGAGCACGGTATCGACTATCTATGGACCGAGATTCCGCACGCGCTGGGCGTCGCTTCGCCCGAGCTTGCCAGCGGCCCGTTTGGCTTTCTGCCGTACCCGTTTTTTGTCTGCCTGCTGGGCGGCCTGTTAATCGGTCTGTACGAAAAGATGACAGGCACCAAGACCGATGACCTCAACCAGGTGATGGCTAAGGTTAAGCAAGACGGGCGCTACCCGTACGACAACCTGGGCAAGCTTTCGCTCGCGGCATTGCTGCCGCTGCTGTTTGGCGGAAGCATTGGACCGGAGGCCGGCCTGACCGGCGTTATCGCCGGTCTGTGCAGCTGGGTCGGCGACCGCATGCGTCGCTTTGGCGCCGAGTTTAGGGAGCTCACGTTGCTGGGCACCCAGGCTGCCCTGACGGCGCTCTTTACCGCGCCCGTCTTTGGCTTTGTGGCGCCGCTTGCCGGTAGCACCGACGGCCAGGGTGAAGACGCCGACGATGAGTCCGCGTCCGGCGAGATCACCATCAAGCTGCCCAAGACGCAAAAGACGGTGGTCTACGGTATTGCGATTGCCGGCGGTCTGGGCACCTACCTGCTGCTTGGACAGCTTGTGGGCGGCGGCATGGGCATGCCCAGGTTCGAGTCCGCCGAGGTGGGCAACCTAGAGCTTACCTGGCTCGTCCCTCTGTCGTTGATCGGCACCGTCTGCGGCTGGCTGTACTTTGTCTCTGAGCATGCAAGCGAGGCACTGTCCCATGCAATAGGGGAGCGTCCTGTCGTCAAGGCCATGCTGGCCGGTCTGGCACTCGCCATCTGTGGCACGGTCCTGCCCTATACCATGTTTGCCGGCGAGACCCAGGCCGACGTGCTCATGGAAACCTATCTGACCATCCCCGCCGGCGTGCTTATTTTGACCGGTCTGGTCAAGGCCATGCTGACGCCCGCCCTCATCAACCTTGGTTGGCGCGGCGGTCACTTCTTCCCGGTTATCTTCTCGGGCGTAAGCCTGGGCTATGGCCTTGCCATCCTCACCGGCGCAGATCCGGTCTTTTGCGTCGCCGTCTGCACGGCATCGACGATGGGCGCCGTCATGCGCCAACCCGTTATGGTCGTGGGCTTGTTGCTCATGTGCTTCCCACTCAAGGGTATCGTCTGCATGATCATCGCGGCCGTCATCGCTGCCGGTATTCCACTGCCCAAGCCGCTGCGCAAGTAGCACAGTGGCGCACGCCGGGGACATGCCCTTTGCCACGGATTTGCGGGGAGGGGCGGCGATCGCGTCCTTCGCGGATTGAGACTCGTGTGGCTACAGATCGCGTACTCGATAAACCTTGGTGCTGACGGTGCAGCTGATTGCGCATAGTGCGAGCGCCAGTACGGCAATTCCTGCACACAGACAGCCAAGGACGGCAGGATCGGGATTCGCCCCGGCAATCGACATAAGCCAGTTGCTGATGGGGTTGGAGGAGCTCAGCGCTGCCATGGTAAGGCATCCGAGTAGGGCAAACAGGCCAACGGATAGGCGCAGTGCCTCCATGTGTCCAAATCGGAAGAACAGCGGCTGTGCCAAGAACACCATCATGAGGGAGATGAGCATCGATGCTGCCGAGGCGGTTGCGATTTCAAAGATCGTCTGGCATGTCGAAGGGATGCCCATGGGGTCGAAGAGCGGAAGGGCGAGGATGTTCAGAAGCGTAGCCGCGCATGCCATGACGATCGAGAAGACAACGATGCACAGGTAGCGTGCGCAAATAATGTCTTTGCGCGAGAAGGGCAACGTTGCTCGATAACGTTCCCAGCCGTTTTGGTTATCGTAGCCAGCTAGCGAGTTCATGATTATGATGGGCGACATTGCGCTGACCGCACAGGCGCCGGCGCTCATGCCGGAATCGCCGTCTGTCGCGTTGGCAAGGGTTAGCACGACGAAGATGAACAGGCCGACGCCCGCGATGCTCGGGGCGAGCGTGCGAACGATGGCGGTCTCGGACATAAAGGCGCGTTTCATTTCGAAGCCCCTTTCAGCGTGAGGCGTAGATAGTCGTCAATGGTTGCCCGATCGCAGGGAATCTCGGGGAAGGCCTCGAGCGTTTCGCGACGGTTGGGCACGAGCACGTCCACGCTATAGGCGTGGTGGACGGCACGGGCGCCTTCGACGCAAGCCATAAGCTCGGCGGCCTGTGCTTGGGTGCAGTGGGCGATGCCGGCGCGGTCGGTAATGTCCTCGCGCGGCAGGTCAAAAATAATCGAGCCATTATCGATGCAGATGACGCGATCAGCGGTGCGATCGAGGTCGGACGTAATGTGGCTCGAGAGTAACACGCTGTGCTGGCCGTCGGCGACAAAGGCAAGCAGCTCATCAAGCAGTTCCTCGCGTGCCATGGGATCGAGGCCCGCGGTGGCTTCGTCCAAAACGAGCAGCTTGGCATTGTGGCTGAGTGCACAGGCAAGCTGCAGTTTCATGCCCATGCCGCGGGAGAGGTCCTTGACCTTTGTCTTGGGATCGAGGCCAAATTGGCTGATGAGGTCGGCGAAGGTGCCATGGCTCCAGGCGGGGTACGCCGGTCTTACGAGTGCCTCAACTTCGGTCACCTTGAGTGTGGAAGGGAAAGGACACGTGTCCAGCACGAGACCGACACAGGTGCGCAAGCAGCGCTGCGCTTCACCGGGTGCGTCGGCGCCACAGCGCTGCCCAAACAGGTGCACCTCGCCGGCATCGAGTTTGATAAGCCCAAGCGCGGCTCGAATCGTCGTTGTTTTGCCGGCACCGTTGGCACCCACAAAGCCGACAATCTGGCCGGGCTCCACAGCGAGCGTGACATCACGCAGCGAAAAACGGTCGCTCACACGGCGTGAGATGCCTTTGAGTTCTAGCAAGTTTTGCATGGTATAGCCTTTCTTGCAGATGGCTACTGCATGGTTTCGGGGGCTACCAGGTCGAGCATCTCGTGCAGTTTGTCGCGCGTGACACCCAGGGTTTCGGCTTGGCTTGCCGCTTTCGCAAGCAGATCTTCGATATGGCAGAGCTGGTTTTCGCGCAAGAGCTCTTGGTTGCCCTCGGCGACAAAACAGCCCTTGCCCTGCACGGTGCAGATAAACCCGAGCTGCTCCAGGTCGGCGTAGGCGCGCTTGGTGGTGATGACGCTCACGCCAAGATCGCTCGCGAGCGCACGGATGCTGGGGAGTTTGGCGCCCGCAGCGAGCGTGCCCGAAAGGATCTGAGCTTTGACCTGCGAGGCTATTTGCTCGTAGATGGGTTTATCGCTCGAATTGGATAGGATGATGTCCACAGCGGCTCCTTAGCTGATGGGCTACACGTGTATATAACCGGTAAGCACAGTATATATACACTATGCACAGTTCTGCAAGAGGCAAATGCGGATTGGGCCGGCTGCCCAAGCCCCAACTGATGAATTTGTCCTGATAGGCGTCCTAGAGCGAGGTTTCGCGGCTACAATAATGCGGTTACAACGACGTAATGCACTCAATGCAAGAAAGGATCCGCATGGCAAGCCTGTCGGATGAAATCTCGTCGCGCCGCACATTCGCGATCATCAGCCACCCGGACGCCGGTAAGACCACACTTACCGAGAAGCTGCTGCTCTATACCGGCAGCATTCAGACCGCCGGCTCGGTCAAGGGCAAGAGCTCGGCCAAGCACGCCGTCTCGGACTGGATGGACATCGAGAAGGAGCGCGGTATTTCCGTTACCTCCTCGGTGCTGCAGTTCACCTACAACGGCGCCTGCGTCAACATCCTCGATACACCCGGTCACCAGGATTTCTCGGAGGATACCTACCGTACCCTTATGGCCGCTGACGCCGCGGTCATGGTCATCGACGGCGCTAAGGGCGTCGAGGCCCAGACCAAAAAGCTCTTTAAGGTCTGTACGCTGCGCCACATTCCCATCTTCACCTTTGTGAACAAGCTCGACCACGAGGCTCGCGATCCGTTTGAGCTCATGGAAGAGATCGAGAACGTTCTGGGCATCAATACGTATCCTATGAACTGGCCGATCGGCAGCGGCCGCAATTTCCGCGGCGTGTTCGATCGTCAAACCCGTCGCGTTATCGCCTTTGAGGGCGACGGTCACGCCAACGCCACCAAGAAGGTCGCCGAGGTCGAGGCCGAGTTGGGCGATCCTTCCATGGACGAGCTTATTGGCGAAGAAAACCATAAGAACCTGATGGACGATATCGAGCTGCTCGATGGTGCCGGCGACGAGCTCGACTTGGATGCTGTGGCCTGCGGCAAGCTGAGCCCGGCGTTCTTTGGCTCGGCGCTTACCAACTTTGGCGTGGAGCCCTTCCTCAAGGAGTTCCTGCGTCTGGCCCCGACGCCGCGCGCCTATACCGATACGCTCACCAGCGAGCCGGTCGATCCCTGCCGCGACGACTTTAGCGGCTTTGTGTTTAAGATCCAGGCCAACATGGACAAGAACCACCGTGACCGCATCGCCTTTGTGCGCATTTGTTCGGGCAAGTTCGAGCGCGGCATGGATGCGTTCCACATGCAGGGCAACCGCAAGCTCAAGCTTGCCACGGGCACGTCGATGATGGCCGATGACCGCGCCATCGTGGACGAGGCGTACGCGGGCGATATCGTGGGCCTGTTCGACCCGGGTATCTTTAGCATCGGCGACACCGTGTGCTCCGGCAAACGCCACGTGCAGTACCCGCAGATCCCGACGTTTGCCCCCGAGATGTTCGCTCGCATTACGCAGGTCGACACGCTCAAGCGCAAGCAGTTCGTCAAGGGCATGGAGGAGCTTGCCCAGGAGGGTGCCATCCAGATCTTCCGCGAGCTGGGTGCCGGCATGGAGAGCGTCATCGTGGGCGTGGTCGGCGTGCTGCAGTTTGAGGTACTCGAGCGCCGCCTCAAGGCCGAGTACCGTGTTGAGGTTCGTCGCCAGCCACTGCCCTATACGGACATCCGCTGGATCCAGAACGACCCCGACACCATCGATATCCCGGGCCTTTCGCTCACGCGCGACACGCTGCGTGTCGAGGACATGCGCGGCGGTAAGCTGCTGCTGTTCACGAGTCCGTGGAACGTGGATTGGGCAACCGATCACAACCCCGATCTTATCCTGTCGGAGTTTGGCAACGTAGCCTTTTAACGCATCGGCGCGGTGGTCCTGCGGGGCTGCCGCGCCGTTTGCTTGCCTGATGCCGCGTGAGCGGCTATCATACCCACCGTCGTCTCAAGACCGGGGCGTCCGAGCAGTTCGGGTCCGATATCCTGCTCGTTAAACCTAAAACCAAAGGAGTACACAATGATCAAGAAGGTCATGGAGGACTACAAGGTCCTGTTGCGGAGCATTCCCGCGGCAACGGTTTCGCTGTTTTTCGTGAGCGTCATCATGATGAACCTGCTGGCCAACAAAGAGCTCATCAGCCTGCCGTATCTGGCACTCGATTGCGGCTTTGTGGTGAGCTGGGTTTCGTTTTTGTGCCAGGACATGATCTGCAAGCGCTTTGGCGCCAAGGCATCCATCAAAATCTCTATCCTTGCACTGGCGGTCAACCTCGCCGTGAGCCTGTGCTTTTGGGCATGCTCGCTCACGCCCGGCATGTGGGGCGCCTACTACGACACGGGCATGATCGAGGTCAACACCGCCCTTAACGCCACTATCGGCGGCACCTGGTACGTGGTGCTGGGCTCTTCGCTGGCAATGCTCGTTTCTGCCGTGGTTAACTCCACGCTCAACCAGTCGCTCGGCCGTATGCTCAAGAAGAATAACTTTGCGAGCTTTGCCTTCCGTTCCTATGTGTCCACGGGTGTTGGCCAGTTTATCGACAACCTGGTCTTTGCCATCGTGGTGAGCCACACGTTCTTTGGTTGGACCTGGGTGCAGGTCCTTATGTGCTCGCTGACCGGCGCTGTTGCCGAGCTGCTGTGCGAGGTCTTCCTGAGCCCCGTGGGCTACAAGGTCGTGCGCGGCTGGGAGCGCGAGAATGTGGGTTCCGAGTACCTCGAGCGCCACGCAACCGCCTAAGGAGCAAGTATGCGGGTTTTGATCACGGGCGCTTCGGGTGGTATCGGAGCTGCATGCGTGCAGCGGTTTTTGGACGAGGACCACGAGGTCGTGGGCTTTGACCTGCTGCCGGCGGCGATCGAGCACGAGCGCTACCGCCATCTGATCGTTGATGTCCGCGAGCCTGACTCGTTTCCGGGCGACCTTGAGCCTCAGGTAATCGTGAACGTTGCCGGTACGCAGGATTCGGCCGACGACATCGCCGCCAACCTGTATGGCATCATCAACGTGACCGAGCGCTACGCCTTTGTGGGGGAGGGGCTTGTCGCCAAGCCGGCGCCGTCTATCAAATCCGTGGTCAATGTGGGGTCGGCGAGCGGGCATACGGGATCGGAGTTTCCCGACTATGCCGCCAGCAAGGGCGGCGTTATCGCCTACACCAAGAACCTTGCAAACCGGCTGGCACCGCAGGCCATCGCCAACAGTGTGGACCCGGGCGGCGTTATAACGCCGCTCAACCGTTGCGTGATGGAAGACGAGCACCTGTGGAACCAGATTATGGAGCTCACGCCGCTTAAACGCTGGGCCACCGCCCAAGAGATCGCCGAGTGGATTTACTTTGTGGGCGTGACCAACCGGTTTATGACCGGACAGAGTTTGCTCATTGACGGTGGCGAGGCGGGCCGCACACAATTTATATGGCCCGAATAGGAAACGCGCCCGATGGAAAGCCGTCGGGCGCGTTTTTGATGCATCGTTTTTTAGCCGAGGCAGGTCCAGTTGACGGGGGTCGAGCCGTGCTGTTCGAGTAGTCGATTGGCAGCGGAGAAGGGGCGCGACCCCATAAAAGCTGGGAGTTCTGCCGTGGCACGGTTGGCCGAAAGCGGCGAGGGGTGTGTGGAGGCCAGACAGAACTTGTCGGTTGCCTTGTCCGCACCAGTTGCGACGAGCTTACCTTCGACCATCTGCTGGGCAAAGCGGCCCCATGCCAAAAAGACTACCGGTTGGGGCAGCTGGCAGCAGCGTTCGATAACGTAGTCGGTGAGCGTGCTCCAGCCCAGTTTGGCGTGCGAGTTGGCGGCATGCTCGCGTACGGTGAGCGTGGTGTTGAGGAGCAGGACGCCCTGCTGTGCCCATGGGGTTAGGTCTCCCGTGGCGGGAATGGGGTAGCCCAGATCGGCATTGAGTTCCTTGTAGATGTTGCGCAGGCTCGGCGGCAACTTGGTTTGCGTCGCGGGGACCGAGAACGACAGCCCCATAGCCTGGTTGGGTCCGTGATAGGGGTCTTGACCCAAGATGACAACCTTGACCTGGTCGGCCGGCGTGTAGGCGAGGGCATTGAGGATGTCGTCTTGTGCCGGGTAGATAGTCTGCTCGGCACGCAAAAGGGCGATGCGCTCGAGCAGCTGGTTCGTAGTGTCACGTACCGGCTGCGGCGCATCGCCCAACCAAGTTGCTATGTTGCGGTCGCGAGTTGCGGTGTCCATGGGGCTCCTTTATGGCAGATACTCTGTTGGCATCTATTGTAAAGGCGTCCGGAGACCTTTATGCCACGGCTGTATGAAGAGTGGGGTCTACGAGACGTGCTCGGGCGCTCCCGCCATGCGAGCCTGTCCATGTGCGCGGAGGCGCGGAAGCTCGACGGTTGCCACCATGACGCCGGTGAGGATGAGGGCGGCGCCAAAGAAGGCGATGGGGCTCAGGACCTCGCCAACCAAGAAGAACGAAAAGACGGCGGAGCAGACTGGCTCGAGCGAGAAGGCGAAGCCAGTGGTCTCGGCGGGCACGTGGGGCTGCACGAGCGTTTGGGTGATAAAGCCGTAAGCAGAGCAGATGAGTGCGAGCGCAATGACGACCACGATCTCGCTGGGCGTACTGGGAAGCGTGAAGCCGCCAAAGGTGAATGCGGCGATGCCCGAGAACAAGCCGCCAAAGCCCAGCTGCCAAACGCCCAGAGCCAGCGGGTCGACATCTTCGACAAAGCGCTTCGCCACAATGATGTGTCCGGCGTAGACAAAGGCGGAGAGCAGCATGATGATCGCGCCCGGGTTCAGGCTGGTAAAGTCGGCGCCCGAGAGCAGCAGCATGCCGCAGGTGACGATGGCGGTGCCGACGAGCACTTTGCGCTCGGGGGCGCGACGCAGCAGGGCGGCGTTGGCAAACGGTACGATCACGACCGTCAGGCTCTGCAAAAAGCCGGCGGTAGAGGCGGAGGTGAGGCTGGAGCCCAGGCACATGCAGGTGAGTTCAGTTGCCATGATGGCGCCGATGATGGCAGCGCGGACCATGAGGTCGCGGTTGATGCGGAAAGCGTGCTTGTGGAAGAGCAGCAGGCAGGCCGCAAAAGCGATGATGCAACGAAGCGCGACGATGCTCGTGGCGTTCATGCTGTCCATGCCAATTTTCATGAGGGGGTACGAAAAGCCCCATGCGACGGGAACGGAAAATGAGAGCGCGATTGCTTTTTTGCGATCCATGGGACTCCTTTTGTTACAGAACGGTTTCGTACAAAGGATTCTGCGCTCAGATGTGGATGTAGTAAAGCGAATGTATCTTCAGTATGATTAAGCAAAGCTAAAGTAGGCAAGAAAGGCGCTGGCAAAACGTTTTACGGCTGCGTCGATGTGGAGGCACGATGGCATCGCGGTATCAGATTGTATGTATGGTGGTCGATCGCGGCAGCCTGAAAGGTGCGGCCGACGAGCTGGGCTATACGCAAAGCGCGGTGAGCCAGGCCGTCAAAGCGCTCGAGCGCGAGCTGGGTACCACGCTTATCGAGCGCGGAAAGCAGGGCGTTTCGCTTACGCGCGACGGTAAACAATATCTGCCGTACCTGCGCCAGATTGTGACTGCCGAGGCCGAGCTCGAGGGCAAGCGCCAGGAGCTGCTGGGGCTTTCGTCGACCGATATTCGCATCGCGACGTTTACCAACGTGAGTCGTACCGTGCTGCCGCGTGTGATCCGCGACTTTGGTGCGCTGCACCCGGGCGTACGCTTTACCCTCAAGCAGGGCGACTACACGCGCAACGCCCAATGGGTGCACGACGGCGTAGTGGATTTTTGCTTTACGGCACGTGGGTTTACCGCAGGGCTCGAGAAGCGCGTGGTCTATCACGACGAGTTGGTGGCACTGTTGCCTGTCGCGCATCCGCTGGCGGCAAAGGAGAAGGTGACGCTCGCCGACCTGGCTTCCGAGCCGTTTGTGCTGCTGGATGAGGGCGAACAGAGCCTGGTGCTCGATGCATTCGCGGCGCATGGCCTGTCGCCGCACGTGACGAGTGAAGTGACCGACGACTACACCATTATGGCGATGGTGGAGGAGGGCCTAGGCGTGAGCATGCTCTACCGTCGTACTGTGGAGGGCATGCGAGCCGATATTCGTGTGCGGCCCATCGTGCATGCCCCCTCGCGCGACGTGGTGGCCGCCTGGCGCAGCTGGGACACCATGCCCATCGCCACGAGGCACTTTATCGACTATATGAGCTCACATATTGTCAATTAATGACTGGCGTGGCGTTGAGTGCGGTGTTTAGCGGGCTGTCGCTTTGGCTTGGGTGGCGCGATAGGTGCGTGCAGGGTGGCAAAGTAGTACCGCTACGACCATAAAGAACGCCGTGGTGCCCAGGCTGATGGGATAGACCATCATGATGTTCGCAAAGGTGCGGAAGTGCGGGAACACGCAGAACACCCAATAGAAGCGGATGCCGCAGACGCAGATCATGGTGATGAGGGCGGGCGTGAGCGAGATACCAAAGCCGCGCAGGTAGCCGGACATGTTTTCGTAGAACATGCTAAAGGCGTACGCCGGGAAGATCGAACATACGCGGATATAGCCGATCGAGACGATGTTGGGATCGCTGTTAAAGAGCGACAAGATCTCGCGCCCCAGGCCGACAATAACGATGATCGTGGTGAGTGCAACGATACCGCCTTCGACCAGGCAGACCTTGAGCGTTTTGGTGCAGCGGTCGATCTGGCGGGCACCGTGGTTTTGTCCCACGAAGGTGGTGCAAGCCTGGCTAAAGCTGTTGAGCAGGTTGTAGCATACGTACTCCAAGCTCATAGCGGCGCTCGATGCCGCCATGACCTCGGTGCCCAGACTGTTGATGGCAGACTGGATGATGATGTTGGCGACGGCAAAGACGGCGCTTTGGATGCCGGCGGGCAGGCCGATCTTGACGATGCGTTTGAGGGCGACGGGATCGATAGCCAAGTCGCGCGGGGTGACGCGGACGACGGAGTCGGTCTTGAGCAGGCGGATAAAGAGCGTGGCGGCGCTGACGGTGTAGGCGATGGCGGTGGCGATGGCGACGCCCGCGACACCCCAGTGGAGCACAGGGACAAAGATGAGATCCAGGCCAATGTTGAGGACGGTGGACACGGCAAGCGCCTGCAGCGGCATGCGGGTGATGCCGACGGAGCGGAAGATCGCGGCCTCAAAGTTGTAGAGCAAGATCGAGGGCATGCTGAGCAAAAAGACGCGCAGGTAGAGCGAAGCGAGCGGCATGGTTTCGGCGGGAACGTTGAGCGCGGCGAGCATGGGCTCGGCAAAGATCTCGCCCAGCGCGATGACGACAAAGCCCACAAGCGCCATTAAAATCGAGGTATGGACGGCGCGTTTGACCATGTTCTGATCGTTGCGGCCGATAGCGTTGGCGATGACCACGTTGGAGCCAAGCGACATGCCAATAAACAGGTTGAGCATAAGACTGGTAAGCGGAACATTGGAGCCGACCGCCGCCATGGCGAGGGTTCCCTGGTCGCCCGAGAAGTTACCGATGATGACGGTGGCGATGAGGTTCGACAGCTGCTCCAAGATGCTCGTGGCGGCCACGGGGAAGGCGAACAGGGGAATATTGCGCCACAGCGATCCGGTGGTCATGTCAATGTGCTTAGATGCGGTATCAGCCATACGCTCTCAATCTCTAACATGCTCTTTCGTGCTTATTTGCGCAGACGATGATACTCCTAATCGACTAGTCATTGGGGACGTTCTTAAACGACTGGTTATTCAAGAACGTCCCCAATGACTAGGTGGGGAAGGCGTGCGACAATGGTGGTCGTTGTGTTGTTCGCGCTAAGGAGTTGCCATGTTGTTGTGTCCCGTTTGCCATGAGCCGTTGGTGGACAATGAGCGCGGTGCTGCATGTGCGGGCGGACACCGGTTTGACCGTGCGCGCGAGGGCTATCTATATCTACTGCGCTCGTCCAAGAGCGGCGACTCCATGGGTGATCCCAAGTCGCAGGCGCGCAGCCGTCGCGACTTCTTGAACTGTGGCTACTATGCACCGTTGCGCGATACGATGGTCGAGCTCGTGCGCGAACGAGCTCAGCGGTGCGCGGCTACGTCGGACAAGCCGCTGCCCTTGCTCGACATTTGCTGTGGCGAGGGGTATTACACGAGTGCTATGGGCGCGGTGCCGGGCGTGGATGCTTACGGCTTTGACCTGGGCAAAGAGATGGTGCGCCTTGCCGCCAAGCGCGGCGATGCGACCTACTTCGTGGCCAACATGAAGGACATCCCCGTGGCCGATGGCGCCTTCGATATGGTGACCGAGCTCTTTGCTCCCTTTAACGAGCGCGAGTTTGCTCGCGTGCTGGCGCCAGAGGGTTCGCTTTACACCGTGGTGCCGGGCGCCCGTCATCTGTTTGGGCTCAAGGAGGTGCTCTACGACACGCCGTACCTTAACGATGAGAAGCTGCCGAAGGCCACCGAGTTCGAGTTGGTCGGAACGCAGCGGGTGTCTGCGAAAATTACGCTCCAGACCCAGGCCGACATCGAGGCGGTGTTCCAGATGACGCCGTACTACTATCGCACGCGCCCTGCCGACAAAGAGCGCCTGGCAAATTTGGACACCCTTCAGACCGACATCGACTTCATCATCGCCGAGTACCGTCACAGCTAACAACCCGCCAAAAAGGGACAGGTTTATTTTGGTAGGTTGGGACTGCGGACGATTTCTTGGACCGCTACGCGGCCCTTCCCAGCGCGGCGCG
>UQOJ01000016.1 GCA_900542635.1 uncultured Collinsella sp.
ACGAGATTCGCCTTAGTCTCGTGGGCTCGGAGATGTGTATAAGAGACAGCCGTGGTTCCAGGTCAACAACATGGGCCTCGAGCGTCCGTTGTTCTTTAAGGGCGAGGGCACTCATCATGTGCGCCTGGTCGTTGACGACGATATCGCGACCATCTTTGTCGATGATGTTGCGCTTAACGCTCGCTTCTGCAATAAGCAGGGCCAGGGTGTGGCGCTGACGGTCACCGACGGTACGCTCAAGTGCGCAAATGCAACGATCGCGTCTCTGTAATGGCATCAAAACGTCTTATGATTTCGTAAAGGAATGGAGAGGAACATGGACTACAAAGCAGTGTCTCAGCAAGTCGTCGATAACGTCGGCGGTCTGGAGAACATCGAGGGCGCCACGCATTGCGTTACGCGTCTGCGTCTGGTGCTCAAGGATACGAGCAAGTACAACAAGGCCGAGCTCGAGAACATCGATGGCGTCAAGGGCGTGCTGTACAACAGCGGCCAGCTCATGATCATCTTCGGTACCGGTACCGTCAACAAGGTCTACGACGAGTTTATGGCTCTGACGGGCGTTAAGGAGATCAGCGCTTCCGAGGTTAAGGGCGCCGAGGCGGACAAGAAGGGCAAGTTCTTCTCGGTCCTCAAGGTATTCTCGGACATCTTTATCCCCATCATTCCCGCTTTCGTCGGCGCTGCTATCATCATCGGCCTTAAGTCGCTGATCGTTGCCAACGGCCTCTTTGGCATGGAGGGCAGCCTTGCCGACCACAGCGAGTTCCTCAAGAACCTCGCAAGCTTCTTTGCCATTATCGCCACCACGTTTGACTACCTGCCTGTCCTGGTTATGTACAGCGCGGTCAAGCGTTTTGGCGGTAACCCGATTCTGGGCATCCTCGTCGGTATCGTCATGGTTCACCCGAGTCTTATGAACCGTAACACGTTCGTTATGGACCCGACGGGTGCTGAGTACTGGAACTTTGGTCCGCTCTCCATTCCCATGGTTGCTTTCCAGGGCGGTGTGTTCCCTGCAATCCTGACTGCCTGGTTTATGGCCAAGGTCGAAAAGATTGCCCAGAAGTACATCCCCGAGGTCGTTTCGTTCGTCTTTGTCCCGACCGTTACCCTGATTCTTGCTAACGTCGCCCTGTTCACCGTGTTCGGCCCGCTCGGCAACCTGATCGGCGACGTCCTCGCCGGCGTAATCGATATCCTGTACAACAGGATGGGCGTCTTTGGTGCCTTTGTCTTCGCTGCGTTCCTGCAGCCGCTTGTCGTTACCGGTACGCATCAGTTCATCCAGGGTATCGAGGCAAACCTCGTTGCCACGACTGGCTTCAACTACATCCAGGCAATCTGGTCGGTTTCCATCATCGCCCAGGGCGGCGGCGCCATCGGCATGTACCTCATTCACAAGAAGCACTCCAAAGAGCGCAACATCTGCATGTCGTCCTTTATCCCGACGCTGGTCGGTATCTCCGAGCCCGCAATCTTTGCTGCAAACATGCGCTACTCGATCATCCCGTTCATCTGCGCTTGCATCGGTGCAGGCTGCGGCGGTGCCTTCGTCAAGCTCTTTGAGGTGCGCGCCATCGGTCAGGGTCTGACCGGCGTGCTTGGCCTGCTCATCGTCACGCCCGAGACGCTCGTGTGGTATGTGGCTGGCAATCTCATCGCCTTCATCGTGCCGATCGTCTTGATCTTTGCCTACAACAAGGCAAAGGGCGTGCCGACCACCGATGAAGAGGGCGCTGGCGCTGGCTTCGACGTTAGCTTCTAGTTGAGCCGTTCAGCGTAATGTGCGGATAAGTCCATTTGGGGAAGGGCGTTCGGCTCGTGTGAGTCGAGCGTCCTTTCCCATAGACGAGAAAGTCAACGGCGATGTTTAATCAAAAAAATAAGGTGACACGCGCGGACTATGAGCAGTGGCGTGCCGGACAGGATGAGACGGCGGCTCGCATCGCATCCGACCCCGATAGACTTTTGTTCCATGTGGAGCCTGAGCTTGGCTGGCTCAACGACCCCAATGGTTTGGTTCAGATTGGTGATACGTATCACATCTATCATCAATACGATCCGTTCGATGCTGCGCATGGCGGTCCAGTGCTTTGGAACCATCTGACGACAAAGGATTTTGTGACGTACGAGAATCACGGCCCCGTGCTGTTCCCCGATTCCAATTTGGATTCGAGTGGAGCGTATTCTGGTTCTGCCTTTGTACGTGATGGCAAGATTCACTACTTCTATACCGGCAACGTTAAGCATTTTGACCGTGTTGATTACGACTACGTGTTGACGGGCCGTGAGCAAAACCAAATTCATATGGTTGCCGAGAATCCCGACGAATTGGGCGAGAAGCGCATAGCTGTTGGGCCGGTCGATTACCCCGACGATATCGGTACGCACGTGCGCGACCCCAAGATCCTTGAACACGACGGTATCTACTACATGGTTCTCGGCGCTCGTACGAAAGACGATCGCGGGTGCGTGCTTGTCTATACCTCGCGTGATCTAGAGGACTGGGGCTATGCGACGCGCATTGAGCTGGGCGAGAAGTTTGGCTTTATGTGGGAGTGTCCTGATCTGTTTGAGCTCGATGGCGAGCTTATTCTCGTTTGCTGTCCGCAGGGCGTGCCCGCCGATGGCTGGCGTTACCGCAATCCGCATCAGTGCGTGTGGTTCTCCATCGAGGCCGATTGGGGGGCGCCGAGCTTTAAGATCGTCGGCCAGGGCATGCCTCCGATGGTTGATGCCGGTTTTGATTTCTATGCCCCGCAGTCCTTTGAGGACGCTGCGGGTCGGCGTTTGATGATCGGATGGTCGGGTTGCCCCGATGCGACGACAGAAAGCCCGACGGTGGCGCGCGGGTGGCAGTGCGCGCTGACGGTGCCGAGAGAGCTGAGCATGCGCGGCGGCAAGCTCTGCCAGTGGCCGGCGCACGAGATTGAGAGGATGCGCGGCGATTGCGTTCGTGCTGTAGGCGGTGAGACCGTTGAGGAGCCGGGACGCCTGTTTGATGTCGTGGTTTCCTGTGAGGGAGCCAAGATGATCGAGCTCGAAATCCGCAAGGGTGTCTTTGTGCGTTATACGGACGGGATGCTTACCCTCGATATGGGCGACGAAGGCTATGGACGCGACCAGAGGTCGATCGAGCTCGGCGAACTTCGCGACCTGCGCGTGCTTTCGGACACTACGATGGTCGAGATTTTTGCCAACGGTGGCGAGGCGGCACTTACGAGCCGTACCTATTCGCCGGCGGTTCCGGCGATGGAGCTGCACACCGAGGGTGCGGCGTCGATGGATTTCTACCGCCTCGCTCATTAACCGTGCATGGAGCACGATTGGACTTGTTGGGCGGAATGTGTCGCAGTTGCCGCGGCCAGCTACCGCTTATCGCGTATAGCGACCGTTTGCGGAATAAGTAACACTCCTTAATAAACCGTGTAAAATCTCAGGTAAGCACGGAGTTTTCCAGGGAGACGCTGTCCTTTGTTGTGCGCAAGGGGCGGCGTCTCTTTGGCGCTTAGATGCTGTTGCACAACAGTGCGGTGGCCTGTGCTTGGTATTGGAAAGTCGACGTTGAGATAGGTCGTGATGATAATGGGCAAGTACGTAATCGTGGTTGAGTCTGGGTCGGATGTAACGCCGGAGCTCTGCGAGCGCTACGGCATCGTGCGCGTGCCCATGCATGTCACGATTGGTGACGAGACCGTCGAGGACGGCTCGATCGATCCGCTCGAGATTTATTCGCGCTGCAACGAGTTTGGTGTGATGCCCAAGACCAGTGGCTGTTCGCCAGCGGATTTTGCGCATGTGTACGACCGCATCCATGCCGAGCAACCCGACGCGACTATTTTGCATCTTGCATATTCCGAGGCCACGACCTGCTCGCATCAGTCCTCTAAGATTGCGGCCCAGGGGCGCGACTACGTGTTCTCCATGGATACGCGTTTTGTCTCGGTGGGCCAGTCGCTCGTTGTCGTCGAGACCGCCAAGTATATTGAGGCTCATCCCGATGCCACCGTCGACGAAATTTTCGCCTTCACCAATTCGGTCATGGACCGCGTGCTGTTGGGCTTTGTTCCTACCGACCTTGCCTTCCTTAAGGCGGGCGGTCGCTTGTCCAACGTCGCGTTCCTCGGTGCCCATCTGCTCAAGATTAAGCCCTGCATTGAGGTGACGGGTGGTAAGTTCGTGGCGACCAAGAAGTTCCGCGGTTCTATGCTCAAGTGCGCCCGTGCCTTTATTGATCACATGGTAGAGAAGGGCGAGATCGACTACTCGCATATTGGCCTGGCGTATTCGGTGGGTCTTTCCGAGGAGCTGCGCGACGACATGGAAGTCTATGCACACGATCTTGGCTTTAAGGACGTTACCTGGACTCAGGTCGGCGGCGTCATCTCGAGCCACTGCGGCCCGACTGCTTTCGGCGCGGTACTCACGCTTAAGGCGTAAAGGCCTGGCGTCTATCGATTTCTATTGCCACGGCGGCGGGCGGGTTGCGATAACCCTCCCGCCGCTCTTGCGTTGGGGTCAAATAGAACAACCCAATTGACCGCTAAACCATTTCACCATCATGCGTATGGGCTAGAATGGCTCTGGCATTTTAATTGGTTGCATCCAAGGAGAGGCAAGGTAGCGCGAATGGCAGAAATGACGCTTGAGGGTGTGGACGCTCGTCCCGAGGACTCTGCGTTTGCCCTTGGCCGCGTGCATTCGATCGAGACGATGGGAACGGTCGACGGACCCGGCATCCGCTTTGTGGTGTTTGTTCAGGGCTGCCCCATGCGCTGTGCGTATTGCCACAACCCCGATACCTGGTCGGTTAACGGCGGCACCATGGTGACCGTCGAGCACCTGATGGACGAGTTCCAGAGCAACCACGAGTTCTATCGCAGCGGCGGAATTACGGTGTCCGGCGGCGAGCCGCTCCTACAGTCTGAGTTTTTGGCCGACCTGTTCCGTGCAATGCACAACAACCCCGATGGCCGCGTGCATACCTGCTTGGATAGCTGTGGCTATGCGTTCGATCCCGCGCATCCCGAGAAGTTCGATGCCGTACTCAACGAGACCGACATGGTACTGCTCGATATTAAGCATGCCGACCCGGTCGAGCATAAAAAGCTGACCGGTTGTGATCCCGCACGCATCCTGGCGTTTGGCGATGAGCTTGCACGTCGCAAGATTAAGGTCGTTATCCGCCACGTGGTGGTGCCGGGCATTACCGACACGGTGGAGGAGTGCGAGGCACTCGGTCGTCTGATCGCTCCATGGCACAACGTGGTCGGTCTGGAGATGCTGCCGTATCACACCATGGGTGTCGTCAAATATGAGCAGTTGGGGATTCCCTATAAGCTTGAGGGCGTGCCCCAGATGGATACCGCGCGCATGCCCGAGTTGCGCAACGCCGTCATGACGGGCATGAAAAAGCGCCGCGCCGAACTCAAAAACGCCATCGGCTAGCGAGCCATTTTCGCTCCCCAAAGGCACTCATTGGGGACAGACTTAAATGAGTGCCCCTGGGCACCAAGTTGATTGCCAAAGAGCCCCGTCAAGTTGCGGTGGAATAGTTCTTGTTTTTCGGCTTATGCCGTCCAAACAGGAACTATTTCACCGCAACTGCGTTTTGGGTAGAGATGTGCAACAGAATTGGCAAAAATGCATAGAAACGCTTGTGGTTTCTTTAAAGACACCTTAAACGCCGCTGAATATCTTTGGAAAGAAATGCCTGCTCGGTATCATGCTGCTCGTATATAAACGGTAGCAGTCAGGAGACCACGTGCGAAACATCGCATCGCGGGATGAGTATGTGCCGCAGCATAGCAGCAGATATGAGACGAAGGGCACGTCTTCGCGTGGCCTTGCCGACGCTCGCATCCGCGTGAGGAAGATTGCCGCCATTGGGATGCTAACGTCGGCGGTTATTATCCTCGGAATTACCGCCAAAACCTACGCATCGGAGCGAATGGCACACTCAGATGCGTCAACGGTACAGCTGCAAAACGAAAAGGTTTCAAAGTCCAAAGCGTCGACAGATCTCAAGACGAGACTTTCGAAGGCGGACTTCAACGATATCCCTTCGAGTGATACCGTTCAGACCTTCTCGTTGGTGGATAAGAAGATTCCTACCTTGGAGGATGAGAGCCTTGCTTCGCTCCAGGATGCCCTGAGCCGGGCGCAGGAGCTGGGTGAAGTGGGCGTAGTGTTCTACGACCTATCGAGCGGTAGAGGCGTGACGTATAACGCCGATGTCGAGGTGTATGGAGCGAGCAGTTACAAGGCGCTGTATGCGCTCTATATTTGCGAGACGTTGGTCGAATCGGGTCAGGTGTCGCTCGATTGGCCTTTAGCCACGTATGGTGGTTACAGTATGGGCTGGCAGGCGGTGCGCGACCTGATCGAGACCGCGGTCGTTTATTCAGACAACGATTCGTTTATTGCGTTACGTGCGGCGTTTGACCGTGTCGGTTACGAGGATTGGATTGTCGGTCTTGGCATCGATTACGATACGGCACTGGATCCGATGAGTGATTTTCCGACCTACTGCCCGCGCACTTCTGCGAGGTTATGGCGCGAGATGAGCGAGTATCTGAGCATGGATACCGAGACTTCACAGTGGTTGTCGGGCCTTCTGGCATCAACATCGCGCTCGTTTATTCGCGATGGCATTGCGGACGAGCAGGTTTTGGTGCGCAACAAGGCAGGCTGGATTAGCGAGGATGGTTACTATTCGACATGCGATGCAGGCCTCATCGACATCGATGGCCGTACCTATGTCATGAGCGTCATGACATCGATGCCATGGGGTGACCGTTCGAGCGAGGTTACGGCCGCGATTGCAAAGGCTCTGTTTGATACGCGAGCTGCACTGGCTTAGCGTGTTCGTTTGGCGAGGTCAAACAAAATGCTGGTACCATACCTTGGTTGAGAATTTCGTATAGGTTTGGGGAATGGTATGGCTACCATCGCGATTATCGGTGCGCTCGAAAAAGAGATCATGCAGATTAAGGAAGAGCTGAGCGACGTTTGCGAGGCACGGGAGGCAGGCTTGACCGTTGTGAGCGGTGAGCTCGACGGCCTGACGGTTGTCGCCACAACGGCGGGCATGGGCACGGTGAACGCCGCCGCTGCAACACAGCACCTTATTAGCAAGTATGCTCCGCAGGCTGTTGTGTTTTCGGGCATTGCGGGCGGTTTGAACCCCAAGCTCCATATCGACGACGTGGTCATTGGCAAACGCCTACGCTATCTGGATACCGATACCGCGCTTATCGCCGAGTCCGCACCGGGGCTCGAGGAGTTTGGCTCGACGTCCGCGCTGGTCGATATTGCCGCCGACGTGCTTGCTGAGCGTGGGTTTGTTGACGCTTCGAAAAATGCAGTCGCTTCGAACGAGGGCACCAAGCAGTTCCTGGTCGGCACGATTGCCACGGGTAACCGCTTTGTGACGGGCGCCACCATGCGCAACGACGCTATCGAGGCGACGCATGCCGATTGTGTCGGCATGGAGGGCGCGGCAATTGCCCATGTCGCAACCAAAAATGGTGTCGATTGCCTGGTGCTGCGCGCTATCAGCGATAATTGTGACGAGGCGTACGATGCAATTTGCGAGCGAGAGTTCGATCTGTTCGAGTACGCGCGTGTCGCAAGTGACATTACGCTCGATATCGTCCGCCGCATTGCCGCTGCGCAATAGCGCGTCTATTTGTAAGAACCTACGACCAAGGAGTGTCCATGGCCGATTCCATTAACTACCAGCTTGCCAAGTTCGTCGCCAGCTATGGCAAGGTTTCGCAGATTCCCGAGTCCACCTGCCCCGAGGTGAGCTTTGTCGGCCGCTCCAACGTGGGCAAGTCGTCGATTATGAACAAGCTATTTGGCCGCAAGAACCTAGTCAAGGTTTCCAGTACGCCGGGCAAGACGAGCAACATCAACTTCTTTGAGGCCGATGACGTGCATTTCGTGGACCTGCCGGGTTACGGTTTCGCCCGTCGCTCCAAGGCCGAGCGCGACCGTTGGGCCGAGCTTATCGGCGACTTTTTTGACTCCGAGCGCAGCTTTAACCTGGTTGTGTCGCTGGTGGACATTCGTCACGATCCCAGTAAGCTCGACCACGACATGATCGACTACCTGCAGGGCAACGAGTTCAACTTTATCGTCTGCCTCACCAAAGCCGACAAGCTCAGCCGCACCCAGCAGGCCCGCCAGGCAGCAGCCATCAAAAAGCAGCTCAACGTTCCGGCCGAGAACGTGATCATCACAAGCTCCCAGACCGGCACCGGCATCGATGAACTCAAAAAGCGCATCGCCGAGGCCTGCCTCTAGTAAGGGCTCCAGCCTAGCAAGAGCCCCTACCAATAAAAAGCCAAGCTATCAGCCTGGCGCCCCTTCAAAGCGTGGGTCCCTGTAGACATCGCTAGCCACGTTGCCATAGGGCCACCCAGGGGCATCCCCTTAAAAACATTCCGCAGCACGAGGCCCGCTTATCCGTAGCTCCGAAGGAGCAGGATAAGCGGGCCTCAAGTGCGAGGACGTTTTTAAGGGGATGCCCCTGGGTGGCCCGGACAGACCGATCGGCGATGTCTACAGGTACTCGATTTGAGCGCCTTCCGTGTCGCACGTCAGAATGTGCGTGTCGCACTTGGGGAACTGCTCACGCAGCTTGACCTGCAGGAACTTTGCCACGATGGTATCGTCGGTCACAGCCATGAGGGTCGAGCCCGAACCGCTGATCCAGATGGTCTTGGCACCGCCGTTAAGGCAGGTGTCGCGCACGGCGTTGTAGTCGGGGATGAGGCGGCGGCGATAGGGCTCCTGGATGCGGTCGTCGTTGGCGGCGGCAATCAGGTCCAGGTCACCAGTCTCCAAGCCGCGCGTCATGCCGGCGATGCGGCCCATCTGCCACACGGCGGTGGAGAGTGGAATCTCCTGCGGCACAACCTTGCGCGCCTCGCTCGTATGCACCTCGTAGGGTGGAATCACAGTAATAAAACGAAGCTTGTCGCTTACCTCGTAGCGCAGACACTGGGGGAGCGAATCGGTCGGCGTAAAGGAGCAGACGGCGCCGCCCAGGATAGCGGGGGCGACGTTATCGGGATGGCCCTCGACCTCGGTGGCGATGCGGACGAGCTCGGCGCGGTCGACGGTGTGGCCTGTCAGCGCGGCGGCAGCCATAATGCCAGCGACGACGCAGGTGGAGCTGGAACCCAGGCCGCGGGCGACGGGCACATCGGTCTGAATGTCGATGGCGACGGGGAAGGCCGGCTCGCCCCATGCGGCCAGTGCATCGACAAAGCTCACGTAGACCAGGTTGTTCTCGTTTTGGAATTCCTCGGGGCATCCGGTGATGGTGAGCTTATCGGAGCGCTCGAAGGTGAAGTGCGAGTAGAGGCTGACGGCCATGCCGAGGGTGTCGTAGCCGATGCCTAGGTTTGCGCTTGTTGCTGGGACGGTGATCTTGATCATGTGGGTCCTCCTGGCGTGCCTGGCTGTTTAGTTCGCTGCTCGGGCAGTCCTGCGCAAGACGGAAAGCACATTAAGTGCTTTCCTTTGCGTGCGGAACTCGCGACGAACTAAACAGCCAGGCACGCTGTGCACGTTCGTCATCATCCCGGGGGTTATCTGATGGAAGAAGGTGCGCCGGCTTTCGCCGGCGCTTAATAAGGGGTTTAGTTGGTTGCTATCTTTTTTGCAGCCTGCTCTACGTAGCTGGCCATCTCATCGACGTCGCAGACGTCTTCGAAGCGGACGGGCTTGGACTCGAGCTCGGCGATCTGTGCCGGGGCGACCGTGTTGGTTGCCTGCTCGAGCACGTGCATGGCCTCAAAGTCGTCCTCGGGAACGTCGAGCCCCAAGGCGTCGCAGCAGGCGCGCGGGAACTTGTAGGGGCTGGCGGTCGAAAGCAGCACACGGGCCTTGGCGCCCTCGGCGGGAGCGACCTTTTCAAAGACGTGATAGCCGCAAGCAGTGTGCGGGTCGATTACGTAGCCGTTCGCATCCCAGCAGCTCTTGATGGCAGCGCGGACTTCGTCTTCGCTGGCCCAACCGCAGCCAAAGACGCTCTGAATCTTTGCCAGCAGGTCGGCGGGAACCTCGTAGCGACCAGTCTGTGCCAGCTGCTCCATAAGGCCGGCAACGAGTTCGCAGTCGCCATCGGACAGGAAGTACAGCATGCGCTCCAGGTTAGAGCTGATGAGGATATCCATCGACGGCGAGATGGTGGTGAAGAACGGACGGTTGCGGTCGTAGACGCCGGTGGTCAGGAAGTCGGCGAGCACGTTGTTCTTGTCGCTGGCCACGACGAGTTTGGCGACGGGCAGACCCATGCGCTTGGCATAGTAGCCGGCCAGGATGTCGCCAAAGTTGCCGGTCGGTACGCAGAACTCCACGGCGTCGCCGGCCTCGATGGCGCCGGCGCGCAACAGCTGCGCATAGGCGGCAAAGTAGTAGACGACCTGCGGCACCAGACGGCCGACGTTGATGGAGTTGGCGCTCGAAAGCACCGTGCCGGCGGCCTCAAGACGCTCGGCAAGCTCCTTATCGGCAAAGATGCGCTTGACGGCACTCTGGGCATCGTCGAAGTTGCCGCGAATGCCGCAGACGGCGACGTTATCGCCCTCCTGGGTGGACATCTGCAGATTCTGCACGCGGCTGACTTTGCCCTCGGGATAAAAGACGGTGATGCCCGTGCCCGGGGCGTCGGCAAAGCCGGCGAGTGCTGCCTTGCCCGTGTCGCCCGACGTGGCGGTGACGATCATGATGCGCTCGGCGCCGCCGTCCTTGGCGGAGGTGCGGGCCATCAGGCGGGGGAGCATCTGCAGGGCGACGTCCTTGAAGGCGCTCGTGGGGCCGCCAAAGAGCTCCATCACATAGGTTTGAGGAGCGTCGGTGCCTGGCGCTGCGTCGAGTTTGACGAGCGGCGTGACCTCTTCGCTCGCGAATGTGCCGCGGTATGCCTCGTCGACACACGCCGAAATTTCTTCGGCCGTGTAATCATTCAGTAACATTCCCAACACATCTTGAGCGATTTCAAAGTACGATTTATCTGCAAGCGAGCTGATATCGACCTGCTGGGTGCCGAGCTCGTCCGAGACAAACAAACCCCCGTCGGGAGCGATGCCGGTACGGATTGCCACCTTACTTGAGCACGATAAAGTGCGTCCTCGTGTACTATGATAAGTTCCCATATAACACTGCTCCTCGGATGCCTTGGTCCCAATCGGTGAAACCATGGTATCAGAGCGCACAAAGTAGGTTCGCAGAGGCTTTTTAGAAAGGTAACCTCAAGCCCATGATTAAGATTGCCAAGTTTGGCGGCTCGTCGGTCGCCGACGCCGAACACTTCAAGAAGATCAAGGCCATTGTCGACGCCGACCCTGCCCGCCGTTTTGTGGTGGTTTCTGCCTGCGGTCGCCGCTTTAAGGGCGACACCAAGGTGACCGACCTGCTCTATTTGGTCAACGCGCACGTCAAGTACCACGTGTCGTGTGAGGAGCTGCTCGAGGACATTGGCCAGCGCTATTTTGATATCGCTGACGAGCTGGAGCTCACCTATCCCATCCGTGAGGAGTTCGCGGCCTTTGCCGAGCGCGCCCGCTCGGGCGGCTACTCCACCGAGGAGCTTGTGAGCCGTGGCGAGTACTTTACCGCCCGCCTGATGGCCGAGTACCTGGGCTTACCGTTCCTGGACGCCGCGACGGTTGTGGCGTTCCATCACGACGGTACGCTCAGCATGAATCGCACCTCTGAGCTGGTGCAGGAGTACGGTCAGCAGGGCGGCTTTGTTATGCCCGGTTTCTACGGCGCGACGCGTGAGGGCCAGATCAAGCTGCTCGATCGTGGCGGCGGCGATATCTCGGGCTCGATTCTGGCCAAGTGCCTGGGCGCCGATCTGTACGAGAACTGGACCGACGTCTCGGGTTTCTACTCTGCCGATCCGCGCATCGTGCCCGAGGCTCAGCCCATCGCTCGCGTTACCTACGAGGAGCTGCGCGAGCTTTCGTACATGGGCGCAAGCGTCCTGCACGAGGAGGCCGTGTTCCCTGTGCGTGAGGCGGGTATTCCGCTGGTCATCAAGAACACCAATGCGCCGCAGGACCCCGGCACCATCATTAGCGAGACGGCTGATGAGGGCGAGGCGGAGCCCATCATTACCGGTGTGACCGGCAAGCGCGGTTTTGTCGCCATCAACGTTGCCCGCGACCGCACCAAACCCCGTGTCGGTTTTATGCGCCGCGCGCTTTCGGTCTTCGAGCGCTATGACGTTTCCGTCGAGCACATGCCCACTGGTGTCGACCGCTTTGGCGCCGTGGTGCAGGAGCAGGATGTGCACGATTCGCTGTACTCGCTTGTGGGCGACATTCAGCAGGAGGTCGAGCCGCTCGAGATCGAGGTTGTTGAGGGCCTGGCGCTCATCGCGACCGTCGGTCGTAACCTGCGCGGTCGTGCAGGTATCTCGGGCCATCTGTTTGGCATGCTCGGCCAGGCCGGCGTGAGCGTGCGCATGATTTCGCAGAGCTGTGACGAGATCAACATCATTATCGGTGTCGAGGAGAAGGACTTCGACCTGGCGATTCGGACCATTTATCGTGCCTTCTCCGATGAGAACGGCATTGTGAAGGTCTCCGATCTGGAGGCTCCTGCGCCGGTCGATCCCGCTCTGGCTGCGCTCAAAAAGTAGCGACTGCTCGGTAGATTTTTGGGTCATGTCTCAAAAATCTACGGCGGGGCGTTTCGTTTCGGTTTCGTTTCGACGGGGCGGGTTTCGTGCCCGCCCCGTTCTTGTATACACTGGCAACAATAATCGGCCTGCTCGGCGTGCGGGCAAAAGCCACAACCTTTAAAGGGGGAAGCATGAAACAGTACACGGTTGCTATTTTGGGCGCGACGGGAGCTGTAGGCACCCAGATGCTCGAGTGCCTCAACGAGCAGGAGTTCCCGGTTGGCAAGCTCAAGCTGCTGGCAAGTGCACGCTCCGCGGGCAAGACCGTTGAGTTCCGCGGCGAGCAAATCGTGATCGAAGAGGCTTGCCCCGAGACCTTTGAGGGCTGCGACATTGTGCTTGGAGCCGCCGGTGACGATATCGCGAAGGAGCTGCTGCCCGAGGCCGTTAAGCGCGGCGCCGTCGTGGTCGACAACAGCCATGCCTTCCGCATGGATCCCGAGGTGCCGCTGGTCGTGCCCGAGATCAATGCCGACGACATCAAATGGCATCACGGCCTTATCGCCAATCCCAACTGCGCGACCATCATCGGCCTGGTTCCCACGTGGCCGCTGCATCAGCTCGCCGGCGTGAAGCGCATGATCGTCTCGACGTACCAGGCGGCTTCGGGTGCTGGCGCTCCCGGTATGACCGAGCTCGAGGCTCAGCTGGCCGCCCTGGGCCGTGGCGAGGAGATTCCCGAGCCGCGCGCGTTTGCCGCTCAGCTGGCGAGTAACCTGATTCCGCAGATTGGCGGCGTCAAGGAGGAGGGCTTTACCTCCGAGGAGATGAAGCTACAAAACGAGGGCCGCAAGATTATGCATCTGCCCGAGCTGCGCGTGAACTGCACCTGCGTGCGCGTGCCCGTGCTGCGTTCGCACTCCGAGAGCATCACGCTCGAGTTCGAGCGTGACATTACGGTTGACGAGGCCCGTGTTGCGCTGGCTGCCGCTCCGGGCGTGAAGCTGGTTGACGACATGAGCGCCGAGGATGCGCACGACCGTTTCCCCATGCCGATGGACACCTCCGACCAGGACCTGATTTGGGTCGGTCGTGTGCGCCGCGACATCTCGAACCCCGAGGCTGCGCGCGGCATCACTTTCTGGTGCTGCGGTGACCAAATCCGTAAGGGCGCGGCAACCAACGCCGTCCAGATCGCTAAGCTGCTCTGCGAGTAGTGTGACCTGTCCGGCGGGGGCCGGGCTTAGTTTTCAGAACGTCCTCGACCATGTGTGGCGCCTTGTCCTGCTCCTTCGGAGCTGCGGACAAGGCGCCACACATGGTCTGCGGAGTGTTCTGAAAACTAAGCCCGGCCCCCGCCTGCGGTGACTTGGTTGCGCGGCCTGCGATGGGGCCGTTGTTGGTTGGGGCCGCTGGGCTGATGTGGGGGCGCGTGGCCGTTGCGGGCCCTGGTCCCGGCGGCAGCTTCGGCGCTTCGCGCCTGCCGCCTATGGGGACTGCGGGGCGCGGCCGGCAGCTGCGGCGCGTTGCGCCTGCTGCCTGCGGGGACTTTGGGGTCGATTGGGGTTGTCTGCACAATTCGCGGTATTATGTTGCGGAGTTTTGAAAGGAGCCGCTGGTGGTCACGACGACATTTGCCTCGCCTTTGGGCGAAATCTTGCTTGCCGCTGATGGCCGCGGTCTGACGGGGCTTTGGTTTGAGGGACAGGAGCACTTTGGCTCCACGCTTCTCAAAGAAGATCCCGAACATGTTGAAGGCGCCGATGCAGTTTCTGGTGCTGGTGGCATGTCGTCGGTGAGTCCGGCAAATGGTGCGGCGTCTTCGGTGCTTGAGCGTTCCTGGGCTTGGCTGAATGCTTATTTTGCGGGGCAGGAGCCTCGGTTTACGCCGCCGTTGCATATGATTGGCACGGCATTTCAGCGTGAGGTTTGGTTTGAGCTGCTCTCTATCCCGCGTGGCGAGGTCGCTACGTATGGCGAGATCGCTCAGCGCGTTGCGGCTCGACATCGTGTGCCGGGAAATGAGGCACCCGTTGTGTCTACCCGTGCCGTGGGGGCCGCGGTCGCGCGTAATCCCATTTCGATTATTGTGCCGTGCCATCGCGTGGTTGCCGCCGATGGTTCGCTCAACGGATATGCTGGCGGCCTCGACCGCAAGGAGTGGCTGCTGCGGCTTGAGGGCGCGTACGAGGAGTAACGCTCGAGCACTTTGCATAGCCAAGATGCCGTGAAAGAACGGGACACGCTTTCCGAATGGAGGCTCAGACGGAAACCACGTCCCGGAATTCTGTTTTAAAGCGGGATGCGCTTTCCGAATGGCGTCCCGAGCGGAAACCGTGCCCCGGAATACAGCCTCAGAGTGGGACGCCGTTTCCGGTTGAGACCACCTGCTTGGACATCTTTCTACGCCCGCTTCTGCAGGGCGTAGATGGACTTATCCATGTTGAACAGGTAAGCCACGACGCAGACAATAAAGAACATCGGCAAGTTGCCAAAGCCGAAGACTTCGCAGCCAATAAGGATGGGTGCGAGCAGTGTGTTGGTGGCGCTGCCAAAGACGGCGGCGTATCCCAGCGCGGCGCAGAGTTCGACGGGCATGCCGAGGATTCCGGCGAGCACGACGCCAAGGCTCGCTCCGATGGAGAACAACGGCGTCACCTCGCCACCCTGATATCCTGCGGCAAGCGTGGCGATGGTGAGTGCGAATTTGAGCGCCCAGTCCCAAGGCATGATGACAATCTTGCCGTTGTCGCCCAGCGCTGCCGATATCAGGTTTGTGCCAAGGCCACAGTATAGCCCCTGCCACAGTACGAACAGAATCGCTGATAGCGCGATGCCCATAACGGCAATGCGCATATAAGGGTTGGGGAACAACCGCGCCGCAAGGGTCTTGGCGTGGGCAAGGCACCAGGCAAAGGCGCCGCCTACCATGCCAAACGCGACGCCCAACACCGCAAGCCGTCCAAGACCGGGGAGGTCGAGCGCATACGAGGCGGTAACGGCGACTTCGAACTTCTCGAGTCCCAGGGCGCCGGAGGTCATACTTGCGGCGAGCGAGGCCGTAAGCGCGGGAAACAGCGCGCGGTATTCCATGCGTCCTGCGACCAGTACTTCGATAGCAAAGACCGTGGCAGCAAGAGGCGTTCGAAAGAGCCCGGCAAAGCCAGCGGCCATACCAATGAGCAAAAACGTGTTGCCGGGGTTTCGGAAAGGTAGACGCCTGCCGATCCAGTGCGAGACGGTTGCACCAATCTGCACGGCCACGCCCTCGCGCCCCGCACTGCCGCCAAAGAGGTGCGTCCCCCACGTGCTCAACATAATGAGCGGCACCAAACGCGGGGAGATGGCGTCCTCGCGTCCGTGACCTACGTCAAATACCAGGCTCATGCCCCGATCGGTGCCTTTGCCCCAGGTGCGGTAGGAAAATACGATGGCAAAGCCCATGAGGGCGAGGAAGGGAAGGAGCAGTGTGATGTGTTCGTCGCGGAAGGCGCCGATTGCCAGAAGCACGCGTCCAAAGAGTGCGCAGATGGCGCCAACGATGATGCCGATAGGGATTCCGACGGCACCCATAAGCACGAGGCCGCTATAGGTGTTGAGCAAGCGTTTGATTCTGCTCGATACGTTGCTTTCCGACATTTTGTTTTCCGACACTTGCTCTCTTGATAGAAAAAGAGCTGGAGTTGCGCATCGTTGAGAGGCTTTCCAGCTTTAGCAAAACAAACTTATAAGATGCGACGGGCCGCGTCAAGATAATTACCGGACGGCCTAGGAGGCGGCTGGTTGGCTGGCTTAAAACCTAGCGCGTGAAATGACGCTCCACGCTATTCAGCGCGCTTGATAGGATGACGAACCACGGTCTCTAGTTTCTCCGGCGCACACTTGCGTGGATCGGAGAGATAGATTTCGTGATGTAAACGGGTATCTGAGAAGTCGGGGACATAGCCCTGCTCGGTCGTGTATTCATGCATAGCGTTTACGGTCGCCGGTTCGTTGTCGTAGGGCCCGGTGTGCATGCATTGAACGCAGAGACCCTCGTCAACTTTAAGCAGCTCGACGGCGGAAAAGTCCAGTTTCTTTTTGTTCGTGGCTTCCGCGACTGCCCAGTCAAAGTCATCTCGGGTAACGAAATCGGGCAGGCGGATACACGAGATAAAGTTGAAATCGTCCTTGCGTACATAATCGATGTCGCCGCTCGGGGAGTCTTGCCACCAGAAACCCTCGAGCGGCGGTACCACAAAGTCGAAATAGCCCTCGATACTCCTTGAGCCTTTCTTCGACATTTTGACGGTATAGGCGATGCCGTAAAGCAGCGGCAGGGCGTTTTGATACTCGCCACCTTCGGTATTTGGGTCGCCCTTTCCGCGAACGGCAACGTAGCTCATAGGCGGGACAGTTACGATACTCGGCTTGCTTGCAGGTTTGTAGAACTCCTTGCATACCTTCTTAAAGTCGAACGCCATGTTGGCCGCCTTTCTGCGTATTGGTCTGCTTAGATAGCTGGATCATATCATAGAAACGAACAGCTGTTCGAATGATTTGGCTGACAGATTGAGATGCGTGCGTTGTGTTTGGCGGTCGGCCTGACCCAATCGATGATTTCTCTGCCTCCCCGGCGCCTCATCTATAGCTGCCGTTTCCCCATATAAAACCTGCCAAAATGAACCTGTCCCTTTTTGGTCGGTGCGAAATGGGTAATACTAAAGAGTTATCCGACCAGATGGGAACCGATCGATGGCCTATATCGAATTTAAAGACGTCATCAAAGCATACGGCGAGGGCGATGCCCGCATTCACGCGCTCGACGGCGCGAGCTTTACCGTTGAGCGCGGTGAGCTCGCCATTATCCTGGGCGCCTCGGGTGCTGGCAAGACCACGGCGCTCAACATCCTGGGTGGCATGGATACGGCGACTTCCGGCACCGTGACGGTGGACGGGCGCGACGTGAGCTCCGCCAACGAGGCTCAGCTCGTGGAATACCGCCGCGCCGACGTGGGCTTTGTCTTCCAGTTCTACAATCTGGTCCCCAACCTGACGGCGCTCGAAAACGTTGAGCTCGCAGCTCAGATCTGCCCCGATTCGCTCGATGCCGAGCAAACGCTTTGCCAGGTTGGCCTGGGCGACCGACTCGCTAACTTTCCGGCGCAGCTTTCGGGCGGCGAGCAACAGCGCGTGTCCATCGCCCGCGCGCTGGCCAAGAACCCCAAGCTACTTTTGTGCGACGAGCCCACGGGTGCACTTGACTACAAAACCGGCAAGCAGATCTTGCAATTGCTGCAGGACACCTGCCGCAAACAGGGCATTACGGTCATTATCATCACCCACAACTCCGCTCTCGCGCCCATGGCCGATCGCCTGATTCGCTTTAAGAGCGGGCGCGTGGAGAGTGAAACGGTCCAGCAAAATCCCGTGCCTATCGAGACGATCGAGTGGTAGCGCCCATGGACCAAGACCGCCAAAACAGCCTACGCCACGACGCGCAGAACACGGAGCGCGAGCAGGATTTTACGACCTACCGCACTGCCCAAAGCTCAAACGATATGGTGCCGACGGTTTTTCGCCGTGGCACCTACCGCACAATCCGAGGCAGCCTTAAGCGCTTCCTGTCCATTGTGGTCATCACCGCGCTCGGCGTGAGTGTGATGTGCGGTCTTAAGGCGGGCTGCGAGGATCTGTGCGATTCGGTCGACGCCTACTTTGACCAGCAGAATGTCTACGATATCAACGTCCAGTCGACCTATGGCCTGACCGACGATGATCTCGCCGCCATCCAAGAGGTCGATGGTGTCGAGACGGCCGAGGGCATCTACACCGAGACCGCCTACACCGCCGTGGGTACAACGCGCGAGCGCGTGGTCGTGCAGAGTCTCTCCAAGGAGAACATCGATCAGCCGGTGCTCGTGAACGGCGATTTGCCCGAGAGCGCCGATGAAGTCGCGGTGACTTCGAAGTTCCTGAAGGCATCGGGCAAGAAAATCGGCGATACCGTGAGTTTTGCCGCCAATGACGCAAGCTCGTCGAACCAAAGTGCCAAGGATCAGTTTGCCGCGGGCGATTACACCATTACGGCCGAGGTCCTCGACCCCACCGACGTGAGCTCCGACTCGACAGTCAACGCCTTTCGCGCTGCTTCGGCTGCGGACTATAAGTTCTATGTGAGCGAGGATGCCGCGACATCTTCTTCCTACTCCGCGATCCGCGTGACCGTCGAGGGAGCCAAGAGCCTCAACTCCTATTCAGATGCCTATACGACAAAGATCAACGAGGTCAAGGGCAATATCGAGAAGATCCGCGAGGAGCGTGAGGAGGCGCGCGCTCAGGAACTGACGGTCGACACGCCGGCAAGCTTGGATGCTGCCGAGCGCCAGGCGAATATGCTCTTTGGGATTGAGCAGGACAACATCAATCGCATGGCCGAGGGCAGCGACGAGCGTGCGCAGGCGCAAGCCGACCTGGACCAGCGCCGTGCCGCCGCCGACCAGCAGTTTGCCGATGCCCGCGCCGAGATTTCCGATTTGGGCGAATGCACCTGGTACATCCAGGACCGCGGCAACATCGCAAGCTACTCGAGCGTGGAGAGCGATAGCTCTTCGATCGAGGCCATCGCCACGGTGTTCCCGTTCATCTTCTTTATCGTCGCCGTGCTCATTAGCCTTACCACCGCTACGCGTATGGTCGAGGAGGAGCGCACGCTCATCGGCCTGTATAAGGCGCTCGGTTATTCGCGCGGGCGCATCCTGTCCAAATACGTGGACTACGCGCTGTGGGCGTGTCTGATCGGTGGCGTGCTCGGCAATATCATCGGCTTTGTGGGCCTGCCGCTGTTCTTGTTTACGGTGTTCGACGACATGTATTCGCTGCCCCAGATGCTGCTTTCGTACGACATCGTGTCGTCGATTGTGTCGGTGGCGCTGTTTGCCGTGGGCGTGGTGGGCGCCACGATTGTCGCCTGCCGCCACGAGATGGCCGAGACCCCTGCCTCGCTCATGCGCCCCAAGGCTCCGCGCGCCGGCTCGCGCATTCTGCTCGAGCGCATCGGCTTTATCTGGTGCCGCATGGGCTTTTTGAACAAGGTGGCGGCGCGTAACCTGTTCCGCTACAAAAAGCGCGCCTTTATGACCATCTTCGGTATTGCCGGCTGCACGGCGCTCGTGATCTGCGGTATGGGTATCCGTGACACGTCGGTGGCGCTTTCGCCCAAACAGTACGGGCATATCACGCGCTACGACCTGTTGGCGGTCGCCAATCCCGACGATTTTTCGCAGACGTGCGCGGCATTGGATGAGCGCAGCGCGGCCAATGATTCCAACGTGACCGTAACCTCGACCCTGCCGATTATGACCGACAACGTTACCTTTACGTTTGGCGGCAAGAGCGAGACCGTGCAGCTCATCGTGATTCCCGACGACCGCACGGGTGACTTGGGCGATTACGTGCGCCTGGAGGATGAGTCCAAAGAACCGCTCGCCCTGCGTGACGGGGACGTGTATTTAAGCAAGAGTTCGCAGCTGGTGCTGGGAATCAAGCCGGGCGACACGGCGCACGTCCAGGATTCGTCACTCAACGTCGCTAAGGTCAAGGTTAGCGACATCTCGCTCAACTATCTGGGCAATACGCTTTATATGACGCAGGGCACCTATGAGCGCGCGTTCGGTCGAAGCGTGCGCCTTAACGGCGTCTTTGTGCTGCTTAAGGGCTCATCTTCTGACCAGATTGCGTTTAGCAAGAAGATTAAGAGCGACGGTTGGCTCACCATCTCGAGCACGGCCGAACATTGGCAGAACTACGAGGCGAACTTTACGATTATCAATTCTGTCGTGGTGCTCGTGACCTTTATGGCGGCGTGCCTGTCGTTTGTGGTGGTGTTTACGCTGTCTAATACGAATATTTCGGAGCGCGAGCGCGAGCTGGCGACCATCAAGGTGCTGGGCTTCCGCCGTGGCGAGGTGCACCACTACGTCAACAAGGAGACGTTGATCCTCACGGCGATTGGCGCCGCGTTGGGCGTGCCGCTGGGCGGCTTGCTGGCCGAGAGCTTTACCTACATTTTGCAGATGCCGTCGCTGTACTTTGACGTCGAGGTCGAGCCGCTAAGCTACGTGCTTGCTGTGGTGCTTTCCTTTGGCTTTACGTTTATCGTCAACCTCGCCACCAATCGTACCCTCAACAAGATCGACATGGTCGGCGCCCTCAAAAGCGCCGAGTAACCTGCCTGGGATTCAAGCCGTAGCGAGCTGTAACTTACCACAACCGCATTTTTGCATAAACCGCCCCGCCGATTGCATATTTCGGCGGGGCGGTTGCTTTTTGCCCGCGGGTACCCCAGGGGGCGGCGTGCAAATTCCGGAGTATTCAGCATCCCGGAGCCCGCGTGTGCGGGAGCGGGCGCACAAAACAGCGCTTAAAGTCCTGATTCTGAGCCCCCAACACCTCAAGAGCCGCTCGTTTTTTACAGGATGCGGCCCATGGCGCCTGCCTTTCGCCCAAAATCCAGTATGCAGGTGCCCTCGGCTGCTGAATACTCCAAAAAATGCACGCCGCATCCTACCCCAGGCACTTGCAGCAAGAAGACGAATAGCCTCGGCCTCCCCGGTTACCGCTGGAGGCCCCAGGGCTTACCTCCCAAATCTTTCCGCAGGACGGAAGGATCCCGCCGCGCGAAGCGCACGGCGGGATCCTGACATGTCCGAGGACGATTTGGGAGGTAAGCCCTGGGGCCTCCGATGAGAGCAGTTTCGGCCGAGGCTATTCGTCGCCGAAGCTGATGCCCAGCGCCTTGGCCTCGCGTACCAGATCGCTCTGGGGATCGACATACTTGAGCTTGCCGGCGACCTCCTCGAGCGGCATGTGGCACATCTTGCCGTCACGCAGGGCAATCATGTAGCCAAACTCGCCGCGCAGGCATCCCAGTGCCGCCTCGACGCCACACTGGGTCGCAAAGATACGGTCCTGGGCATCGGGCTGGCCGCCGCGCTGCGTGTGGCCGGGGATGGCGACGCGGGTCTCGCGACCGGTCTTGGCCTCAATCTCCTTGGCGATGTCGTACACGATTGACGGGCTCGTGCGCTCGGCGAGCTTTTTCTTGTACTCCTTCTTGGACAGCGCCGCGTCCTCCTTGGAGATAGCGCCCTCGGCGACGGCTACAATCGTAAAGCGGCTGCCGGTTTCCATGCGATGCTCGATGGTCTTGATGACGTTATCCATGTCGTAGGGGATCTCGGGAATCAAGATGACATCCGCGCCGCCCGCGACGCCGGCATACAGCGGGATCCAGCCAACCTTGTGGCCCATGATCTCGATAACGAACACGCGGCCGTGGCTCGAAGCGGTGGTGTGGATGTCGTCGATGCACTTGGTGGCGACGTCGATGGCGCTCGTAAAGCCAAACGTCAGCTCGGTGCCCCATGTGTCGTTATCGATGGTCTTGGGCAGGGCGATAACGTTGAGGCCCTCTTCGCGCAGGCGGTTGGCGGTCTTGGTGGAGCCGTTACCGCCCAGCATAAACAGGCAGTCGAGCTGCAGCTTATGATAGGTGTGGACCATCGCCGGCACCTTCTCGACACCATCGGCTTCGGGGGTATCCAGGCGCTTGAACGGCGTGCGGCTCGTGCCCAGAATAGTGCCGCCGCGGGTGAGGATACCGCTAAAATCGGCGGGCGTCATGACGCGGAACCTGCTGTAGATAAGGCCCTGGTAGCCGTCCTCAAAACCATAGATCTCGATAGGTTCTTCGCTATTGGTCATAAGCGTTTTGACGATGCCGCGCATGGTGGCGTTGAGCGCTTGGCAGTCGCCGCCACTGGTAAGAAGACCGATCCTGAGCATGATGAATCCTTCCGGGCAAGTTATAACATGCGCATAAGTTTACCCCCGCACACTGTTGATACGGGGGTAAAACGTGTTAGCTCAAGCGTATGGAAATGTAAGCAACGTCAGGGAACGTAAGGTCGACGGGCCTGGCTCCTTACAGCGCAAAGGCGTCGACGTCGCCCCAGTGGCGGCGCAGAGTGATGGCGGCAGCGGGCTCGGTATTGTCAAAGATGACCGACCATTGCGTATTGCTGGTGATGTCTTCCGGATTGGGCTCTTGGGCTGCGGCGCGAAGGGCCTTCCAAGCGACTGCCTCGTCCTGGGCACCGGCGTGGGCGTCAAGGACATCGGCGATTGCGACGGCGCGCTCTTTACCATGGCCCAGCTCGTCATTCTTTTGGTTGGGCAGCACTTCGTCGCCATAGCAAGCGTAGAAGTTCGTAACCTGGCGTACAGGAGTCGCTTTGAAAGCACGGTTCGGATCGCGCGGATCCCACTCTACTACGCGCGCGTCACCGGCGGCGTCGTTGATAAAGAAGTGGTAATCGCGTCCTGCCATGGCGTGCATGTCGTAGGCGGAAAGCAGGTCGACAGCTTCTTGCGTGGTGGCGGCACGGTCGAGCACCAGACGGATGGCGAGCGAGGTATTGATGACGGGGCGTTGCGTGTCCTGGTCACAGGGCTTGGAATCCAGAGTGAGTACGGCAATGGACACGCCGCATTCGTTAACACCGTCGAGCTGGGCAAACGGGCCCATGAGTGCGGCGGCGCGTCCGCCGACGGAGTCAAGCGGAGTGTTATCACCCAGGTTGTTAAGGGCAGCAAACCCGATGGAGGCATAGCCGTCGCGTGGGTGATTGCGCACCAGCAGCGCCGAGGTGTCGTCCTTAAAGTCGTAATTGCGACCGGTGCGCACGCGGCCTTCGGCATCTACGGCGACAAAAGCGCTGCAGGCAAACTGGGGCGCCCGGACATGTACCGGCACACCGGGCAGCACCTGCGCCACCACGGCATCGATGTAGGCCTGGTCGTCGCGCACGCCAGCGGCGATGATGCGATCAAGATCGTAGCCGTAGGCGATGTCGATTGCGTACAGGTCATAGCCATCCGCGTAGCCGGTCAAGCGTTTGAGCGACGCGGCGGACTTGATTTGCTTGTGATAAATGATACCGGTGGCAGCGGCAAGGCCGACGGCGACTCCCGCGACACCGCAGGCGATGGCAACGTTACGTTGCTTCATGACGGCTCCTCTCGTCCTGTTAGCGTAATTGTCGCAAAAGGTGCACGGGCATGATGGCTCAACTTGGTGAGCGGCGCGGGATTAAACACGGAATGAAGAGTGCGGCGCTGGCGCGGCGGGGTATGCTGGAGGGGACCATCAACCCAGTGAAAGGGGAGAGCATGACAGATCAGGAAACGCCCGAGCGCGTGCACGTGACGGCCGACGATATCGAAGCCGCCAACGACCTTATCGACTTTATCGAGGCATGCCCCAGCATGTTTCATACGGCGGCGACCATTATGGCCGAGCTCGACGAGGCGGGCTTTACCTACCTGCCCGAGAACGCGGCGTGGGATATCGAGCCGGGCGGTCGCTACTACACGCAGCGCAACACCTCGAGCGTCATCGCCTTTAAGGTGGGCGAGGACCTGGCCGCAACGTGGGGCGAGGACGGCGTTGCCGGCGACTATCATTTTCAGCTCACGGCGTCGCATAGCGACTCACCGACGTTTAAGGTCAAGGCCGTGCCCGAGCTCGACGGTGCGGGCGAGACGCTGCGCCTGAACACCGAGGCCTACGGCGGCATGATCGACTACACCTGGTTTGATCGTCCGCTGGCGCTCGCGGGCCGTGTGCTGGTGCGTGAGGGCGACCGTATCGAGAGCCGCCTGCTCGCCACCGAGCGCGAGGTCGCTATCATTCCGAGCCTCGCCATCCACATGAACCGCGGCGTCAACGAGGGCTTTGCGCCCAATCGCGCCGTCGACCTGTGCCCGCTCATCAGCGCCGGCGAGCTTAAGCAGGGCGATTTTGATGCCCTGATTGCCGACGAGCTGGACGTTGAGCCCGAGCAGATTTTGAGCCGCGATCTGTTCTTGGTCAATCACCAGGATGCGCGTATTTGGGGCTGGGCCGACGAGTTTATCTCGACGCCCAAGCTCGACGACCTGGCCTGCGCCTACACCTCGCTGCAGGCATTTTTGGGTGCCGAGAACGCGCACGACGTCTCGGTCTTCTGCTGCTTCGATAACGAGGAGGTTGGCTCCGAGACCAAGCAGGGTGCCATGTCGACCTTCTTGGCCGATGCACTGCGCCGCATTAACGGCTCGCTGGGCTTTGACGACGAATCGTACCACCGTGCGCTTGCTGCCTCGATGCTCGTGAGCTGCGACAACGCACATGCCGTGCATCCCAACCATGCCGAGAAGTGTGACGCCCGCAACCAGGTGGTACTCAACGGCGGTATTGTCATCAAGGAGGCAGCCAACCAGCACTACTGCACCGATGCCTTTAGCCGCGCGGTGTTCCAGGCCATCTGCGATGACGCCGACGTGCCCACGCAGGCCTTCGCCAACAAGAGCGATATGGCCGGCGGTTCTACCCTCGGTAACTTGTCCAATATGCAGGCGAGCATGCATGCCGTGGACGTGGGCCTGCCGCAGCTGGCCATGCACTCGAGCTACGAGACCGGCGGCGTGCGCGACGTGATGTACGCCATCCGCGCCCTCACGGCCTTCTACGAGCGCGACCTAACCATCAACGGCGCCGAAAGCGTGGAGCTCTAAATGCAAGCCGAAGACGAGAAGACCGGGGGCAGGTCTCAACTAATCGATCAGGGGTCGAAGCTGTTCGCCACCGCTTGCCATGAATCGGGAATCGACGTGTCCAACGCGTGGCCAGCGAGCGATGAAGAACTCAAGCGTAGCGCCTATTCGGACCATTATGGTAAGGAGATGGACTGGCTCTAATAGGCGAAACGTCGAAAACGCCAGATGAATGCCTGATATCACTTTGACAAAAGTATCGCAGGCAAAACCAACGTAATGGTGCAAACTAACCTGACCCCATTGCACCAAACAGCTGGACTGAGTTGTTAAGGCCCCACAGGTTGAGCAAACGTCAGCGAGCGACGTCCAGAGCGAACAAGTTGGCATGAAAAGGGCGAGGCATTGACCTTCTGGTCATGCCTCGCCTCTTGAATGACAAATTGTCGTTCTGGACGTCGCGCAGCATCGACCAGTCCGTCGTTCGTTAGAACGACGGAACCAAAGGCGCAGCGTCGAGGGGTTCCGGCGTTTGGCAAAACGCCGGAACAATTAGTGTTCGATCCAACAACGTAAAGTTTCGCCGGCTTGCAGGTGACGCAGATTCTCTGCGGCAATGTCGACCACGTTGTTGAGCGTGGCGGCCAGGTGGAACCAGCCGGAGACGTGCGGCGTGATGAGCATGTTAGGCGCATCCCACACGGGGCTTGTCTCAGGCAGCGGCTCGGGGTCGGTGACGTCGACCGCGGCGCCGGCGAGATGACCCGACTCCAGGGCGGCAACCAAGTCGTCGGCGACCACAAGGTCGCCGCGGCCGCCGTTGGCAAAGAAGGCGCCCGGTTTCATCGCGGCGAAGAACTCGGCGTTCGCCAGGCCGCGGGTCTCGGGTGTGCTGGGCATAAAGGATGCGACGATGTCAGCCTCGGCCAGGCGCTCGGACAGGGCGTCCATGCTGTCCATGTCCTCAAACACAATGGGGTAGACGAGCGGATGGCGCTTGATGCCGCGGACGTGCGCACCCATGTTGCGGCAGAGCGTGGCAAAGTGGCCGCCAATGTCGCCCGCGCCCAGCACCAGCACGTTGGCATTTTTGAGCGAGGTGACCGGCCCCAAATCCTCCCAGCGATGTTCGCGCTGCAAGTCGTGATAGCCGGGCAGGCGCTTCATCATAGACAGCACCATGGCAAACATGTGCTCGCTTACGGCCTGGCCGTAGGCGCCCACCGAGCAAGACAGTTTGGCGTCGGCCGGCACGGTGCCGGCGGCAAGGTAGTCGTCATAGCCCGCGGTCTGCAGTTGCAACAGCTGGAGATGCTCGCATGCCGTGAGCATGTCAGGGTTGATGTTGCCCAAGATCACGTCGGCATCGGCGACCTGTTCGCGCGTGATGGCGTCGGCACTCGTGTAGATAAAGTCCTCGCCCGGAGCGCTCGACTCAAGAATTCCGCGATGGCGGTCGTTGACGGGCAACAAAACCAGGATGTTCACAAGCAGTCCTCTCCGCTTGACCTGCCAAAAAGGGACAGGTTTATTTTGGCAGGTTTTATCAGGCAAAACGCTATAAAAACGCCGGGCTTCGCGACGGCTAACATATCCATCGCGAAGCCCGGCGCATCTACAGCTACCAGCTCAGCAGCTCGTAACCGTCCTCGGTCACCACGAGCTGTACCTCGCACTGGGCCGAATCGCTGCCGTCCTTGGTGCGCACGCACCAACCGTCACCCTTGCTGATCTTGATGTCGGGCGCTCCCGCATTGACCATGGGCTCGATGGTAAAGACCATGCCCGGGGCCATGATGGTGTCCACATCGGGCGCCTCGGTGGTAAAGCCCACAAACGGGTCCTCGTGGAACTCCTTGCCAATGCCGTGTCCGCCGTACTCGCGCACCACGCTAAAGCCGGCGTCCTCGACCGTCTTTTGCACGGCCTCGGCCATGACGGAAAGCGGCAGCCACGGCTTGACGGCGGCAAGGCCCGCCTCCACGCTGGCGCGGGTGACGTCGACCAGGCGCTGGCGCTCGGCCGAGACCTCGCCGATGCAGAACATGCGGCTCGAGTCGCTAAAGTAGCCGTCAAGAATCGTGGAGCAGTCCACGTTGATGATATCGCCCTCGTGCAGCACGTCCGTATCGCAGGGAATACCGTGGCAGACCACATCGTTGATCGAGGTGCACACGCTCTTGGGGTAGCCCTCGTAGTTGAGGTCGGCCGGCGTGCCACCGTGCTCGACGGTGTAGTCGTAGATCATCTGGTCGATTTGGTTGGTGGTCATGCCCGCGGCGATGTGTTCGCCCACATAATCAAGCACGCCCACGTTGATGGCGGCCGAGCGCTTGATGCCCTCGATATCGGCGGGCGTCTTGTAGAGCGTGCGGGGCAAGACCTCCCAGCCCTCTTCCCACAAGCGCTCGAGGCGCTCATCAAAGGCACTGTGGCATTTCTTATATTTTTTGCCGCTGCCGCACCAGCAAGCGTCGTTGCGGCCGGGTACAGGTCCATTGTCAAACATGGCTAACTTCCTTTCATTCGCAGCTAGTATAGCCCACTCACAGGGCAGCTGCGCGCTAGTAGCTCACCTGGCAGGGAATGCCGAGGGCTCGGACGCGCGCGGCAATGGCGTCGAGCACCTCGGGCGCTGCTTTGGCAAGGCCGGCGACCGGCGTCTCGCGCGCCACCGTGTAGATGGTCGCTTCTTGTGGGCGAATGCGCTCAAGCGCCGCGAGCCAAGGGGCAACGCACTCCTCGCCGGTGTTGTCGATGGGCTTGCCCTGATACTCGCCGGTCAAAAAGATCGTCTGGATAATAACGTGACCGTCAAAGCTTGCGAACGTCTCAATCTGGTGCTCGACGTCGTAGGGGCCAACAGGCTGGTCGAGCAGCTGGATAAACGCCGGATCGACGGTATCGAGCTTAAGAATGTTGTCGTCGACCATCATGAGCGCGTCGTGCACCTCGGGGCGGTCGGCGCGCGTACCGTTTGAGAGCACGGCGATTTTGGAGTTTGGGGCAAGCTCGTCGCGCAGCGCGACGGCGCCGCTGATGGCCTGCGGAAACTCCGGTGCAGCGGTGGGCTCGCCGTTGCCTGCGAAGGTGATCACATCGGGGAGCTCGCCCTCGGCTGCCATCTCGCGCAGCTTTGCCTCGAGCGCGTCGAGTACCGCGGCGGCTGTGTTGTACGGCTCATGGCAGGGGCGCTCGGCGTTGAGGCCGTTTTCGCAGTAAATGCAGTCGAACGTGCAGATTTTGCCGCTGGCCGGCATCATGTTGACGCCGAGCGAGAGACCAAGGCGACGGCTGCGAACGGGCCCAAAGATGGGGCTGGCATTCAAAAACGTAGACATAGGCATATGCTCCTCAAGACAATTGTGCCTAAGCATAGCATCGGCTCCAAAGCAAGGTGCGGGCTCTTGCTTTACAAGTTTCGTTTTTTCACGTCGCCCATTATGCCGTGCCATGAAAAGCCTCGGGTCGGGTACAGTTAATCTGTTAACAAGGCGTAAGGCAATGCGGGCCCATCCAACTGCGCTGACGTGCAACTGGATGAGCATTGATGATGGGGGCACAACATGGATTTTACGGTCGAGAATGCGGGCACCACGATTGCCTGTCGCGAATATGCCGGCCCAGATGTGTCGCCTGATACTCCTGCCTTGGTGTGCGTGCACGGCGCTTGTGTCGACGGCACATTTTTTGACGGTATCGCTTGTGAGCTCAGCCGCAACTACCGCGTAATTGCCTACGACCGCCGCGGCTGCGGTGGCAGCAGCGATGCGGCAGACGGCAGCTATGATCTTGCCGCACAGGCCGCCGACCTGCAAGCCGTGATCGAACACGTTGGCGCTCCGGCAAATGTGCTTGCGCATAGCGCCGGTACGTTGGTGGCGCTGGAGCTTCTTCGCGCCGAACCCCATCTCGTCGCCCGTGCGATTCTGCATGAGCCGGCTGTGCCGGCCGAAGGCGTCGGCATGGGCGCAGCCCCGGTTTTGCTCGATATGATTGCGGCCGGAAAGGTTTCAAGGGCGCTCCGGCTTTTCTTGGGAGCCCTCGGCGACTTGGACCCCGAGGCTCCCGGGACGACCGAAGCGGAAGTCAAACATGCCCTGCGCAATGGTCGTTGCTTTATGGCCAATGAATACGGAACAAATATGACATATGCTCCCGACTGGGAGCACGCCCGCGCGTCAAAGGCGGTGTCGGCCGTGTTTTTGGGCGAGCTTTCGGTCGATACACCCCGCGAGGCTGGCACGCGAGCGGCTGCCGAATATCTCGATTGCCCCCTTGTGACGATCCCGGGCGCGCATAACGGTCTGCGCGATCGCCCCGTTACGGCGGCAAACGCCGTTCGCGATGTCTTGGAGCGTTAGCACGCTCGACGACCTGCGGGGAGGGGGGCTGTTAGCGTTTCGTCATTGTTAACGAATGCGCCCATAACCGCGCGTCCGCGGCTCCATTATCGCCGCTTGCCAGGTCATAAAAATGTAACGATAATCGCGCGTTTGCCTTCAGCTGTTAGATGTTACCCTTGTACCAATTGATATGCACCGTTGCCGTGCGTAACGATAGGAAGGGCCCCATATGCTCAATAATCACGAGGTCAATCTAACCGACGAGGAGGCTGCCGCCGAGGTCGCCCGCGTCGCGAAGACCTACCCCGTGGTGCGTTTGCTGTCGGCCGATCAGATTAAGAGCGAGCCTAACTGCCTGCTCGCCGGCAATCGGTGCCCTTGTCTGCGTCAGTCGAGTCTTGAGGCCTTGGCAGGTTCCGATGATGTATCGGAGCAGCTGCTCAATGATGGTACCGAGTACCGCGCTCGCCTGCGTCCTCTGAAAGTCGAGGGCGAGCCTCACGTCCTGCTGATGGTGCGTCCGATCGATGAGCAAGAGGCTGCAGAAGAGGACCTCGTCTACACCGACGTGCTGACGAGTGTGCGCAATCGCCGATATTACGAGGAAAAGCTCCGTAGCGCCCGCATGAATGTCGGCGTTGCGGTGATCGACCTTGATGATTTTAGGGTCTTCAACGATACGTGTGGCCGTCATGCCGGCGACCTTGCGCTCGGTGCTGTGGCGACAGCCATACGCAGCGGAATTCGTTCGACTGACGAGCTCGTACGCTATGGCTGCGACAAGTTTGTGGTCGTCATGCCCAATATTCCCTCCGATGACTTCACCCGTCGCCTGCATCAGGTGTCCGATGCCGTTCATGCCACGATTGTTCCGGGCCATGAGTACGTGAGCTTGACGGCATGTGTTGGTGGCGTTCGCATTCATGGCGAGACGGTCGATGAGGGCGTTGGCCGCGCTGTCCAGTTATTGAGCCGCGCTAAGGCAAAAGCCGGTACGGTCGTGACCGATGCCGATTCCATCGAGGCCTTCCAAAGCGAAAAGCCTTTGGTGCTTATTGTCGATGACTCCGAGATGAACCGAGCCATTCTCAACGAGATGCTCAAGGACGAGTATTGCATCCTCGAGGCCGATAACGGTCGTGCGGCGCTCGACATGGTCGACCGCTATGGCGATGAGTTGTCGCTCGTGCTGCTGGATATTGTCATGCCGGGCATAAGCGGCTTCGAGGTGCTGGCCGATCTTTCGTGCCGATCGGGTATCGACAATCTGCCTTTCATCATGATTTCGAGTGAAGATTCCGATGATATGGTTCTGCGCGCGTACGAGCTGGGCGCCTCGGACTATATCAACCGCCCGTTTGATTCCCGTGTCGTGCGTCGCCGTGTAAGCAACACCATCCGCCTATACGCCAAACAGCGCCGCCTGACGAGTTTGCTGTCCCAGCAGTACAACGAGCGCGTCAAGAACAGTCGCATGCTCATCGACATCATGGCCGGCGTCATGGAGCTTCGCAACGGCGAGAGCGGCAGGCACGTTACGAACATCGAAAAGCTGACCGAGCTGCTGCTTGACTGTCTGGTCCAGCGTAGCGGCACGATCTCCCTCGACAATGAGGAACGCTCCACGATTGCCCTGGCTTCGGCGCTGCACGATATCGGCAAGATGGCGATTGACGATGCGATTCTCAACAAGCCCGGACGCCTTACGCCCGAGGAGTTCGAGATTATGAAGACGCATACCACGATCGGCGCCGACATGTTGCTTGAGCTGGGCCGCCATCACGTTGGCAATGCGCTTATGGAATATGCGTACCAGATTGCGCGTTGGCATCACGAGCGCTGGGACGGCAAGGGTTATCCCGATGGCCTTAAGGGCGACGAAATTCCCATTGCCGCACAGGTGGTTTCGGTGGCTGACGTGTACGATGCGCTGACGAGCGTGCGCGTGTACAAGGACGCTATCCCGCACAAGGAGGCGATCCAGATGATCCTGGATGGTAAGTGCGGTACCTTTAACCCGCTGCTGCTCGATTGCCTGCTCGAGGTGCAAGACCAAATTGCCGAGACGTTGGCACGCCCCGCCGACGTCGTCGCGTTTCCCACGATTTAGTTTGACCAAAGGAGTTTTAATCCATGATTTCCATGCGTGAGGCGTATGAGAAAATCGGCGCTAATTATGAAGACGCGTGCGCTCGGCTGATGGGCGAGGAAATGCTTGCCCGCTTTGCCCTCAAGTTTTTGGATGACGAGAGCATGGACAAGCTGGAGGCTGCCATGGCGGCGGGAGACGCCGAAGGTGCGTTTATGGCAGCGCACACGCTCAAGGGCGTGAGCCAGAACCTGGGATTCGATAATCTGTACGAGCCGGCGGTCGTGGTGACCGAAGCGCTGCGCGGCGCCGATGCCGTTGACGGCGCTCGCGAGGGAATGCATGCGTTGCAGCAGCAATATGCGGCTACGATGTCGGCCCTGCGCGAGGCGGCCGAATAAGAGCTTGCGAGCCTTGATGACTATGAGAGTGGATAATCTCCCGTTTTAGGCCCGGTGGTGGCCTCAAAGTGGGAGATTATCCACTCTCGTTCGATACGTGTCCAAAATCCACTCTCACCCCTTCTGATTAGTGAATGGCCTATGCGCACTGGCGGGGCTTTCCGCATGCAATCCATATCGTTGTTCGATAAACTGTTCGAATAACGATAGAGTCGATGAGGGTGAGTGTATGTCCAACAGCGTTCAGCGTATGGCCAAGGCGGGCGAAAAAACCAGGAAGCTTGGTTTTTGCATGGCAGCCGTTTTTGCAGGGATGCTCGTCGCTTTTGCTGCGTTGGTTGTTTACGTGATCTGGTATGCGGTTGCAAACGTTGCTTCTGTCGATTCTTTCGGCGTCGTGACGCTTCTCAATGGCGGGTGCATCGTTATCCCAAGCGGACTGTGCCTGGCACTCGTCGTGGGTATTTCGCTTGTCGTTCTGTGTGGGATCAGCCGTAACATCTCGCGAGGCGTCTCGCCCTTTACCAAGACGCATGTGCGGCTTATCCGTGTTCTTGCGCTTGCCTTTGCTGTTAACGCCGCGGTTTCGCTTATTGGTGCCTACGGATCGGTCAATCTTACCATTGGTGGGCTGGAGCTTTACGTCGTGCCTCATTCCTTCGTTATTGAGATTTGCCAAGGCGTTGCCTTTGATGCGGGGTCGCTTATCGGCGCGGCTGTCTGTCTGTGTATCTCGGTGATCTGGAGTTATGCCTCGCTGCTCCAAGAGCAGTCTGACGAGCTTGTGTAGGAGGAAGCATGAGCTATCTCATCATCGAGCTTGAGACGCAGCTGCTTAAGACCGGAAAGACCAGTGCTGATCTGATTCGTGCCACGGGGCATACTCCGGCTAATATTTCTAAGCTAAGAAACGGAAAAATTAAAGCTATTCGCCTTAAGACGCTTCTCGATATTTGCGATGAACTTGACTGTCAACCGGGAGATATTATTCGGCGGGTGAGTGAGAAAGAGCTTGAGGAGCTTATTGTTGAGCGTGCAAAAAATGTCGTGAGACAGATGCGGGATGGCGGAGGCAACGAGGCGTTGCTTCCGACATCAGTCTTCGCTGTCGATTTGAGTGACGAGTAGCATAAAGCAAACAGCTATAACGAAATATCAGTGTAAAGGGACCTGTGTTTAACACGGGTCCCTTCTTTATTAATTATCTTGACAAATACAAGTTATCGACAAACAATAACAACTAGGAAAAACAATAAAAGAGAAAAGGAACGATATGAGCAGTTTTGCTATCGAGCAAGACGGGAGGCCAATGAGCGCATCAGCGATAAAGCTATCAAAGGTGTCAAAGCGCTATGGAAAACGGCGTGTATTGCATGACGTTTCCTTCGAGGTGGATCAGTCTGAGCTTTGCGCCCTTGTTGGTGCAAACGGGGCGGGCAAAAGCACGCTTATTAAAATAGTGCTGGGCCTCTGTGAGCCATCGTCGGGGAGCGTGGAGCTCTTTGGAGGCAAGTCGAAAAAAGAGCTGAGCCTGATGCGGAAGCGTGTCGGCTATGTGCCAGATTCATGCGGAGCATACCAATCCCTCAGTGCGGCTGAGAATCTTCGGATTCGATGTGCGGAATGGGGGCTCGATGAGAAACGTGAGGTTCCTCGCGTCTTGGGCCTAGTCGGGCTGGACGTCGAAGAGAAAAAGAGCGTGAGCAGTTTTTCTCTGGGAATGAAACGGCGGCTGGATATAGCTACGGCTTTGTTGGGTGACACTGATCTGCTTATTTTTGATGAGCCAGCAAACGGGTTGGACCCGCTGGGCATCGAGAGTATATGGGCCCTTATCGGTCGATTGAATCGAGAACAGGGTAAGACCATGCTCATCTCTAGCCATGATTTGGATGAGTTGGCATCGGTTGCAACAAGCTGCCTGTTTCTTCATGACGGCGAACTGCTGAAAAAGGAATCGATGGACGTCATAAGGGATGAGGCGTCGTCCCTAAAAGAGTATTACAGGCGCTTGATGAAGGCGGTCTCGCTATGAAGCGGGCGATCCATCCCGTAAAGGCAGATATGATGCGTTTGCACAGGATGTTTCCGGCGAAGTTTGGTCTTGCGCTTATGCTGGCGTTCGGCCTTCTCTTCGGCATCTTTCTAAAAAACGGAACAACGTTGCTCGCCTTTGGCAATAGCGTTTTTGGGGAGGGTATTGGCTTCTGCTGGAATGTAATTGATCCTTCTGCACCCGATGAGTCCCTTGTGCGCAGTGCTTTTGCCGGCACCTCTCTGTTCGTTCCACTCATCGTTTGTCTGGCGATTTTACAGGAGCGCGGCTATGAAGAGGGATACCGAATTTCTTCAGCAAGAGGTCTTGCCCGCTTTAACGGGGCTCTGGCACATGTACTTTCGTCTGCTTTAATAATCGGCGCAGCATATAGTGCGCTTTGCCTTCTTCTGTTTGCAATAGCGATAACACGTGGAGGGCAAAACTATGCGCATAGCATGCTGGCTGCATTTTTGCCTGCGATGATGATCAACGCCGTATTGGTGATATCGGTTGCGCTGGAGACGGTGACCATCTATCGGATCACGGGCAGCGCTGTATTTAGCGGGGCTGTGGTAATAATCGGATTTGTCATGAGCTTGACGCTCTACGGAACTTACCTTCAGACGCCCATACCATCCTTGCGATGGATCTTCCTCCTTCCAGGGCCGTACCTTGGAGTCGGATGTGCCCTTGGGTATAGCGATATGGGTCAGCTGATACTTCTGGAATATGGCGTGGCAGCCAGCTGTCTATCGGTATTGATTTACGCTCTCGTGAGCTTTCGCGCTGGGGGTGTGCTCAATGGCTCGTCAGATTAAAAGACTTCTCCAGTCAGAATTGAAGCATGTGAGCAAATGGGTGTACGCCTTAATCTTGGTAATTTATGCGTGCATGGTGGCATTGCAGCTTAATTCTTTCCCGATGTGGTTCTGTAGCCTCCGTGAGAACAGTTTCTTGGGCTTTTTCCCAGACCCGACGCTTCGGCTATCGGCAGAGGATGTCCTTCTATTTGGTAATGCAGAGGTCTTTCGCGGTCTGCTGTTCAACGTAGCCCCGTTGGCTCATGCATTGTTCTTTCCGTTCATCGCGGCTTGCATTGTGCCGCGCTTTGTCAGTTCGGGCTTTATTGAGGAACCGTGGGGGTTGTCGGCGGCTCGGGGAGGGAAGCGGGTGTGCGCTACTGTTGCGCGGGCGATACTGTCATCCCTCGCCCTTTTGGTCGCGTTTATCCTGTCGAGTGTCGTTTTGTACTGTCTTAACTGCGCAATCGTTCTGGATGCTCAGCAGTATTTCAACCTGCATGTATTTTGCTATCGACTTGTTCTTGCTGCCGCTGCCTGCCTTGCATACGTGGTCTCTTGCGTGATCGCTGTTTCCTATTTTGGGTCCGGCTTCGGTCCGATTGGCATGCTGTTGCTTGTCAACGTTGTAGCGATCTACATACAGATCGGGGCCAATTCCATGCTTCCGCTTCCAGCCTCGATGCTCATGTGGATTTGTGGCGTGACCCCGTTGGGGAATAGTCAATGCATTTCGATTCTAATTGACTGCCTAATAAACGTAGCAAGCGTTTTTACCATTTGCTTTACCGTAGACCGATTGCGGTCGAGATTTCTTTGATTGTTTGTGAGGGATAATCATACCGAGCATACCAAATACAGGGGGGGCGGGCACCGTGGCTGGTGTCCGCCCCATTACAGTCTGAAATAGGCCATCGATAAATTTCGATGGCGAGCATTCGGCGC